>CADEED010000019.1 GCA_902826225.1 uncultured Pseudomonadota bacterium | reverse complement strand
ACACGTTCGATGTCTCGACGCTGCGCGAGCCGTGGCGCATCGAGGGCAAGAAGACGATGGCGTACGAACTGGTCGAACAGCTGGGCGGCGAGGTACCCGATGTCGTGCTGTATCCCACCGGCGGCGGCACCGGGCTCGTCGGCATGTGGAAGGCGTTCGGCGAGATGCACCGGCTCGGGTGGGTGGCGCCCGGCCGCTATCCCCGGTTCGTCAGCGTGCAGGCCGCGGGCTGCGCGCCCGTGGTCAAGGCTTTCCACGAAGGCGCCGCGCGCACGGAGCCATGGCCCGACGCGCACACACGCGCATACGGACTGCGCGTGCCGTCGCCCCTTGGCGGCTTCGTTTGCTTGCGCGCGCTGCGCGACACGGGCGGTACGGCCGTGTCGATCGACGAGGCGGCGATGGAGGCCGGCACGCGCGAGCTGGCCGCGAAGACCGGGGTCGACGTGTGTCCTGAAGGCGGCGCCGCGTGGGCGGCGCTCGCGCAGCTGCGGGCGAGCGGGTTCGTGCGGGAGACGGATTCGGTGGTGGTGTTCAACACCGGGACCGGCCTGAAGTATCGCTAGTCGGGCCTTCCATAGGCAAAATCAATTATTGGCCGCCTGTGCGGCGTGATCCGTCTCGCTTATAAGAACGCGCCCGAAAACAACAACACACAGGTCGGTATGCACCACGCCATGACCACCACGGAGATCTTCCTGATCGCCATGGTCATCATCTTCACGATTCCCTATCTGTTCTGGCGCCTGTTCAAGACGGAGTACTGGGCGCCACTCGTCGTCGTGCAGATCATCATGGGCATCCTGCTCGGGCCCGGGGTGCTCGGCGCCGCCTTTCCCGACTACTACCAGTTCGTCTTCACGCAGCCGGTGATCCAGTCGCTCAACGGCATCGCGTGGTGGGCGGTGATGCTGTTCGTCTTCATCGCCGGCATCGAGCTCGATCTCGGCGCGGCGTGGAAACACCGGCGCGAGACATCGATCACCGCGGGCCTCGCGCTCGGCAGTCCGCTGCTCTTCGGCTGCGCGGCGGCGCTCTTGTTCGTCGGTGGTGCGGGATGGATGGGTGCCGCGGCGCAACCGTGGCAGTTCGTGCTCGGCGTCGGAATGGCCTGCGCGGTCACGGCGTTGCCCATACTCATTCTCTTCATGGAAAAGCTGCAGATCCTGCGGCAGCCGATCGGTCAGCGGATCCTGCGCTACGCGAGCATGGACGACGTCGCCATCTGGGGCGTGCTCGCGCTGATCCTGATGGACTGGACGCGCGTCGGCCGGCAGATCACCTTTCTCCTGGTCTTCGCTCTCGCGTCCTGGCTGTTCCGCCGGCTGATGATCCGGATTCCCGAGCGCGATCGCTGGTACGCGGGGCTCATCTGGCTCGGCCTCTGCGGTCTGGGCGCCGACTGGTGCGGACTGCACTTCATGGTCGGCGCGTTTCTCGCCGGCGCCGTCATGGATGGACACTGGTTCGACCAGACGAAGATGGACACGCTGCGCCACAACGTGCTGCTCGTGATCATGCCCGTTTTCTTCCTGTCCACCGGCCTGCGCACGAACTGGAACATGGGCGGGCAGGCCGTGTTCGTCGTCGCCGGCGTGCTGCTGGTGGCGTCGGTCGCGGGCAAGCTCATCGGTACTCACATCGCGGGCCGCATCCTCGGATGGCAGCGCGGCGAGGCTTCGTTGATCGGTTGGCTGCTGCAGACCAAGGCGCTGATCATGATCATTTTCGCGAATGTCCTGCTCGACAAGAACATCATCACGAGCGAGACGTTCACGGCGCTGCTGCTCATGGCGGTTGCGAGCACCATGCTGACCGTGCCCGTCGTCTCCCCCATGCTGGAGAAGATGCGCGGGCTGTTCGGCAAGAGCGCCTGAACGCGTACCCTGGGGCTGGCCGGTTTCCCCCCGACGATCCGTCTGATCAGGGGTAGGAAACCACGGGAGGCAATATGAAGAGTCGTCTGACGGCCGCGCTGATCGCGAGCTTTCTTGCCTGGAGTTCAGCCGGCGCGGACGTGGAGCAGGGGCGCGCGAAGAGCCTCGCGTGCCAGGCATGCCACGGCGCGAACGGGCAGGGCACCGCGCCGGACATCCCGAATCTCGCTGGCCAGAAGGCCGGGTACCTGCAGTCCCAGTTGGCGGCATTCCGTTCGGGTGATCGCAGGCACGAGCTCATGAACGCGATCGCCGCGCAACTTTCCGACACGGACATCGCGAATCTGGCGGCGTTCTGGAACAGCCTGCCCGCCGACGCTGCCACGCACGGCGGCGCCGATCCGGCGGCGGAGTTCCGCAGGTCGCGCCTGGAATTCCCGGCAGAGTTCCCGGCCGGATTCGTGGTCTATTTCGAGAGCCGGGGCAAGGACGGAAAAGTCGCGAGCAAGTCGTACGTCACGCGCGCGGCAGTGGCCGCGGCGCGCGCCGGAAAGCCGCTGCCGGACGGCACGGCGATCGTCGTGGAGGACTACGCCAACGGCGTGGTGGCTTCGTACGCGGCGATGGCGACGCACACCGGTTGGGGCGAAGGCGTGCCGGAATTGCTCGAGAACGGCGATTGGAGCTACGCGCTGTTCGATGCGGCGAAGCAGCGGCGCGAGTTCAACCACGCGCGCTGTCTCGCATGTCACAAGCCGCAGGAGAAGACGAGCTACGTGTTCGGGTACGCGGAGATCGCGAAGGCGAAGTAGTTCGGGCTCAGAAGGTGACGGGGCGCGCCAGGAACTCGTTCGTCCCGAAGAACATCTCGAGGCCGATGCCCACGCCCCACGTCGCCTCGCGCCTCTGCTCCGGGAACTCGCGTGGCCACGTCATGCTCAACCGCGTCTCGAGTACCAGCCAGTCGCGCGAGACGCTGCGACGGTAGGCGAGCTTCACGCCGTAGTTGCGCAGCGGCACATCGTTGTCGAGCTCGTGCTCGCTGAACAGCTCCAGTGCCGCGGCCCGCCGGTTCGGGAGCCCGCGCAGCAACATGAACGATGAATAGCCTTTCAGACCCTCCGATCGTTCCGAGATCGTGCCCGACAAGGTGAAGCGCGCGAGATAGACGTCCCTGATCACCCGCTCGACGTCCGCACGGCTGGTGAATCCGAATTTCTCGGTGTTCTGCCAGAACACGGTTTCGCGGAAGCTCAGCAGCGTGCTCTCCGAGCTGCCCTTGTTGAACTGGTAGCTGCCCTTCACGAACGGGTCCAGCGGCGAGCGGATGCGCAACCCCGCATCCGCGTCGAAGCGGCCGCCCTGCCTGGGATCGCGGTAGCGGATGCCGAACAACGTGTCGTCGTCCTCGACCGGGCCGTATTGCCGCGCGAAGGCGCCCGAGCCGGGACGCCGTTCGGTCACGAACTCCTCGCGGTTCACGCGCCCGATGAAGGCGTGAAAGCGCTCGTTGATCGAGGGCAGCGGCACGTCGACCTGGAAGCGCAGCTTCGGCTGGAAGCCGTCGAACTCGTCATAGAGCAGCGCGGGGGCGATCGAACCGCTCGCCTCCTGGTAGGCGGACTCGTCCGCGCCCGAGCCGAACCATCGGTCCATGCGCATCGCGGAGCGCCACACGGTATTGAAGACGCCGTTGTGTGCGCGATCGATCCAGGGATCCTTCTTGCCGTTCACGTAGCCGCCGGGCACCGTCGCCGTGCCCACCCCGACGATTTCCTCGTCTTCCTTCGTCATCATGAACTGCGGCGTTTCGGTGGCCGCGAGCGCGCTGGCCGCGGCCGTGTCCAGGGCCGGCTGACCGAGGATGCGGGCGGGCGCGGCCGGGTCCTGCGCCTGCGCTGCAGCCGTCAGCAACGTCATCACTGTTAGGGCGGCTCTTGCCGGCCACTTGCGCATGGGTCCCTCACGTTACGTCATTGTGCGCCGTCGGCCCAAGATGCGCTGTGACGGAGATTCGGATCGTGGGAACGTGCCCCGTCAGCCTGTCGGTGAGAGTCCTATGTGCATGCCAGCCGGGGTCGGGGTCTGCTTGATGCCGAAAAGCTGGTGAAGGATGTAAACCGGATAACTCGCGTCCCGCGCCCACTCGATGAAACGGTTGGTGAAGCTCAGCGAATGGCGGCCCCAGGCCAGAAACACCATGAGCCAGGCCCACGTGAAGATGTTCGCGTAGATGGAATCGAACCACGTGTCGCGCGCGACGAGGCCAGTCTCGAACAGCGATGGAAGACGCGCTGGACGAGGAAGTCGAGATACCCGCCGGACCAGGCGCCGGTTGAAATGCGCTCGACGAACACCTGCGGCGGCCATTTTTGCGGTCATCTCCAACACTCCCGCGCATTCTTGCTAGGCCACCACGTGCCTGCGCATCACGAGCACGCACGCCAGCGACACCCCGAGCGCCAGTGCGACGCCCGCGAAGAATCCGGGCGCCGCACCACCGGCCAGCAGGATCCCGCCGGTCAGCGAGCTCAGGATGCCGCCGAGCCGGCCCGCGCCCGATGCGAGCCCGACGCCCGACGTGCGGCACTCGGCCGGGAAGACGTTCGCGCTCACCAGATAGAGCCCTGTCTGGAGGGCATGGATGCCGAAGCCCGCGCCCGCGATGATCGCGAATGTGGCCGAGGTTCCTGGCGCTGAGCCTCCCGTGAGCAGGGCTAACAACCCGATCGAGAGCATCGCGATCCCCGCCACGGCCGCGAGCGGCGTGCGCCATCCGCGGCGCGAAATCAGCCAGGCGTTGAGCAGACTTCCGCCGACGCCCGCGAGATTGAACACGAGCAGGCTGCGCACCGCCTGGTCGAGCGGCATTTCGAGCGAGGTCAGCACCACCGGCAGCCAGCTGAAGAACGCGTAAACGGCGAACATGTTCGCGAAGAACGCGATCGTCAGCGCCGTCGTATCCCACACGTGCACTCGCTGGAATACCGCGCGCCAGCCGGCGCCAGGCCCGCCCGCGGGCGCCCGCGTCGGCCGTCCGACAAAGCGCGGTGACTCGGGCAGAACCACGAACAGCACCGCCGCTGCGAGCAGCGGCAATGCGCCGCCGATGGCGAAGAGCACGCGCCACCCGACCGCCGGCACGATCTCGGCGGCCAGCGCGGAGCCGACGATGCCGCCCACCGGAACGCCGAGCAATGCCCAGATGACGAGCTGACTGCGGTACCGCGCCGGTGTGAATTCCGCCATCAGTGCGACGGCGCCCGGCAGTGCGGCTCCGAGCCCGATGCCTGTCGCGAATCGCCACAGCGCGAGCTCCTCGATGGAAGTGGCCATGGATGCGAGCAGCGTCGTCGCGCCGAACACAGCCGTGCTGAGCAACAGCGCGGGCCGCCGCCCGCAGACATCCCCGAAAGGTCCGATCGCGACCGCGCCGATGCACATGCCGACGACGGACGCCGCCAGCGCGATGCCGAGTGCGCTGCGCTCGATGCCGAACGCGGCGATCAACGACGGCGCCGCGAACCCGATGAGCTGCACGTCGAAGCCGTCGAGCACCATGACCAGGAAAGTGCAGACGCAGACGGCGGGAGGGACGCCGCCGATCTCGCGAATCATGGGGTCACCGCGGTGGCTGCGGCGGTCATCCCGGTGAAATCCACGAGCGCGCGCTCGAGTCCGGCGGCATCGTCGCCCGCGAACCGGCCCGCGCAGTAATGATCGGGCCGCAAGAGAGCTCCCGCCAGTCGCTCGCTCGCTGCACCGAGGCGAGCGGCGGCCACCACGCGCACCGGGAAGCGGGCCTCGAGCGCCGTCAACACGGGGCTCTCGGTGTCGACGACGGCGACGAGATCGCCATTCGCCCATTTCATGAGTTGCGCCAGGTCGCCCTCGCGCCCGTCGGGCAATGCCAGCGGCAGGTTCGGCACCGGCCGGCCGGCGTCTGGCCCCACGTTCAGCGGTGAATCGGCGTACACAGTGGCTTCCGACATGCGCCCCGTGTCGACGAGCGCCCGTGCGAACGCATGCTCGCGGGCGAGCGAGAGGATGGCGTCACGCTGCGCTCGCTCGGCGTCGCTCTCCGGGTTGAGAAAGCGTCCGGTGCGCGTGGCAATCCGGATGTTCTCGAGCGCGGCACTGCGCCTTTCCGCGGCGTAACTGTCCAGCAACGACGCGTCGGCCTTGCCCTCGATCACCCACGCGAGTTTCCACGCGAGGTTGTCGGCGTCCTGGATCCCGCTGTTGCCGCCGCGCCCGCCGAACGGGCTCATGGTGTGAGCGGAATCCCCCGCGAACAGCACGCGGCCGTGACGGAACTCGTCGAGCAACTCGTTGCGATAGGTCCACGTGCCCGTCCAGAGGACCCGGCAGTCGACCTCGCGCCCGTATTGCCGGCGCAGCCGCGCGCGGATCAGGCCTTCGTCGACGGGGTCGATCGCGCGGCCGTGGGTGTCGCCCAGTTGATAGTCGAACCTCCAGACGTCGTCCGCGAGCGCATGCCGCCACACGGCGCGGCCGTCGTTGAACGAAGCGCGCAGCCAGGTGTGGCGTTCGACCGGCGGCGACTCGTCGAACAGGATGTCCGCGATGCACCAGCGGTCGTCCGTGCCCGTGCCGCGCCGGCGCACACCCAGCGCTTCCGCGAGCACGGCGCGCGCGCCGCTGCAGTCGACGACCCAGTCGCCGTGGAGTGGATAGACGCCGGCGGGTGTCTCGATCGAGAGTCGTGCCCCGGTCGCGGTCGCTTCGCTGCCCACGACCCGGCTGCGCCACCGCAGGTCGACGCCGAGATCCCGTGCCCGCTCCACCAGGAAAGACTCGACGTAGAACTGCTGGAGATTGATGAAGGGCGGCTGCCGCGAGAGCGTGGCGCCGGCGTCGCGCGCGAGGTCGAATTCGAGGATTTGCGTGTCGTCGTCGAAGGTGCGTCCGACCGTCCAGCGCACGCCTTTCGCGAGCATTTGCCGGTAGACGCCGAGCCGGTCGAAGATCTCGAGGCTCGTGCGCGCGTAGCACACGCCGCGAGACGCCGCGCCGCGCACGCCCACGGTGTCGTCGTCGTCGATCACGGTGGTGCGGATGCCGAGCTGTCCCAGCGCGCACGCGAGCGTGAGGCCGGTCAGCCCCGCGCCGACGATCACGACCGGGTGGACCTCACCCGTTCCCGCCTCGAGTTCAGGCGGCGCGCAAAACGGGTACTGCGGCAGCGCATAGCGGCCGTTCGAGAAGCTCACGGGCATGGCCGGCAGACTCGCATGCCGGCGCGCCGGCCGTGTCCCCATGCGATGGGGACGCCGGACGACCAGGTCCGAAAATAGCTATTCCCTCACAGGTCGCTCGCGCGGGAACGCAGCTCCTTGAGGTTCTGCACGCCGAGCCGCTTGTACGCGCGTTCCCGGTAGGTCACCGCGCTCGAGTGAGCAACGCCCAAGGTGTCGGCGATCTCGCGCAGGCTCTCGCCCGCGAGCATGCGTGCGGCCACGTCGAGCTCCCGGGCCGTGAGATCGTGGCGGATGACCTTGAGCCGCATCCGCCACGCGTCCGCGCTCGCCGCGGTGTTCGCGAGCAGCTCGACGTGCCGCCGCGCGAGCCGCGCGAGCGGTGGCGCGGCGGCCTTCAGCCGGCGCAGATCGCTCGCGGTGAAAACACCCGAGGCCGTCACGCGATAGAAGTTGAGTGAGACCAGGCCGTGCCCCTGCGTTCCCAGGATCATCGAGACGCGATGCACGATCCCGGCGGCTTCATAGCAGGCCTTGCGGTAGCCGGCATCCTTGATGTTCGCCGCGCGCAGGTCGCGAACCAGCACCTTGTCCCTGAGCTTCGCGGCGTCGCGGACGAGGCGCAGATTCGGATCGCGGCGGAAGTAGCCGTCGATGTAGCGGATCGCGGCGCGCGAGTGATCCGCGTCACTCGAGGTCGTCGCATTCGTGAACACCTGCGCGACCGAATCGCGCATCAGCCGCATGAGCGCACAGTGGTCGACGCGCGCCACGTGCCGGTTCACGACGGTCAGCATGACCGCCGCGAAACGCGGCTCGCAGAGCGCGTCGATCGCGTCGATGAGCCAGTCGCTGGCGGCAGGGTTCGAGCGCATGGGGGCTGCGACCTTACGCTTTCAGAACTCGTAGCGGAACCCCGGCGACGGCGCGTTCATCCCGCCATCCGCGACCCCCATCGCTCCCCAGCCCGGGGAGCAGTGGTGTCTGCGACGAGATCCGCCCGCTGCAGAACGTGAAGGTATTCGGCGATGTCACCCGCGTGCGCGATCGGCACGGTCGCGCAGCAGCGCGACAGCGGCGAAACGGCGAGCGAAGGTGAGCGGCATCGCGTGAATCCTGCGCGCCGCGAATCTTCGGCGACGCGAACCATCGCACGTTTTCGTGCAGAGCGCGGCGGTTCGAATTACGATCGCGTCCGAGATGCCGAACGGATTTCTGACGACCCTCATGGCCGGCGCGTTGATCGCGCTGTTCGCGACTCCCGCCGCCGCCGAGAAGGCGGCCGCCAAACCGGTGGTGGCGAAGTCACCCGCGAAGAAACCGGGCAGGCCGGAGGTCCGTTCCGCGATGGCGCTCATCGCGGATGCGAAATCAGGCGAAGTGCTCTACGAGCTCAAGGGCACCACTGTCGTGCCCATCGCGTCGGTCACCAAGCTCATGACGGCGCTGGTCGTGCTCGATGCGCAGCAGCCGCTCGACGAGGTGATCGAGGTCGCGTCCGCGGACCGCTGGAAGGGCAAGGGCGCGCACTCGCGCATTCCCGTCGGCGCGAAGATCACGCGCGCGGACCTGCTGCGCATGGCGTTGATGGCCTCCGAGAATCGCGCGGCGCACGTGCTCGGGCGGAACTACCCGGGGGGGATCCCGCAGTTCGTGAAGACGATGAATCTCAAGGCGAAGGTCCTCGGCATGAAGCAGACGCGCTTCGCCGATCCTTCAGGCCTTTCCAGCCTGAATGTCTCGAGCGCGCGCGACCTGTCGAGGCTCATCAACGCCGCATCGCGCGAGGTCGTGATCCGCGAGTACTCGACGCTGGATACGCTCGAAGTGCGCCTGGGCAAGCGCGGCAGGCTCAGCTACCGCAACACGAACCTGCTGGTCGGCAGACCGGACTGGGACATCCTGGTGCAGAAGACCGGGTACACGAACGACGCCGGCGAGTGCCTGGTCCAACAGGCATTGATCGGTGAACGCGTGGTGAACATGATCTTCCTCAACTCGTTCGGGAAACTCACGCGCACCGCGGATGCGCGGCGCGTGCGGCGCTGGCTGGAGACGGCCGAACGGACGTCGTCGGTCGCCGCCGCCGGGAGATAGCGGGGTGGCCGTGAAAACGGGCGGCTGTCCGCCGACGCTTCTTGTTAGCGTCGGTTCACGCTGACCGCGGCCAGCGACGTCGAGCGGCAGTCAGGACGCGGACCGGCCGGGCAGGCTCCGGCGGTGGCCGCGGGGCTCTTGCTCGGCGTCGGCTGGCTCATGTATCGCGGCGCCAGCGGGTGATGAACAGGTCGGCCGTCATGCTGCGCTCCTCATATAAAGGAGTCAGGCATGTTTCTGAGGAAGGAGTACCGCGCCCGGGCGGTGGGCATCATGGCGGCCTATTCGGTGTTGATCACTGGCGTGTTAGAACGGATCGGAGAACTTCGGGTCCGCCAGCAACTCCTCGTCGGTGAAGGTGTTCAGGAACGCCTCCAGCGCATCCTTGTCCGCTTCCGAGAGATCGAGCCGCCCTACGCGGCCGGTGAGCGTATCCCCGAGGATGAAGTCGAGATTCGGACTCAGGCGGATGCCGTGGTCGTAGTGGTCGATCACCTGGCGCAGGGTCGAAAACCGGCCGTCGTGCATGTAGGGGCCGGTGCGTGCGATGTTCCGCAACGACCCCGCGCGGAACACGCCGAGTGCCCCGTTGCGCTGATGTATGGGGTGCGTCGCCCCGACGTCGGTCACCACGTCGTCGATGCCGTTGTTCGCGTGCCAGATATTGGTCGTCGTCCAGAGCTTGTGGCACAGCGTGCAGGGCACCTGCAGGTTGCCCTCGAAGATTTCCTGTCCGCGCAGTTCCTGCGCGGTGAGTCCGCCGGTGCAGTCGATCGGCGAGTTGTCCATGGAAAGGCACACGCGATCGAACTTCGAGCGGTAGGCCAGGATGGACTGCACGTACTGCTCGAGCGCGAGCACCGCGCGCTCCGCCGTGATCTCGGGTGAGCCGAATGCGGCCGCGAACAGGGGCGCGTAGAACGGCGCCGCGCGCAGCTTGGCTTCGAGGTGGGGCAGGCGCGATCCCAGCTCGTCGCGGCTGACGATCGCCTCGCGCACGGCATCGCGCACACGCTCGACGCGCATGTCCGAGAAGAAGAAGCCGGACGCGCTCACGCGCGCATTCGTCAGCGTCATCGAATTGCGCTTGAGCGGCAGCCCCAGCACGCCGCTGTCGAATCGGTTTGCGCTCGCGAAGCCGTGGCTTTGCTGGTGGCAGCTCGCGCAGGCCACCGTGTTCGTGATCGAGAGCCGCGGGTCGTGGAACAGCACGCGGCCGAGCGCAGCGCCCGCATTCGTGGGCGCATTCGGCTCGGGGTCGAAGGGGTAGAGCGCGAACTCGAGGCTCATCGTCTGCGAGAAGACGAGCTGCGCGTCTTCGTATACGTAGGCCACGGGGTTGGCGGCCGGCGCGCCGGGGAGCGGAGCGGGCGCCGCGATGAGGAAATGCGTGACGCCTTCGCCGCCATAGGCATCGCGCGCCGTCACGCTGACCTCGGTGGCGCCGACGCGGGTGAGCGCGCCCTGAACGCGTGTACCGTTCACCGAAATTCCCGGCGCGCCGCGCACCGCCACCTGGTAGGTGAGCGCATCGCCATCGGCATCCGTGAAGACGGCGCCGCCATTCGACGCATCCGCATCCACGGGCGCGCCCACGGCGACGATGATGTCGTCGAGGCTCGCCACGGGCGCCGGCGCGGCGTTGGGGTCGACGCGGATCGTGAATGACGTGCTCTCGAATCCGCCACGCCCGTCCGTCACGTCCACGCGGTAGGCGACGAAGTCCGTGATCTGCGGAACGCCGACGATCCGCGAGCCCTCGATGCGCAGGCCGGGGACGCCGCCATTGCCGATCGTCACCGCATACGTGAGCGGATCGCCGTCCGGATCCGTGAACGTCCGGCTGCCCTGGGTGATGTCGAAGTCGTACGGATGGAGATGAATCGCGCGCTGCAGCGGGATCGGTAGATTGACGACGGGCGCGCGATTGGCGGCCGGCGGGGGAGGCGGCGGATTGCCGCCGGAGGAACCGCCGCCACCGCAGGACGCGATGGCCAGGATCGTCGCCGCGGCCATGATGAGACGAAAGGGGACGGACACCTTCAGCCGGCCTGCAGGCTTTCGATCAGCGCGCGCGCCGCGAGCGGGTTGCGCTCCTTCGCGCCGCTGATGAAGTAGAAGTACACGTCCCCCTCGCGCGCGAGCGCCTGCGCATGCTCGCGCCAGCGTTTCAGCGCGGCCGGCGCGTATCCTTTCGGCTCCTTCGCCTTCGTGCCCATCACGCGCAGGTAGCTGAACGGCGCGGTCCTCGCCTCGATGCGCGGATGCTCCGAGTCGCCCGCCTCGATCACCGCCACGGCGTGCTGGCGCGCGAGCGCGACGAACTGCGGCGAGTCGAAGCTTGCGTGGCGCACTTCGAGCGCGTGCCGCAGCGGACGGCCGCCGCTCTTGCGCGGCAACAGCTCGAGAAACCCCGCGAGATCCTTCGCATCGAATGCCATGTTCGGCGGGAGCTGCCAGTTGATCGCGCCCAGCTTCTCGCCGAGCTCGAGCACGCCGCTGTTCAGGAATTTCTCGACGCTCGACCCGGCCGTGGCGAGCAGGTTGCGGTTCGTGACGAAGCGCGGCGCCTTCAGACTGAACACGAATCCGTCGGGCGTGTCGTCACGCCACTTGGCGAACGTCGCCGGCGTCTGTAATCGGTAGAACGTCGAGTTGATCTCCGTCGACGTGAGCTCGCGGCTCGCGTAGTGCAGCTCCTTCGTCTGCGTCACGCCCTTCGGGTAGAACGTGCCGCGCCACGCCGGGAAATTCCAGCCACCGACGCCGACGAATATCCTGCCGCCCTTTGCTTTCGCCATGGCGCGAGCTTAAGGGTGTCTGCCGCCTCGACTCAAACAGCCGGGCGATGCGAGGAACCATCCCCCTTTTCCGGCCCGGTCCCTCCCACAGACATCCGGGCGCCTGGCCTACGCAGTGCCTTGTCCGCGCGGCGAATACTGTGCATCAAGCCACAGGAGACGCACATGCAACTACCTGCCGCAGTGAACACGTACTTCGAGGCGGACAAGGCCGAGCAGATCGACGCGCTCATCGAGTCGTTCGCCGAGAGCGCCGTCGTCACCGACGAAGGCCACACCTATGAAGGCCGCGATGCCATCCGCGGCTGGTGGCGCCATTCGAAGAACAAGTACCACCACGTCGCCGAGCCCATCAGCGCGCTGCACGAGCCGCAGTTGCTGACAGTGCGCGCGAAGGTGACGGGCGATTTCCCCAACAGCCCGACGACGATCCCGTTCAAGTTCGGGCTGGCCGAAGGAAAGATCGAGAAGCTCGAGATCGGTTGAAAAAGGGGTCAGACCTATTTTTGGCTCGAAGGTAGTGGCCGCTCGCGAGGTGCCCGGCCAAAAATAGGTCTGACCCCTTTTTCCACGCTTCTCCACCGGCCGCCTCCTACAGGCCCGCAATCACGGAGCCTGTTCACTAGGGGGCATGCTCTTACCGATGACTATGCGAGCCGGCATCGCGGTGCTGCTCGGCTTGCTATGCGCCTGCGTACGCGACGCCCCGGGCGCGGCCGCGCGCGAAAAGCCGGTACCGGAAGTCGGCTACGTCGTCCTCGAGTCCAAAGCCGTGCCCCTGCAGCTCGAGCTGCCCGGCCGCACCGCCGCCTTCGAAGTTTCCGAGGTCCGCCCCCAGGTCTCCGGAATCATCCAGCAGCGGCTGTTCACCGAAGGCGCACTGGTTCAAGCCGGCGACGTGCTCTACCGCATCGATCCACGGGTCAGTCAGTCGGCGCTCGGGCAGGCGCGTGCCGACCTGGCGAGCGCCACGGCGACCCGCAACGCCGAGCGCGCGCGGGCCGACCGGTTCGCCAAGCTCGCGGAGTCCGGCGTCGTGAGCCAGCAGGATCTGCTCGATGCGCAAGCCAACGCCGATGCCGCCGGCGCCTCCGCGCTGCGGGCGCAGGCGGTGCTCGAGACGGCGACGGTCAATCTCGGTTTCACGAAAGTCACGGCGCCCATCACGGGGCGCATCGGGCGCTCCGTCGTCACCCCGGGCGCGCTCGTCACCGCCAGCCAGGCGCAGCCGCTCACGACGATCCAGAAGCTCGATCCCATCTTCGTCGACATCCAGCAGTCGAGCTCGGCGCTGCTGTCGTTCCGGCGGCAACTCGCGGGCGGCGGTTTGGCGCGCACGTCGACCGTCGTCAGCCTGATCCTGGAGGACGGCAGCCGCTATCCGTACGAGGGCGTGCTGGAGTTCGCCGAGTCAGTCGTGGACCCGGGCACCGGGACGGTGACCGTGCGCGCGCGGTTTCCGAATCCGGAAGCGCTGCTGCTGCCCGGCATGTACGTGCGCGCGACGTTCTCGCCCGTGGCGGCGCAGCGGGCCATCCTGGCGCCACAGCAGGGCATCACGCGCGACGTGAAAGGGAATGCGACAGCGATGGTCGTCGGCGAGGCGTCGAAGGCCGAGCTGCGCACCGTCGTCACCGAGCGCACGGTCGGCGATCAGTGGCTCGTGACCAGCGGCCTGCGCGACGGCGACCGGCTGATCGTCGAGGGCCTCTCCAAGATCCAGCCCGGGCAGCCGGTGCGCGCCGTGGCGCAGTAGCCGATGCTGTCCCGCCTCTTCATCGATCGACCCGTGCTCGCGTGGGTCATCAGCATCCTCATCATGCTGGGCGGCCTCGCGGCCATTGCAACGCTGCCGGTGGAGCAGTACCCCGACATCGCACCGCCGTCGGTCAACGGGCGGGCAAACTACCCGGGCGCCGCGGCGGAGACGGTCGAGTCGAGCGTCACCCAGGTGCTCGAGCAGCAGCTCACCGGCATCGAGGGGCTGATCTATTTCTCCTCGACCTCGAGCGCGGCCGGCGCGGCCACCGTGACGCTGACGTTCGACCAGGGCACCAACGCCGACATCGCCCAGGTGCAGGTGCAGAACAAGGTTCAGCAGGCGCTGCCCCGCCTGCCACAGGCCGTGCAGCAGCAGGGCCTCGTCGTCACGAAATCCAACCCGGACTTCCTGATGGTCGTGTCCATCTACGACGAGTCCAACCAGGCGAGCAACGGCGACGTCTCCGACTTCCTCGTCTCGAACCTGCAGGACCCGCTGGGCCGCTTGCCGGGCGTCGGCGACGTGAACGTCTTCGGCTCGCAGTACGCCATGCGCATCTGGCTCGATCCGGCGAAGCTCGCGAGCTTCCAGCTCATGCCGGGCGACGTGATCTCGGCCATCGAAGCGCAGAACACGCAGGTCGCCGCCGGGCAGATCGGCGGACAGCCGGCGGCCAACACGCAAATGCTCAACGCGACGGTCACCGCGCGCTCGCGTCTCAACACCGCGGAGCAGTTCAGGAACATCATCGTGAAGACGCGGGAGGACGCGTCCACCGTGCGGATCGCGGACGTGGCGCGCGTGGAGCTGGGCAACGAGAGCTACAACGTGACGAGCCGGCTCAACGGCCATCCGGGCGCCGGCATCGCCATCCAGCTCGCGCCCGGCGCCGATGCGCTCTCCACCTCCGACCTCGTCAAAGCCGAAGTCGCGCGCCAGTCGCGCTCGTTTCCCCGCGGCTTCAAGTACGCCTTCCCGCTCGACAGCTCGGCGTTCGTGCGCCTGTCCATTCGTGAAGTGCTGATCACGCTGTTCGAGGCCATCGTACTGGTGGTCATCGTCATGTTCGTCTTCCTGCAGAGCTGGCGGGCCACGCTGATTCCGGCGATCGCGGTTCCCGTGGTGCTGCTGGGCACGTTCGGCGTGCTCGCGGCGTTCGGCTTCTCGATCAACACGCTGACCCTGTTCGGGATGGTGCTGTCGATCGGACTGCTGGTCGACGACGCGATCGTCGTCGTCGAGAACGTCGAGCGCGTGATGCGGGAGCAACCGGGCATCTCCGCGCGGGACGCCACGATCCAGTCGATGCAGGAGATCCAGACCGCGCTGATCGCCATCGCGCTGGTGTTGTCGGCCGTGTTCCTGCCGATGGCCTTCTTCGGCGGCTCGGTGGGCGAGATCTATCGCCAGTTCTCCGTGACGATGGTCGCGGCGATGGTCCTGTCCGTGGTGGTGGCCCTGGTGCTCACGCCGGCGCTGGCCGCGACGCTGTTGAAGCCGGGGCACGCCGCGAAGTCCACCCGCCTGCGGCGCCTCGGAGAACGCTTCCAGCACTGGTTCGACCGCACGGCGGATCGTTACCGGACCGGCGTCGTGCGGGTGCTGGACCGCCTCGGCATCACGATGGCGGCCTATCTAGTCCTCGTCGCCGCGCTGGCCGCGCTGCTCGTCACGTTGCCCACGAGCTTCCTGCCCGTCGAGGACCAGGGCATCGCCCAGTTGCAGTTCACCCTGCCGCCGGGAGCGACCACGCCGCGCACGCTTGCGGCAGGTCGCGAAATCGAGAAGTACTTCCTCGAGGAAGAGCGCGCCAATGTCCCCTTGATCTTCACCGTGGTCGGCGCCGGGCAGGCCGGGTCGGGGCAGAATGCGGGCCGCGGCTTCATCGCACTCGCGCCCTGGGACGAACGCGAGGGCAGCGAGAACAGCGCCGGCGCCGTGACGCAGCGGGCGACGCGCGCGCTCGCGCGCCTGCGGGACGTCGAATTCTTCGCGCTGAATCCCCCGCCCGTGCGCGGCCTCGGGCAGTCGAGCGGCTTCACCCTGCAGCTCCTGAACAGCGGCGGGCTGAGCCGCGCGGACTTCCAGGCCGCGCGCGACAAATTGCTCGCCGCCGCGCGCTCGGAGGCCGCGGTGACCAACGTGCGCACCAACTCGCTGGCCGATGCGCCCACGCTGAGCGTCGACATCGACCAGGCGAAGGTCGGCGCGCTCGGGCTGTCGCAGAGCGCCGTCGACGCCACCCTGAACGCCGCCTGGGCCGGCGATTACGTCAACGACTTCGTCGATCGGGGGCGCGTCAAGCGCGTGTACGTGCAGGGCGACGCGCAGTTCCGCAGCCGTCCCGAGGATCTGGCGGACTGGTTCGTGCGCAATGATGCCGGCGAGATGGCGCCGTTCAGCGCGTTCGCGCGCACGTCGTGGGGGCAATCCCCTGCGTCGCTGAGCCGGTTCAACGGGCTCGGCGCCTACGAGATCCAGGGCGCTGCGGCCGAAGGCGAGAGCACCGGCGAGGCGATGGAGCGCATGGCGCAGATCGCGGGCACGCTGCCCGGCACGGCCGTGGCGTGGAGCGGCCTCTCGTACCAGGAGCGGCTCTCCAGCGGACAGGCGCCGGTGCTCTATGCGTTGTCTTTGTTAGTCGTGTTCCTGTGCCTCGCGGCGTTGTACGAGAGCTGGTCGATACCGGTCGCCGTGCTCATGGTCGTACCCGTCGGCGTGCTGGGAGCGGCGCTCGCCGTGTGGCTGCGCGGGCTCGACAACGACGTGTATTTCCAGGTGGGATTGCTGACGACGATGGGACTCGCGGCCAAGAACGCGATCCTCATCGTCGAGTTCGCGGAGCAGGCCGAGCGAGCGGGGCAGAGCGTGCGCGAGGCGGTGATCGCCGCGGCGCGGCTGCGATTGCGGCCGATCGTCATGACGTCGCTCGCGTTCATCTTCGGTGTGCTGCCGCTCGCACTGGCCACCGGCGCGGGCGCGGCAAGCCGCGTGGCGATCGGCACCGCCGTGATCGGCGGGATGATCACCGGGACACTGCTGGCGATCTTCTTCGTGCCGGCGTTCTTCGTGGTGGTGAGAAAAGGGGTCAGACCTATTTTTGGTCTGACCCCTTCGAATCGACTGAAGCCGACCTACCAAAAATAGGTCTGACCCCTTTTCCTACGCGTTCGCGCCCTTGCGGCGCTTCTCGACTTCCGCGATCACTTCGTCCGCCTTGTTCTTCGGCACCGGATCGTAGTGCGAGAACTCCATCGTGAACGACGCACGACCCGAGCTCATCGACCGCAGCTGCCCGATGTACCCGAACATTTCCGAAAGCGGAATCGTGGCCACCACCGCCGTGTTCGTCCCACGCTCCACCTGCTCGAGAATCGTCCCGCGCCGACGGTTCATGTCACCGATCACGTCACCCAGGTAATCCCCAGGCGACACCGTCTCCACCTTCATCACCGGCTCCAGCAACTGCGGTCCCGCCTTGCGGATGCCCTCGCGGAAGCACGCCTTCGCCGCGATTTCGAACGTCAGCGCGTTCGAGTCGACGTCGTGGTACGAGCCGTCATGCAGCGTGGCTTTGAAGTCCACGGTGGGGAAGTGCGCCAGCACACCGTCTTCCTTCTGGATCTTGAGCCCCTTCTCCACCGCCGGCACGAACTCGCGCGGCACCGAGCCGCCCGTCGTCGCGTCTTCGAACACGAAGCCCGCGCCGCGCTCGAGCGGCTCGAACTTGATCCACACCTCGGCGAACTGGCCCGAACCGCCGGTCTGCTTCTTGTGCACGTAGTGCTCGTCGATCGATTTCGTGAAGCTCTCGCGATAGGCCACCTGCGGCTCGCCCATCACGCCTTCGACGCCGAATTCCGTGCGCATACGGTCCAAAGTGACTTCCAGATGAAGCTCACCCATGCCGCGCAGGATCGTCTCGTTCGTCTCGCGATCCGTCTCCAGGTGCAGCGAGGGATCGGCGCGAACCATCTTGCCCAGCGCCGCGCCGAACTTCTCGGCTTCCGCCTTCGTCTTTGCCTTCACCGACACCGAGATCACGGGATCCGGGAAGCGCATGCGCTCGAGCACCACCTGGTGGTCCGTGTCGCACAGCGTGTCGCCCGTATCCGTCTCCGCCAGCGAGACCAGCGCGATGATGTCGCCCGCGCGGGCCTCTTCGATCGGGTTCTGCTTGTCCGCGAACATCTCGACCATGCGGCCGATCTTTTCGCGTTTACCGCGAGTCGTGTTCGTCACCGACATGCCCTTCGTGAGCACGCCCGAGTACACGCGCACGAACGTCAACGCGCCGTACGTGTCGTTGATCACCTTGAACGCAAGACCCGAGAACGGCTCGTCGTCCGAGGTGATGCGCTCGCCGATCGGGTTGCCGTCCGCGTCCACCGTCTTGATGGCTTCGACGTCCGTCGGGGCCGGCATGTAGTCGACCACCGCGTCCAGCACCTGCTGCACGCCCTTGTTCTTATACGAAGAGCCGCAGAGCACCGGGTTGAAGACGCTGTTGATCACGCCCTTGCGGATGCAGGCGCGCAGCACGTCCGCCGTGGGCGGCACGTTGTCCGTGAGGTATTTCTCCATCGCCTCGTCGTCCATCTCGAGGGCGGTGTCCACGAGTTCGGCGCGGTACTTCGAGTAGTTGTCCAGGATCTTGCGATCCGACGGCACCGTGATGCCGAGCTTGTCCGCGAGCCCCTTGCCGTCGCCGACCGGGATCACCTGCCACTTCGCGTCCTTGTCGTCCGAGTCCCAGACGAGCGCGTTCTCTTCGACCAGGTCGATCATGCCCTTGAAGTTGTCTTCCGAGCCGATCGGGATCTGGACGGCGAGCGGGCGCGCGCCCAAGCGCGTGCGGATCATGTCCATGCAGCGCACGAAGTTCGCGCCGCTGCGGTCCATCTTGTTCACGTAGCAGATGCGCGGAACGTTGTAGTTGTTCGCGAGACGCCAGTTCGTCTCCGACTGCGGCTCCACGCCGGCCACGCCGTCGAACACGACCACCGCGCCGTCGAGCACGCGCAGGGAACGGTTCACTTCGATCGTGAAGTCCACGTGCCCGGGGGTGTCGATGACGTTGATCTTCTTCTTGCGCCAGAAGGTCGAGACCGCCGCGGACTGAATCGTGATGCCGCGCTTCTGTTCCTGCTCCAGGTAGTCCGTCGTCGTCGTCGTCTTCAGATCCTTGGTTTCGTGGATCTCGACGATCGTGTGCTTCTTGCCCGTGTAATAAAGGATGCGTTCGGTGGTGGTGGTCTTACCGGCATCGACGTGGGCGATGATTCCGATGTTGCGGATGTCGGCTAGAGGCGTTGTACGCGGCATTGCGAAATTCCTAGGAAATCAGACGTTTGGCTGCCCCGGAGCGGGCTCGGAGGCTTTTTTGGAGCGGCGAATGGTAGTGAAAAACGGGAAGGAATGCTTGGGGAGAGTGAGCAGCGGAACCGGACAGCGAAAAAGCTATTACATTCAGTAGCTTGCAAGTCTCGGCAGCGCGCCGAAGATTCGAAGCTTCTGTGTATAGAGATGAGTGGTATCTGGCGACCTGCTGTGCACTGTGGCCGGTCAAAAATAGCCGTCCCGTCCCAGTTGGCGGCCCACGATCATTTAGTTAGTTCGAATCGTCATCTGATTTGTAATCAGGGGGTCGCGGGTTCGATCCCTGCAGCCGGCACCAAATCCTGTCCGATCAAACTAGAGGTTGGTCCATCTGGCAATCTCGCCTTCCGCCGACATTAGGCTCAACTATGAACTTTCAGAATCGGAATATAGTCGTGACCGGTGGCTCCGGAGCTCTCGGTGCCGCAATGCTGGATGCGCTCCTTCGACTGGGAGCTTGGTGCCACGTTCCCCATCGAACTGCGCAGTCGGTCGAGCGTTCTGCCCTGCGAGGACACCCGCGCGCGTCGTTAGATGTGGTCGGCGACCTCTCGGATGAAGCCGCCGTCACTCGCTACTACGACGGACTCGAGGACCTCTGGGCTTCGATCCACATCGCAGGCGCCTATGCCGGTGCGCCGATCGCCCGCAGCGACAAGTCCGTGCTGATGAACCAGCTCGAGTCGAACCTCGTCTCCGCATACGTCTGCAGCCGCGCAGCAGTGGCGTCGATGCGTAAGCGAAAGCAGGGCGGTCGCATAGTCAACGTCGCCGCGCGCCAGGCACTCGAACCGCGTCTCGGGGCCGGCAGCGTGGCCTACACCATTGCCAAAGCGGGCATGGCGGCACTGACCACTGCGCTCGGGACGGAGCTCGCAGGCGAAGACATTCTCGTCAATGCCGTCGCGCCGTCGATCATGGATACGCCGGCCAATCGCAAGGCCATGCCGGATGCCGATTTCGCGTCGTGGCCGAAAGTCGAGGAAGTCGCGGCGACGATCCTGTTTCTCGCGTCCCCGGAGAACGTCGTCACGCGGGGCGCGGTTGTCCCGGTGTATGGGAAGGCGTGAGCGTTGAGTCTTAGCCGCTAGCGCCGGCGCAGAACTTCGGGAACAGATCGGCGGAACCGGAAATCCGCCGGGCGTTACTCATTCCGCATGTCGCCCATCAAGCCTGAATTGCGCTCCGCCGATCGCTCCAACGATCGAATTTCTGGTCACCGCTGGTCCTGGGCGGCGCTCGCCGTTGTCGGGCTCGGCGCGATGATCTGGCAAAACCACACCGCGTCGCGGCGGGCGGAAGAACTTGCCGAACGCATCGAGGTCCTTGCCGCCGCGGCGAATGCCCGGGTGGCGCCGGCCGAGTCTGGCCAGTCGTTCGCGCGTCCGCCGGATTCGCGCGCAGTGCTATTGGGCACGTCGCAAGCACAGCCGCAGGAAGTCTCGCCGCCGCCTGTCGCGTCGCCCCAGCAGGCCGAGCGACTCGCTGCGGCCCGGCGCAGCGCCGAATACATTCTGCGCTCTGGCCAACTGACGCCCGAAAATGTGGAAACGCTCCGCGGTGAGCTCGATCAGCTGCCTCGTGACGAAGCGTTCGAGATCCGCCGGCGCATTGCGCACGCCATCAACACGTCGCAGATCGTTCCGACAGAAATTCCCTTCACGTTACCTTGATCAAGAAAGGACTCCCATGAAAATCGCTGCTGCTGCCGTCGCCGTTGTCTGTGTGCTCTCTCTGCCTGCCACTCCCGCCGGCGCGGGGGTCGCTGGAAGCGACGTTGTTAACTGCTCCAAGGCCACCGCTGACCACACGGGGTCATACATCCATGGCTGCGTGGGAACCATGCGTGGCTTTCGCAACAGCGCCGACCCAGAAGCCTACGCGCAGCTGGACTACCGGGCCAACGGCATGACGTACTTCTCCGCCAAGTTGAACGGCGTGTACTTCGGCTGCTACTTCGAGGACAACTACGACACCCAGTACTTCGCGGCGATTGCGGCCGGGTATCAGAACGCCCGCTTCGTCATCGGAGCCCGGGATGGCAAGTGCGACGTGGATGGCGCCCAGCTCAACATCGGATCGCGGTTCACCCGTTGACCTTGCGTGGCGTCGCGGGCTGCTCAGTGACGATCGGGTCGCGAGCAGCCTGCCCGCCAGCACGCCCTTAAGCTTTCGCACACCTGACTATCGCCTGCAAGCTTCGCTCGACATCCGCATCACTCGTCGCCCACGACGACACGCTGATCCGCATGCCGGTCTGACCTTGCCAGACCGTGACTCCAGCCCAGCAGGTTCCATCCCGCTGAATGGCCTCGATCACTTTTCGCGTCCGCGCATCCTCTCCAAAGCTCACCACGACTTGATTCAGCACCACGTCGTTGAGCACCGCGAACCCCGCGCTCCGCAGTCCCTCGGCGAACCGCTGCGCCTGGACGCAATTTCGCTCGACCATCCGCGCGAGTCCTTCCCGGCCCAGACTCTTCAACGCCGCATAGATCTCGATCCCTCGCGCCCGTCGCGACAGCTCCGGCGTGTAATCCGCAGGATTGCGCTGCCCACCCGGCGCCGGCAGATACTCCGCCGTGATGGCCATCGCCGCCTGCAACGCATGCGCGTCCCGCACGAATGCGAGCCCGCTGTCATACGGCACGTTCAGCCATTTGTGTGCGTCCGTCGCCCACGAATCCGCGAGCTCGAGCCCGCGCGTGAGCGGCGCGAGCTTCTGTGATGCCCGCGCCCAAAGCCCGAATGCGCCATCCACATGCACCCAAGCGCCGGCCTCCCGCGCCGCGGCGCAGAGCTCCGGGAACGGATCGAAAGATCCGCTGTTCACGTTGCCTGCCTGCACGCAGAGGATCGCCGGCGAGGTGAAGCGAGGTAGTTTGTCCGCCCGCATCCGTCCTTGGGCATCGACCGGCACGCGCGTCACCCGCGACCGCCCGAACCCCAACATGCCGAGCGCCTTGACCAGCGATGGGTGGACTTCCTCTCCGACCACCACCTGCACCGGCGGCGCGCCGAACAATCCATCCGCCTCGACGTTCCAGCCGGAACGTTTGAGCACCGCGTGACGGGCAGCGGCCAAGGCGGTGAAGTTCGCCACCGTGGCGCCGGTCACGAAGCCGACCGCGCACTCGCGCGGCAGGTCGAGCAGCTCGAGCAGCCAGCGGCGCGCGGCTTCTTCGATGCGTGAGACACCCGGCGTCGACGCGTCGAAGCAGGCGTTCTGATCCCAGGCGGTGGCCAGCCAGTTAACCGCCACGGTCACGGGCAACGATCCGCCGATGACGAAGCCGAAGAAGCGCGGGCCGGCCATGGCCATGGTGGCGGGGGAGATGAGATCGTCGAGGTGGGCGAGGACCTCGGCTTCGGGCGTCGGCGTCTTTGGGGCCGGGATGAAGAGTTCATCCAGCCTGGCAACGGCGTCCGGGTCCGGGCGGACGGGGCGAGTCTCGAGGGAACCTAAGTACGAGACTGCGCGGCGCGCCGCGTCTTCGAGAATATGCATAGTGTCCCCGCTACTGGTGAGCTGCGTCCCCGGCGAGCGGACAGTCCGCGCCTTGGAAGCGTGCGCGAGCATGCATTGCTCAACGACCTGGCAGCCTACTTCAGAGCCTCCAAAACCTCTTTCGCGGCCGGATCTTGTCCACCGCTTTCCTCACCTTCCGGACTTCGCCGGAGTCGGCGATCTTTTTCACCGTGGCAACCTGCGATTTGATGTGTTCCCTCAGCTCCTGCTCCGCTTCCTTCCGGATCTCTTTCTCGATTTCCTTCGCGCGAATGAACGGTTGATCCCGATGAGGCATCATCTCGTTGATCGCATCGACGAAGGCAGTCAGGCGTCGCGTCATCTCTTGCGAGAGCATCGCGTAGTGCGCCAGGTCTTCCAGAGTGGAGGTCGAATTGTAGTTCTCGGGAACGGGATTATTGACGAGCAATCGTGAAGCGAACACGCATTCCCAGTACATCGACCGATTGACCAAGTACGCAATCTGAGAAGGTTCTCGTTCCCATTTCCACTCCGTCTGAGGATGCGGTTTCAGGGAGACGTCCGGGCACTCTTCCAGGATGATCTTGATGAGCAAACCGTTGGGGCGCACCCGGTGGGCGGCATACTCGAAAAAGGCATTCCTGGGATTCTCGGCAGCCAACGAGACTGCATTGTCGTGAAGTCTCTTATCGCTGAGTGCCAGCTTTTCCAACAGCAGCGTCGACACGACCACATTGTGTCTGGCGTGGAACTTTCTATTCACCGTCGCATTGATCGCAAGCAACTCGTTCTGAACGCCGAGCGCCGAGCGAAGCGGCCTCTCAACCTTGCTTTGCAACCTTTCGACCTGTTTGGCGCTGTTGAGAGCGCTGTCCGCCAGGGCCTTGAAGGTGCGATCAACTTGCTTTCGCAGTTCCATCCGCTGCGCGGGAACCAACAGCGGGTCTGCCCGGGCCAATAGTTCATCCTTCTGTTTCTTGAGCTTGTTGATCTCTGCTGAAAGCTGTTGATGGGGAAAGACTTGCCAGAACGGCAAGTGACAGAACGGGACATCAACATTCAGGTACTCGCCGGTGACGAGGAACTTGGAGCAGTCCGCCAACATGAAATGGCAACGGTCGCTCTCGCAAAACCGCGGAATACCTCGACCATCACCGAGCCCGCATGCGGTGGTGCACCGAGAATTCATGTCTATCCACTTCACCCACGCATCGAAAGCGGGCCTGGCCTCTTCTTTGTCGACGGAAAGCAGATACGCAAACACACCGTTCGCGTTGTCGCTGCTCATGGAGGTGGAACCATCGTCGATCTCCACCTTGTCGCCCTCCGCCTGTTTCGCGAAGTATTCCCGCATGAGAGCCGCGTTGATTGACGGAGGGAAGTTTGGCGGGTCGGCAGGTTTCAACTCCTTCTGCCGCGGCGAGCGCCACCAACGACCTTTGTCGTCCTGAGACCGGCGGACGAGATCGCATCCGTCTGAATCACCCGCTAGACACAGCAGGCCTCCGAACAGCAACGAATCGGCGTCATCGCACGTGTCGGGAACTCCTTGACGTTCGCCGCACAGCTGATCGTCCTTGTTGCACTTCGAGAGAAAGGGCGCCCATTTCGAGGGTGTTCCACCGCCGGCTTCGGCTCGACACTTGAACGCCTCTTGCTCCCAATTTCTCGTTCGCGTTGCCAGTTCTTCGAGGTCGGTTGCTCGCGTGACATGCGTTCCGAAAGCACAAACAAGAATTGCCGCTAAAACCCCAGGGATTCTCTTCATTGTTATTCTCTGATCGCGGTGTGAAGAAGGCGACCCGGATAATACTCGCACGGCTTCATGTTAGCTAACTAGCGTAAACGCCCCTACCTTCGCGTTCAGGATCGCCTCTGTAGAGCCCTTTTGCTGCTTCGCGAAGCTGCGATGACCGGCGAATCTCTTGGATGTGGGGGATTCGGATCAAGCTTCCCGCAGACCGAATGCCTTCTTGATTCGGGCCCGAAAGCTTCGACCCGAATGAATCTTCTGCCCATCTCGAAAGCGGATGCGAAAACGACCCGAGGGCACGGGGGCAATTTCTTGAACCGCCGCCACCCGGACGATGCACGACCGGTGAATCCGCACGAACAAGTCTTGGCCCAGCTGTCGTTCGACCTCTAGCAATGTCCGCTTCGCCGTCACGACGCGCTGGCCGCAGTGAATCTCGACTTGATCGTCATGCGCCGTCACGTAGTCGATGACTTCGGTATCGAAATACTGAGTGCCAGATCCGATCTTCAGCCCTAGCCGGCGCGAGGCATCGGACGCGGGCGCAGTCACCACGGGTTTTCTCACCAGCTTCGCCGCGCGATCCATGGCTTGGGCAAGCCGCTCCTGCGAAACCGGCTTGAGCAGATAGTCCACGGCTTCGACGTCGAACGCGTGCACGGCGTAGTTGGAATGAGCCGTGACGAAGATGATGGCGGGCAACGGTTTCGGCAACAGCGACAGCGTGGCGAACCCGTCGATCTCCGGCATCGAGATGTCGAGCAGAAGAACGTCGATCGACCGATTCGCCAGGTCGTTCACCAGCGCTCGTCCATTCGAATAGTCGCCCGCGACTTCGACATCCAATCGCGCACTCAACAGACGACGCAGCCGCATGCGCGCGATGGGCTCATCGTCGACGATCGCGACTCTCAAAACACTCATAGGGTTGGCGAGTGGCGCGCCGGGATCTGCAGCGAGACTGTCGTGCCGCCGGCGGTCTGGCGAACTTCGATCGACTGTTCGTCACCGTAGAGAAATTTCAACCGCTCTGCGGTGTTGCCCAGGCCGATACCGTGCCCGCCGGGGCTTGCCTCGCCGCCGCCATTGTCCGAGATCGTCAGCCTCAGGCGTGCGGCCTCCCGTCGTATCTCCACGACGATGGACCCGCGGGTGCTGCGCCTGGCGAGACCATGCGTGATGGAATTCTCCACGAGCGGCAGCAGCAGGAAGATGGGCACGTAGCACGATGAACTGTCCTCATCGATGCGGTATTCGACGTTGAGTCGATCGCCCATCCGGACCTTTTCGATGTCGACGTAGAGCGCCAGCAAAGCCATTTCATCGCTCAGGAGCACCTCCTGCTCGCCAGTGCGCTCGAGGCTGCGTCGCAGGAGCGCGGAAAGACCGACGATCATCTGATCCGCCTTGGCGGAATCGACATGTGTGAGTTCGGCGATGGAATTCAGCGTGTTGAACAGGAAGTGTGGATTGAGCTGCGCGGCCAGCGCATCCAGTTGCGCGCGGGTCAGCTTCGCTTCGAGTTCCGCAATGCGCACGCGGCTCGATTGCGCACGCTCGAAGTAGTGGAAGGCGTGCGCCACGCCCACGATGAGCCAGCTCAACACCATGTTGGCGCGCACGCTGTGTTCGAGCACCGAAAGTAGCGGCGGCGTTTCCGGATACCACCAATGCGTCGCGGGGTTGGCGAGATAGACGAACAGGCCGCGCACGAGGATTGCCACGCCGACGCCACCGGTGAGCGCGAGCGCCGCGCGCACCCGCCGGCCGCTCTCGAAGGGAAATCGCCGTACGAGTTCTATCAGGAACAAACTCAGCGGAACCCACAGCAGGCAGCCCGCGAGGTGCACGGGCAGCACATCGCGCCACGTCAACTGCGTGCCCATCATTCGCGAGACGCTCAACGACTCCTCGGTGTAGACGAATGCGACCGTGATCCACCACGCGAGGAGGAACAGCAGCTGGTTGCGGGCAATGCGCATCGCCGGAACGTAATTGAGTCGAGCGCCAACTACAACCGGCCGACCGATCGAATTGCGCGTGCTGCTCGCCCGCGAAAACGTGCTGTTCGCCGCGTGCAGATTGCGAGGCGCCGCTCGCCGCCATTTACTGGGCCGAACCTCGTGTCCCCCGACGTGAATGGAGAGTCGTTGAAGATGAAAAATCGAGCGGTTGCAACAGCATGGTTTCTCGCCGCCTGCAGTCTCGGCGGCCTCGCTACGGCCGCGGCCCAAGCTGTAACGGACAAGGCGATGAAGAAGATCTCGAAGTCGATCGGCGAAGAGATCGGTGACTTCACCGTCACCGCGCAGGAAGCGGTGGATGGTCCGACTGGCTACAAGGCGACGCAGTACACGGTCATGACGAACGGCGGCACTAAGTTCAAATGCGAAATCCTGGAGCCCTCGAAGCTCGGCAAGATCGTGACCTGGGGCATGGGCAGCGGCGCGGATGCGATGTGCACGGAGTTCTCCAGCTCTGGCAGTGACAAGACGGGCCAGGTGCACAAGGAAACCTCGACGCGCGGCGAGACGAGCGATGTAGCCGCCAGTGGTGCGCCCGCGGCACTCGCGCCGATCGCCGTGACCGACAAGGCCGCGAAGAAGATCTCGACGGCGATCGGAGAGGAGATCGGCGACTTCACCGTCACCGCCCAGGAACCCACGGACGCGCCGACGGGTTACAAGGGAACGCAGTACACCGTGATGACGAACGGCGGGAAGAAGTTCAAGTGCGACATCCTGGAGCCGTCGAAGCTGGGCAAGATCGCGACGTGGGGCATGGGCAGTGGCGCGGGCGCGATGTGCACGGATTTCACGAAAGGATCGAGCGACAAGGGAAAGACCAACGCCGCGAGCTGCAACCAGCTCCTGAAAGCCGCCGGCAAGTGCTGAAACGCTGATGGATCCTCAGGCGTTCATCCGACGGGCTTCGTCATCTGGAGCCTATACTGGCCACCCCTCGAGCCAGCCAGCCTGCGTCTACGATGTCAGCCCTGTATCTCTACGCGAACGCGGTTCTTTATCTGGTATTCGCCGTGTGGTGCACGGTTGGAATGTCGCGCACGGCGCCGGCCATGGGCTTCGCCGCGCTCACGAGCGGAGGGCGTTCCGAGTACCTGACAATCTACGGAGGCTTGCAGCTCGGGCTTGCCGTCGCCTTCTGGCTGCTGGCGCGGAACCCTGAGTGGCACAAGCCGGGGATCCTGTTCGCGCTCGCGCTCTACGCACCCATCGTGGTGTTCAGATTGATCTCGATGGCGCGGTTCTGGCCGGTCGGAAACGTCACGCTCGGCACCGCCGCGCTCGAAGTCGTGCTCCTGGCGGTCGGCACTTGGCTCTATTTGAGCCGCTAACGCTGCGGCGACATATTCGCGATCCTTGGCCAGATATGCGCCATTGAGAGGGCAAATTAGACAAGCTGGTCTCGGAGTCCAAAGCTGAATACGAGAGTGAGAAAGGCCGGAAGCTTTGAGGCACTACGCCTCGCTCCGTTCTTGGAGCTTGTACGAAGCTTTGCCTGACCCGATCCGCGCGCTCGCCAAGAAGAATATTGAGCTGCTGAAAGCCGACCCGCGCCATCCGTCACTCCACTTCAAGCGCATCGGTTCGATGTGGTCCGTTCGCGTCAGTGGCCAGTACCGGGCACTTGGACACGACGTTTCAGACGGAGTGAAGTGGTTTTGGATCGGCAGCCATGCGGACTACGACAAGCTTGTGAAGTGACGAGCGGAAAACTGGCTTTTCAGCGCTATCGACTCTTTGTCAAGACCTTTCCGATCGCGACGGTGAGCGGTCGGGCGGCGCGTTCGTAGTCAGCCCACGGCTTCGACTTCGCGAGGAGCGAAGGTCCCAAGCGAATGTCGAACTGTTCCGGCTTCAACGAAGCCGTCACCTCTTTCCAGTGGATTGGCATCGAGACCGGCGCTCCCGGCCTCGCACGTGTGGAAAGTACGGCGACCGCCGTCGACGTCCGATCATTCCGTAGATAGTCCAGGAAGATTCTTCCCACACGATCCTTCTTCGACATCGAGTCGAGATACTTCTTCGGCGAGTCGCCCGCCATCTGCGCGCAAATGATGTGCGCGAAGTTCTTGGCGGCTTTCCATTCAACAGCGTCCTTGCCGCCGGTCAGCGGCGTGACGACGTGCAGCCCTTTGCCGCCGGTGGTCTTGCAGAACGACTCGAGCCCCACCTTCTTGAGACGATCGCGCACTTCGAGCGCAGCCTCGATGACGGCACCGAACTTGACGTCCGGCGCCGGATCGAGATCGAACACCAATCTACCGGCCACTTCCGGGTCGCCCTCGGCGCAGTTCCACGGATGCAGTTCGAGCGCGCCGATTTGCGCCACGGCGATGAGCGCCTCGACACGATCGATCTGCACGTACGGCGCCTTGTCGTCCTTGACCTGCACGAGCGTGAAGAGCTCGGAGATGCCGGCCATCGCGTGGCGCTGGAAGAACTGCTGGCCGCTGATTCCGTCCGGCGCGCGCAGCAGCGAGCAGGGCCGGCCGATCAGATGCGGCAGCATCCACTCGCCGACGGCTTCGTAGTAGCGGGCGAGGTCCATCTTGGTGACGGGCGCGCCTTGCGCGCTCTCGGGCCACAGCACTTTGTTGGCGTTGGTGAGTGTCACGCCCATGACGGCGTTCGGGCCGGCGGGTTTTACGGGCGACAAAGGCGCCGTTCGCGTCGGCCGCTCGTCCACGACTTCCGTCGCCGTCTTGTCCTGGCGCAATCCCTTGAACGACGCCTGCCGGATCATCCGATCCTCCGACCACCCACCGATCTCGATCTCGGCGACGAGCTCCGGCTTCAGCCACTGCACGTTCGCTTCCTTCCGCGGGGCGCCCTTGCCGCTGAACGGGCTCTCACCGGTCGTCAGCTTCTCGAGCACGGGCCGAACCTTCTTCGCCACGGCCTCGCTGTAACCTGTGCCGATCCGGCCGACGTACTCGAGCACGCCGTCCCGATACACGCCCGCGAGCAGCGAGCGAAGCTCGCCGCGCTCGCTGGTCCAGCCGCCGAGCACCACTTCCTGCCCGGGGCGGCTCTTCGCCTTGGTCCAGCCACCGTGCGGCCCGGATACGTACGGCGCATCCAGACGCTTCGAGACGATGCCTTCGAGCTTCATCTTGAGCGCGGACGCCCACATCTCGGCGCCGCTCGTCTCGAAATGCTCGACGTAGCGGATCGTCTCGTCCGCGTCGGCTTCCTCGAGCAACGCCTTCAACCGCTCCTTGCGCGTGGATAGCGGCAACGTGCGGATGTCTTCCTTGCCGTCGACCAGCAGATCGAAGGCGAAGAACACCAGGCCTTCCGACTCGCCTTCCGACAACGCCGCCTGCAAGAGCCCGAAGCTCGGCAGGTTGTTGTCATCCAGCGCACAGACTTCGCCGTCGTAGATGCCATCCGGCAGTGCTTTCGCAGCCTTCGCGACGGCTGCGAACTTCTTCGTCCAGTCGAGTCCGTTGCGCGTTCGGATCTGCGCCTTACCGTTCTGCACGCGAACCTGCACGCGGTAGCCATCGAACTTGATCTCGTGCGCGAAACCCGGCCCGCCAGGCGGACGGTCGACGATCTTGCAAAGCTGCGGCTCGATGAACTCGGGGACAGCCTTCAGGCGAACAGTCTTGTTAGGGGCTGGCTTGGCAGCAGCCTTGGTCGGCGAGGGCGCTGACTTCGCCTTGCCCTCCGCCCGATTCGAATGCCACACCGCATCCGCGCCATCCGCTCCCGCCAGCATGAACGGCTTCGGCGCCTTGCCAACCCCGCGCGCGATCTGATCCATCGTCCGCCCCGACGCCACCGAGCGATCCTCGGCCATCAACTCGTCGGTGCCGCCGGGTTTCGCGTACTCATCTTTATGCTTGATCAACAACCAGTTCCTGCGCGTATCACGACCGCGGTTGTTCTTGATCCGCACGAGCACCCAACTACCCTTGAGCCGCTCGCCCGCGAGCACGAACTTGAAATCGCCGGCGGCGATCGCTTCCTCCGGCGTCTTCGGACCTTGTGGCAGCCACAACCCGCGATCCCACATCTGCACGGTGCCACCGCCGTATTCACTCTTCGGAATCGTGCCTTCGAAGTCGCCATAGTCGAGTGGATGGTCTTCTACCTCGACGGCCAGTCGCTTGTCCGCCGGGTCCACCGAAGGGCCCTTCGTCACGGCCCACGACTTGAACACGCCATTCAACTCGAGCCGCAGATCCCAATGCAGATGACTCGCCGCGTGCTTCTGGATCACGAAGCGCGGATGCTCCGCGCGCAGCACCTTGCGCGCGCCGCTCGGCTCCTTAGTCTTCGTGAAATCGCGCTTGGCCCGGTACTTCTCGAGCTGCGCGGACGTCTTCTTCATGGGTACTTGAGGATGCCCGCTTCGGGGCGCTCATGTCAGCGCGGACGCCAAAGGATGTCCCGACTTCGCCCATCCGGCCGTAGGAAAAGTATTTATTGTCAATAGCTTGCAGCACATAACTCCGGCCGCGGTACAGTGGCCGCCCGTCAACGATTGCCTTCGGTGTTCCATGCCTAGCAATGCCCGCTCCATCGCTTCGCTCACGATCTCGTTCGGCCTCGTCGCGATTCCGATCAAGCTCTACTCGGCCACGAGCTCGAGCGAGCGCATCTCCTTCAACCTGCTGCGGCAGCGCGATGGCTCGCGCGTCAAGCAACAGTACGTCGCGGTGAACGATGGCGCGCTGGTCGAGCGCGCGGAGATGACCAAGGGCTACGAGTTCGCAAAGGGCCAGTACGTGATGTTCACGCCCGAGGAGCTGAAGACGCTCGAGGACACCACGACGCACACCATCGACATCACGCAGTTCGTGCCGCTCGATTCGGTCGACCCCGTCTACTTCGACGGCACTTACTACCTCGCGCCCGACAAGGGCGGCGCGAAGCCGTACTCACTGCTGGCCACGGCGCTCAAGAAGGCGAAGCAGTGCGCCGTCGGCCGCTGGATCTCGCGCGGCAAGGAACACATCGTGGTCCTGCGTCCGATGGACGATGGCATCGCGATGCACCAGCTTCATTTCAAAGCCGAGGTGCGCTCGATCAAGGACCTGGGCGTCGAAGCGGCGCCGGTGTCGGATGCGGAGCTCAAGCTCGCGAACCAGCTCATCGACCAGCTCGCGGCCAAGCGCTTCGATCCCAACGAATACGTCGACGAGCATCGCGCGCGTGTCGAGGCGGCGATCCAGCGGAAGGTGGAAGGCAAGGAAGTGTCCTTCGCCGAACCGCCGAGCGTCGAGGGCGTCTCCAACGTGGTCGATCTGATGGAAGTGCTGAAGGCGAGCCTGAGTGCGCGCGGCGGCAAGGCCGAGTCGAAGGAGCGCAAGGCGCCGAAGAAGGCGTCCGCGGGTGAAGCCGCGGCTTCCAGGAAATCGTCCAGGCGATGAGGTGAGATGCAGGAGTACTCGCTCGCCGACCTCAAGAGACTGTTCGGTCTCACGCCGGCGCTCATTCGCAAACTGAGCCAGGCCGGGTTCATCACGCCGCCGAAAGCTCGCGGCAAGAGCCAATACACTTTTCAGGATCTGCTGGTGCTCCGCGTGGCGGGCGCGCTCAAGGCAGCGAAGATTTCCGTGCCGAAGATCGCGGCGGCGCTGGAGCAGATTCGCGGTGCGCTGCCGTCCGGTCGGCTCCCGGCCATTGCGCTCGCGGCGTCGGGAAAGGACGTGGCGGTGCGCGAGGGCGCGCGCGAATGGGAGGCGTCTGGCCAGTACGCGTTGCCCCTCGCGACGAGACCAATCGTTGGGCTGGTCGCCGAGATCAAGCGGACGGTGACCGCGCCGGCGGCGGAGATCGCGCACGAGCATTTCCAGCGCGGGCATCTTCTCGAAGATTCGGACGTCGATGCGGCCCGCGCCGCCTACCTCGCGGCCTTGAGCGTGCAGGAAGACCACCTCGAGGCGCGCATCAATCTCGGGCGATTGCTCCACCTCGACGGAAAGCTGAAGGAGGCGGAGAAACTGTATCGCCAGGCGCGGACGTCGAGCGGCATCCTGTCGTTCAATCTCGCCACGCTGCTCGAGGATCTGGGGCGCGAGGACGAGGCGGTGGCGGCGTATCGCGACGCGCTGGTGCAGGATCCGCTGCTCGGAGATGCGCACTTCAACCTCTCGCGGTTGCACGAGAAGGCGAATCGGCCGCGCGAGGCGTTGCGCCACTTGCTGGCGTACAAGCGGCACATTGCTCGTTACGGCGAGTGATCGATATAGAAGAGATCGATTCCTGGTATTCATGCAGCCCCGGGCGGCGTGCTATCGTAACCAATTGAATTCATTTGTTTTTGAATTCAAGTAACCAGTCAAATATCTAGTCTGATAACTAGTAGAATTCCGGCATGCCCACGCCTGCCGAACAAGTCCTTCGCCGCCTCGCCGAGGGCACCGCTGCCTCCGTCGAACTGGAGCAGCTCCTGGGTCAGTCCCAGTCGACGCTCTCGCGCATCCTTCGCGGGCTCACCGATGGCGGCCGGGTCATCCGCCTCGGCAGCACCCGCGGTGCGCGCTACGCGCTGCTGCGCGAGATCGAAGGCATCGGCGCGCGCTGGCCGCTGAGACGTATCGACGAGAGCGGGGCGGTTCACGAGCTCGGTGTCCTGAGCGCGCTCGCCGGGCGTGAATTCTTCTTTCAGCCGGCCTCCCGGCAGTTCGCGTGGGGAGGGCTCACCGCCGGGCTTCCCTACTATCTACAGGATCAACGCCCCGCGGGTTTCCTGGGCCGGGCGGTGCCGCGTCGTTATTCGGAGCTCGCGCTGCCGCAACGCGTGGTCGACTGGAACGACGACCACTATCTCCGCTATCTCACGCAGCGCGGTTCGGACACGGTTGGCGACCTCGTGCTGGGCGACGCCGCGCTGGACACCGCGCTGCACTCGATGCACACGCGCGTGACGATCCCGGAAGCAGAGCGCGAGGCGCGTTACCCGCGGCTCGTGAGCGACATCATGGACGGGGGATTGCCCGGTTCTTCGGCGCATGGTGAGCACCCGAAGTTCGTGGCTTTTCTGAAGACCGCCACGTCGCACCACGTGCTCGTCAAGTTCTCTCCCTCCGTGCAGACGCGCGTCGGGCAACGCTGGTCGGACCTGCTCGTCGCCGAACATCTCGCCCACGAGATCCTGCGCGCCGGCGGCACCGTGGCCGTGCAGTCACGCATCGAGCGCTTCTCGGATCGCACCTATCTCGAGATGGTGCGCTTCGATCGCGCGGGTCGCGACGGTCGGATCGGCGTCACGTCGCTCTTCGCCATCGATTCCGCGCTCTCGGGCAAGGTGGACAACTGGATAGACGCGGGCAAGCGCCTCGAAGCCAGCCGGCGCATCGACGCCGGGGCGCTCGGCCAGATCCGGCTGCTGGCCACTTTCGGCGCGCTCATCGCGAACACGGATCGTCATCTCGGGAACCTGGCCTGCTTCGACCGATACGACGGCAAGTTCGCGCTGACGCCGGTGTACGACATGCTGCCGATGCTGTACGCGCCGGAGCACGACGAACTACCGGAGCGTGCCTTCACGCCAGCACCGCCCTCGGCGGAGAGCCTGAAGGTCTATGGCCGCGCCCGCGCGCTGGCAGAGAACTACTGGGAGGCCTGCGCGGCGGACGCCCGCATCAGCGAAGGCTTCCGCGCCACCGCGGCCGCGAACCTCGAGACGCTGCGCGCGCTGCCCCGCATCGGTGCCTTTGCGGCGTAGCGAGCAATGATGCCGGGCAGCGCGCATCTTGCTTTTCGCGCCAGCGCAGACTGACACACACGCCCCTCCGCGCCGGTCCTGCCCCTTATGGGGGAGTTTCTCTTCGGACTTCCGGGAATCGTCCGTGAGCAGGCGTTTTGCGAGCATTTCTCCCTCAGAAAAGGAAATGCATCGTGATCCGCCGTTGGTTTGCCATCCTCGTCTCCATTCTGCTCAGCGCGCCGCTTATGGCCGCTGACACGCCTGCGTTCTTCGGACTCCTGCGCGCGCGCGACCTCTCACCGTTCGGCTACCTGCGCCTCGACATGCGTCCGGGTTTCTCGAACTCGCCGGCCCGCGGCGAATGGACCATCGAGACGGACTTCGCGTACCAGAACACCTGGGCCACCAGCCCCAAAGTGGAGCAGTGGCTGAACTCGCTCGACGGCCGTCACGAGCTCGGACCCGCCGACTACCAGACGCTCCGCGACCTGCCGGGCGAGAACTACCTCGTCGATCTCGAGCTGGCGCAGCTCGATGTGGCGATCAACTACCAGTTCACGGAGAAGCTCGGCGGGTACCTGGTCGTGAGCGGTGCGAGCTTCGGCGGCGGCTTCCTCGACAGCACCATCGAAGGCTTTCACGAGCTCATCGACGGACCGGAGTTCGGCCGGCCCGCGGCGGCGCGCAACGACTACAACGTGCTGTTCGATCTCGAGGGCAGTCAGTACGCCGCGTTCGAATCGCCCGGCAAGGGCGGCTTCCTCGACCCGGTGGTCGGCGTGCGCTACACCACGACGTCGGCGAGCGAACGCTGGCGCGTGTCGCTGGAGTCGGCCATCAAGATCCCGTTGTCCAACCGCAGCGCGGCGCTGTCCACCGGCCGCACGGATTTCGGCACGCAGGTGAGCGTGCAGCGCTTCTCGGGAAAGCACGCGCTCTACGCGAACGCCGCCGTCGTCTACTACGCGGGCATGGACAACTTCGTGTCGGAGCCGGCGCGCGTGCTGCCCACGCTGGTGCTGGGCTACGAGCGGCGGGTCACGCCGCGCACCAACGTCATCCTGCAGGGCTACGTCAGCCGCAGCATCTACGGCCGCGAAGAAACCGACCTGGAGGAATTGCGCGGCATGAAGACGCAGTTGAGCGCGGGCGTCCATCACCGCCGCGGCGCGCACCTGATCACGTTCGCGCTGACGGAGAACATCGGCTACATCAACAACACGCCGGACATCGGCTGGCAGATCGGCTACTCGTTCGATCCCGGCTGGAACTAATATCCGCTCGACACAATTTTTTCGTAGAGGAGGCCCCGTGATATTTCGCAAATGGACGGGCCGCATTCGCACGGCGCAGGAGCAGGAGTACGTCGCCTACATCGTCGGCACGGGGCTCGAGGATTACGGCAAGACACCCGGGAACCTGGGATACGAAATGCTGCTACGCGATCTCGGAAATGGCGAGAGCGAGGTGACGACGCTGAGCTGGTGGACCGACATGGATTCGATCCGCGCCTTCGCCGGCGCGACCCCGGAGCTCGCTCGCTACTACCCGGAGGACGATCGCTACCTGGTGCACCGGCCGTTGCACGTCGAGCACCATCGCGTCGTCGCGAGCGACCTGCGCGTCCCGACGGTGCGGGCGTGAGCGGCGGTTACGCGCCGGCGCTGACCGGCGAGGGCGCCGGGCGTTGCGGGTTGCCGGGCGGAGGAGTCTTCTCGTCGGGGCGACGATTCAATGGTTCGGCGAGCAGGTAACGTTTGCCCAGCCACGACAATGCGCCTTGCAGGGCCACTTGATAGTCGTGCGGCGGTACCGTCCGGCTCAGCGCTTTGAAGTTCGTCATTGTGTCTCCCTCACTCCCTGATGACCACAGCTCCACGGTTGTTAGGCTAGTCGCGCCGGGTGGAAGTTGTTTGACGAGGCATCGTCAGACGGCACCGACAAACCAGAGTGGTATTGTCAAATCACCCGATAAACTCACGCAGTGAAGCCGCCCACACTCGACGATCTGCGCCGCTACGCCATCGCGCGCTCGCTGTTCGAGCCAACGACGCTCATGAGAGCGATCTCGCGCCTGGGATTCGTCCAGGCGGACCCGATCCGCGCGCCCGCGCGCGCGCAGGACCTCACGCTCCGGCACCGCGTCGCCGGCTACCGCGCCGGCGACCTCGAGCGTCGTTATCCGCGGCTGCCGATCGAGGAGGATTTCTTCGTCAACTACGGCTTCGTGCCGCGCGAATTGCACGTGCTCATGCACCCGCGCACCGCCAGGCAGGCGTGGACCAAGGCGCGCTGGAAGAAGGCTCACGAGGTCCTCGAGTTCGTCCGCACGCACGGCGTGGTCCATCCGCGCGCCGTGGACGCGCACTTCGCGCACGGCAAGGTGACTAACTGGTTCGGGGGCTCGAGCAATGCATCGACGCAGCTCCTGGACGGGATGCATTACCGCGGGCTGCTGCGCATCGCCCGGCGCGAGGGCGGCATCCGCCTCTACGCGGCGCGGGAGGCCAGCGTCAGCGCGCTGGCGCCGGCGGAAACGCTGGACCGGCTCATCGACGTCGTCGTCAACAAGTACGCGCCGCTGCCGGCGCGTACGCTCTCGGGCTTCGTGTACTTCCTGCGGCACGCGGTTCCGCAGTGGCATCTTTCCCGCAAGGACGCGTTGGCGCGCGCGAAGGCGCGATTGCCCAGCGCCGAGGTCGACGGCCAGACCTGGTACTGGCCCGCCGGGGAAAACCCGCGCTCGCGACGCCATCGCGTTGTCGACGAGGTGAAGCTGCTCTCGCCCTTCGACCCGGTCGTCTGGGATCGCCAGCGATTCGAAACCTTCTGGGGCTGGCCGTATCGCTTCGAGGCGTACACGCCGGCGCCGAAGCGGGTGCGCGGCTACTACGCGCTGCCGCTGCTATGGCACGATGAGGTCATTGGCTGGGGAAATCTGCCGGTGGTCGACGGAAGGCTCGTGCCCTCGCTGGGCTATACACGCGGACGAAGCCCCAGAGATCCCGCCTTCAGGCAGGCGCTCGAGGCCGAGCTCGGGCGCATCGAGGAATTCCTGAAGTAGCTCAGGATTCTGCCGCGATCAGCTCCGCCAGCTTGTCCGGATCGACCGGCTTGATGAGGTGATGATCGAACCCGGCCTCCATCGCGCGGCGCCGGTCGCTTTCCTGTCCCCAGCCGGTCAAGGCGATGAGCTTGATGTTCGACGCCCAGGGCTCCTGGCGCAGGGACTTCGCCACCTCATATCCGCTGATGTCCGGCATGCCGATGTCGAGCAGCGCGGTATCCGGCCGGAAACTCTGCGCGAGCGACAATGCCGCCCGGCCGAGATGCGCCATCCGGACCTCGTGTCCCGACAACTCCAGCAGGATCCCGAGACTCTCCGCCGCATCCCGGTTGTCGTCGGCGATCAGGATTCGCCGGCGCGCCGATGGCGTCTGTTCGGGTGCTGTCGTGGGTAGTTCGGTCATCGGCATTTTCTCCGCTACGGGAAGATACACGAGAAACTCGCTGCCGCGCCCGAGCCCGGCGCTGCGCGCCTCGACGCGACCGCCATGCAGGCCGGCGATGCCTTTCACGAGGGCCAGGCCGATGCCGAGCCCGCCGGCGGATCGCTCGGCCACCGCGTCGACCTGCGAGAACATCTCGAAGATCCCCGCGATCGACTCGGGCGCGATGCCGATGCCATTGTCCTTCACGGAGAGCGCCAGTGTCTCGTCGCGCACGGTGCAGTTGAGATCGATGCGGCTGCCGGGGTCGCTGTACTTGACCGCATTCGTCAGCAGATTCGAGATCACCTGCGCCAGGCGCAGACTATCCGCCTCGATCAGGACGGCCTCGGTCGGCAAACTCACTTCGAGCCGCTGGTTCTTGGCATCGAGCGCCGGGCGCACGGCTTCCACGGCGGCATCGACCACGGGGACCAATGACAGCGTTTCCTTCTTGAGCTGCAGTTTGCCCTGCGTGATGCGCGCGATGTCGAGCAGGTCGTCGAGCAGCAGCGCCATGTGCGTGACCTGGCGCTCGACGATCTGCTGCGCCTGCTGCAACTGTCCGGGCGCGGCCTGCTGCGATGCGATCACTTTTGCCGCCGCGCGGATCGGCGCGAGCGGGTTGCGCAGCTCGTGCGAGAGCGTCGCGATGAACTCGTCCTTGCGCCGATCCTGTTCGCGCAACTGCTGGTTCAGCGCGTTCAACCGCATCTGGTCCCACTTCTGCGCGGACACGTCGACCGTCACGCCGTCGAAGTGTGTCGGCGTGCCGTCGGGCCCGTAGTCCGTGCCGCCCAGTGCACGGATCCACTTGATCTCGCCGGTCAGCGGATTCACGGTGCGGTAGACGATGTCGTACGCGCTCTTCTCGCGGATCGATTTCTCGATGGCGGCCTGCGTGGGCGCGCGGTCCTCCGCGTGGATGCGCGCGTAGAAATCGGCGATCGTGATCCGCGCGTCTGGCGGGAAGAAGAAGTGTTCCTTGACGCGGTCGTCCCACTCGAGGAAGTCGAAGGGCAGGTCGCAATACCAGAAGCCGACGCCGGAGAGGCGCGTGGCGTAGTCGAGGCGCGCACGGTTCACCGTGAGATCGCGGGTCGACAACGTCCGCGCGGTGGAGTCCACGCCTTGCACGAGGATGCCGACCACCGAACCCGCGGAGTCGGTCATGGGCTGGTAGACGAAATCGACGTAACGTTCGTCGGGCGGCGCGCCGGGCGATACCTGCAAATCGATGCGCGAGCCGTAAGCCGAATAGGGTTTGCCGGAGCGGTAGACCTCGTCGAGCAGTTTCACGTATCCCTGCGCCTCGGCCTCCGGAAGCGCTTCGGCCACCATGCGGCCGATCAGGGGTCGATGGCCGACGAGCGAGAGATATCCCGGGTTCGCCCGCTCGAAGACATGCGTCGGGCCGCGCAGCATCGCGAGGAACGTCGGCGCCTGGTCGAACAGCCGCACGAAACTTTCGCGATCGGACGCGAGCCTGCGCTCGGCCAGCACCTGCTCCGTCGTCTCCGCGCAGGTCGCGAGCACGCCGCCGACGCCGTGCGGCAAGGAGGGCTCGTCGATCGGGCTGTAGCTGTAGGTCCAGTAGACCTCCTGCAGCTCGCCGAAACGGATGATCGGCACGCAGACGTTCTCGTGCCACACGGATCCTTCGCCGCGCACCACCTGCTCGATCTGTGAGCCGACGACTGGCCACACCTCTTCCCAGGCGCGCCGGGCCGGCGTGCCGAGGATGCCGGGGTGTTTCTCTGGCCCGAGCGAGAGGGAGAACCTGTCGTTGTAGAGGCAGGTGAGTTCCGGGCCCCACATGATCATCGTGGGATGGCCCGTGGTCAGCAGGATGCGGACGGTGGTTCGCAAACCCTGCGGCCAGCCTGCCGGTGGGCCGAGCGGCGTGGCGGCCCAGTCGAACGCACGGATGCGCTCGCCCATTTCGCCACCGCCGGCGAGGAAATCCGGGCCGACCTTGTCCGCAGAATCCGGCATGGCCACATGATATGTCCGTTTCGTCAGCGCCTACAGCGTGCTGTCAGGAAATCCGGCATCGGCGCCGGCCTCGCCCGCGCACGCTGCGTCAAACAACCTTGCAGAGAGACAACCATGCCTTCTCCAGCCGCCTTGGCAATGCCCGGTGATCCCGGGGCAGTTTCCTGGGGTGCCGTCATCGCCGGCGCCGTCGGCGCCGCGGCGTTGTCGCTCGTCCTGCTGCTGCTCGGCGCCGGCCTCGGGTTTGCGGTCGTCTCGCCCTGGGCGGCCCGCGGCATCTCCGACGAAGCCTTTGGCGCCTCGACCATCCTGTGGGTGACCGCGGTCCAACTACTCGCGTCCGCGCTCGGTGGCTACCTCGCGGGCCGGCTGCGCTCACGCTGGTTGACGGTGCACACGAACGAAGTCTACTTCCGCGATACGGCGCATGGGTTCCTCGCCTGGTCGGTGGCGACGCTGCTCATGGCGACGGTGCTCTCGTCGGCGGTTGGCGCGGCGATCACGATGGGGCTCGGCAACGCGGAATCGGCGACGGCGGCCAACGCCGCCGCGGAGCTGTCGGACGCGGAACGCAAGGCGGCGGCGATCGCCGCGCTGTGGCTGGTCGTCTCGCTGTTCGTCGGAGCGTTCGTCTCCGCGTGGGCGGCGACGTTCGGCGGCGTCCTGCGCGACAAAGCGGTCCTCGAACGCACCTGACCCGGAGTCCAACATGAAATCCATCCTATTGTGGGCACTCGGCGTGCCGATCCCGATCATCATCCTGATCGCGATTTTCACCTGACACGATCCGGCGCGATCGAGCCGCGGCATCGAAGGTTTCAGCGGGAACGTCCTGTGTAGAATCCCGGCGGCTTGACCACCTCCGCCGACACCCCCGCCACGCGCCTCGCCACGCGCCTGGCCTTCTTCGTTGCCGGCTTCGCCGTCTCTTGTTGGGCGCCGCTCGTGCCGTATGCGAAGGATCGTCTCGCGGTGGACGAGCGCATGCTCGGCATCCTGCTGTTGTGTCTCGGGATCGGCTCGCTGGCCGCGATGTCCTTCACCGGCGTGTTGAGCGCCCGCTTTGGCACCCGGCCCGTGATCCTGGCGAGCAGCTTCGGGCTGTGCCTCTCGAGTCCGTTCCTCGCGATCGCGGCGACGCCGCTCACGCTCGGAATCACGCTGCTGATCTTCGGCGCGGCTCTCGGCTCGCTCGACGTGGCGGTCAACATCCACGCGGTGGAAGTGGAACGCGACGCGGGGCGGCCGCTGATGTCGGGCTTCCATGCGCAGTACAGCCTCGGCGGGTTCGTGGGCGCCATGTTCATCACACTGCTGCTGTCGCTGGGCGCGAGCCCCTTCCTGAGCGTGGTCGTCGCCGCGCTGCTCATGCTCGCGATGGCGCTGGTCGGGGCGCCCCGGCTGCTGCGGACCCGGGCCGCGGAGGGCGAGCCGCACTTCGCATTGCCCCGCGGCGTCGTGCTCGTCATCGCCGTGCTCGCCGCCATCACATTCCTCGCGGAGGGCGCGATCCTCGACTGGGGCGCGCTGCTCATCACCGGCCGGGACCTCGTGAAAGTGGAGCAGGGTGGCCTGGGCTTCGTGCTGTTCTCGGTCGCCATGACACTGGCGCGCTTCTCGGGCGATGCGCTCACCGCGCGCATCGGAGATCGTACGACGCTGGTCGGAGGCGGCCTGGTCGCGATCGCGGGATTCGCCGTCCTGCTGCTGGCGCCGGTGGCGTTCGTGGCGATGCTCGGCTTCGTGCTGATCGGGCTCGGCTGCTCGAACATCGTGCCGGTGTTGTTCCGCCGCGCGGGTAGTCAGCAGGTGATGCCTCCCGGCCTGGCGATCGGCGCCATCACGACGATGGGTTACGCGGGCATTCTGTCGGGACCCGCCGCGATCGGCTTCCTGGCCCAGCACGTCGGGCTGACGAGCGCGTTCTGGGTGATCCCGGTGATCCTGCTCTCGGTGCCCCTGTGCGCCGCCGTCGTGACGCGGCGCTGATACTCCGAGGCAAAGACCAGTGACAGGCTCACCCACACGCCGATGGTGAAGTAGAGCGTCATCCACGTGACTTCGCTGCGCCAGTCCTCCCAACGCAGCGAAACCACCCGCCGACGCGAGAGATCGGCAAACCCCTGGGCGTAGCTCAAGATTCGGCGACCCAGCGCCTCCTCGGCCTTCCATCGCTGCCAGTACATCGGTACATCGACGATGAAGATGTACGCCACGAACAGCGCGCCACCCACGGTCCAGACGGCGAGCGCGAGGCCGCGATGCGCCGCACCTTGCGCCGCGGTGGCGACGAGACTGCCGACGATCAGCACGGCGGCGATTCCCCACAGCGAGTTCTCGATCACGTGGCCGCGGTTGGAGGTGGTCAGCACCGCATGCCAGCAGCACAACTGCGCGATCGCGATGAGCGGCACGATCGCGAGCGAGACGAGGCGCACGGCTTCAAGATCGCTGGCGTGCAGATACACCGCCCATTGGGCGGCGAAGGCGAGTTCGGCGAGCGTCGCGATGGTGCGGCCGACGAGCACGCTCGACGCCCACGAGTCCACGATGCAGATGCGCGGGATGTCGTACACGGGCAGGAACGAGCGGTACGCGCAGCCGAAGACGTAGATAGCCGATAGTGCAACCTGCACGCCGGCAGTGTCGAGCGAAGCAGCGGCGCAGGCCCATATCGCGATGTTGATCGCGGCCACCGCGCTCAAGCCTGCCCACCACGCCCGGACGCTCATGCCGTCTCGCGGAACAGAGGCTCGCCCATGCGGATGCGCTGCCCCTCGCCGACACACAGCGATACGCCCTTCGGCACCAGCGCGATGATCGTCGAGCCGTGCTGGAACCAGCCCATCTCCTGGCCCTTCTGGTAGCGCGCGTTGCAGGGAATCTCGTTCGGCCCGCGATACCTCAGGTGCAGCAGCACATCCGCGCAATGCAAGCGGATGCTGGCGACCAGAATGGCAGCGACCGGCACCAGGGCGATGGGCGTGCCCGATGCGAGCCGGCAACGCAGGATCGCCCGCTCGTTACGGCAGAACAGGCGCTGCACGCGCCGCAGCGCGATCGGGTACACGTTCCAGGCGTCGCCCGACACGTAGGTGACGTGGTCGACCTCGAGGTCGTGCGGCGCATGGAAGCGGTGATACATCGTGGGCGTGATGCGCAGCGTGACGAACTGGCCGCCCTCGTAGATCTGCGCCAGCGCGGCGTCGGTCAGTAGTTCGGTCAGCGTGTACGGAAATCCCTTCGCCTGGACGACGGTTCCGCGATCGATGGTCCCGCACGCCCCGACGATGGCGTCGCAGGGGCTCACGAGAGTCGCGGGGTCCGCGGCGATGGGGCGCGCGCCTGGCTTCAGTTCGCGCACGAAGCAGTCCTGCAGGCTGGTGAACCGGGTCTTCTTCGCTTCGCTGAGGTCGAGGTCCGAGAACGCCTTCCAGAGCCCGATGGCGGCGGGCGTCACGAAAGGCAGCTCGAGGGGACTGATGCGGCCCATGAGCCGCGTCAACCAGCGGCGCGGGATCCGGTTGGTCAGCAGAAAACTCAGGTTCTCGCGCAAAGTCATGGCAGATGTCACCTCACTGCAAACGGCCGGCAATAAGGTTGTGCTCATGAATACGCCCGCCGGCCTCGCTCTCATCGTCCTCGCGGCGCTCGCCGCCCCGTGGCTGCTGCTCAAGCTGCAACGCCGGCTCGAGCTGTCGCGCGCCAAACATCGATCGCTGGCCGGCCACGCCCGCTGGTCGCGGCGGTTCGCGAAACTCCTGCCGTTCTACGAGTTCGACGACGCGGAGTTCTTCACCGCGGACGACGCGCCGCGGGAGATCGCCCAGACGCGCCGCGGCGCCTTCGCGCGCCTCGCGGATCTGTACGCGCGGCGCTTCCCGCGCACGGCGGCCGCGTCCGCCGAGATCGAGCGCGGCGTGTCGGACGTGCAGTTCACGGCGCGTTATCGCGTGCCGTTCCCGTTCAGCGCTTTCGTGCGGCGCCATCTGAAGGCGGGAAACTTCCTGCAGTCCTCGCAGGGCGCGGAGGTCACGGATCTCGACGGCAACCGCCTCTACGATCTCACCGGCTCGTACGGCGTGAATGTCTTCGGCTACGACTTCTACAAGGGCTGCATCGAGCGCGGCGCGCGCCTGGTGGGGGATCTTGGGCCGGTGCTCGGCGGATTCCATCCCGTGCTCGGCTACAACGTGAAGCGGCTGCGCGAGATCTCGGGGCTCGATGAAGTGTCCTTTCACATGTCGGGCACCGAGGCGGTGATGCAGGCCGTGCGCCTCGCGCGGTACCACACGCGCCGCACGCACCTGGTGCGCTTCTGCGGCGCCTATCACGGCTGGTGGGGCGACGTGCAGCCGGGCGTGGGCAACCCCGTGACCGCGCGCGAGACCTACACGCTCGCGGACCTGAGCGACGCATCGCTCGCGGTGCTCCGCAACCGCCGCGACATCGCCTGCGTGCTCGTCAATCCGCTGCAGGCCATGCACCCGAACGTCAATGCGCCCAGCGATTCGATGCTGATCGACAGCAGCCGGAATGCGCACGTCGATCGCGCCGCGTACCGCGAGTGGCTGACGAAGCTGCGCGCCGTCTGCACGGAGCGCGACATCGTGCTGATCTTCGACGAGGTGTTCATGGGCTTTCGCCTGGGCCCGGGCGGCGCGCAGGAATACTTCGGCGTGCGCGCGGACATGGTGACGTACGGCAAGACGCTGGGGGGCGGTCTGCCGGTGGGCGTGCTCTGCGGTCGCAACGACCTCATGAAGCGGTTCCGTGAAGACCGGCCCGCGGACGTCTGCTTCGCGCGCGGCACGTTCAATTCGCATCCCTACGTCATGGGCGCGATGCACGAATTCCTCGTCGCGCTCGACAGCGAGGAGATCCGTGCGAAGTACGCCGGGCTCGACGACCGGTGGGACCGCCGCGCGGAGGCACTGAATGCGCAGTTGAGCGGGGCGGGCGTGCCGTTGCGGGTCGCGCATTTCTCGACCGTCTGGTCGCTCCTCTTCACGCAGCCGTCGCGCTACAACTGGATGCTGCAGTTCTATCTGCGCGCCGAAGGGCTGGCGTTGAGCTGGGTCGGCACCGGCCGGCTGATCTTCCGGATCGATCTGCCGGACGATGCGTTCGCCGAAATCTGCCGGCGAATCGTCGCCGCCGCCGTCGCGATGCAGCGCGACGGCTGGTGGTGGAGCGCCCCGGGTCTGACGAATCAAACTATCCGGCGTCGCGTGCGGGCTGAAACGCTGCGTGCTCTCGGTCTTTCCCGTGCATGGGGTCGATCAACTCCCCGCGCATCAGATAGAGCGGCGCCTTCCAGTACGTCTTGATGTCCTGAAACGGGTCCGTGACGATCTTCGTGATCCACACGAGGCCGGTCTGCACGTCGCGCAGGAAGAACAGGTGGACCGTGCGGAACGCCAGGGCGC
>CADEED010000018.1 GCA_902826225.1 uncultured Pseudomonadota bacterium | reverse complement strand
GAGCGGAGTCGAGCACGCTCCTGACGAACTCCGACGACAGGACCCGCATGGCCTCCCTGGCGGCAGTGATCGTCGACAACTGAACCGCCTCCGCGGCCGCATGCATCCCGGTCATCCACGGATGGTCGCCTGCCTTGCCGCAGGAAGGCATACGCAACCCTACGAATGCGCGCTTGCAGTTGCCGGCGAACGATCACCAGCCCGCGGCCTGGCCGTCCTTGCGGAAATCCGAGGCGCCGGAGAACAGATAGCCGCCGCCCGGCGCGGGGGCGATGCGGATGACCTGCACGCCGCCGACCGGCGCGCCCGTCACCGGCCGCAGCGAATGGCCCATCGATGTCAGCTGTTCGCCGACCAGGTCGTACAACGGTCTCTCGAGGCTCACCACATTCGGGATCTGCGCATGACGGAAGCGGGCGATGTCCGCCGCCGCCTGCGCGTTCGCGCCGAGATCGAGAACGTCGACGAGCAACTGCGCGTGGCCCTGCGCCTGCATGTCGCCGCCCATGAGCGTGACGGTCATCGTGGGCTTTCCATCGCGCATCAGCAGCCCGGCCGACAGCGTGTTGTAGGGCCGCTTGCCGGGCGCGATCACGTTCGGACTGTGCGGATCGAGCGAGAACAAGGTGCCGCGGTTGTGCAGTGTGAAGCCGTAGCCCGGCACGGTGATACCGGAGCCGAACGCGTCGAACGAGCTGTTCACCCAGGAGACGACGTTGCCGTCCTTGTCGGCGGTCGAGAGCACGACGGTGTCGCCGCGCAGGTCGGCTTTGCCCGGCGCGGCCGTCGCGGAGGCGCGCTTCACGTCGAAACGGCTGCATTGCAAGGCGGCGTGATGTCTCGACAGCAGGCGGTCGAGCGGCATCTTCGAGAAGTTCGGATCCGCGTTGAAACGATACAGATCCGCGTACGCAAGCTTCTTCGCCTCGATTAGCACGTGCCAGTAGAGCGGGTTCGTCGGGCCCAGCGAGGCGAGCGTCTGGCCGGGAATCCAGCGCGGCATGCATGTCTCGAGGATATTGAGCATGAGGTTCGCCGCCCATCCCTGCGACGGCGGCGGCAGCTCGAGCAGCTCGTGGCCGCGATAGGCAGAGCGCGCGGGTTCCACCCATTCTCCGCGGTAGTTAGCGAGATCCGCGGCCGTCATCGTGCCACCGAGCGCGGTGGACTTCGCCACGATGGCGCGGGCGATCTCGCCCTCGTAGAACGCCTTCGCGCCGTCGCGCTGCAGGAGGCGCAGCGTCCGCGCGTAGTCCGCGTTGCGGAAGATCTCGCCCGCGGCCGGCGCGCGGCCATTCGGCAGCCATACGCGCACGGACTCCGGGTCCCGCTCCGTGCAGCAGGCCTTCAGGGGCAGGGCGTTCGGCAGCGTCCAGTCCGACGCGATGCGCTGCGAGACGACGAAGCCTTCTTCGGCGTACTGCGCCGACCGTTCGAGTACGTCCTTCATCGGCAATTTCCCGAAGCGGTCGAGCAGGGCCTGCCAGCCCCACACCGTGCCGGGCACGGTCACCGGCAGGATGCCGCCCCCCGGCATGCCGGACATCGGTCCCCAGTTCTTCGGGTCTGCGCGGTAACCCAGCTTCTCGAAGCGCGCGAGGTTCGCGCCGCTCGGCGCGGTGCCGCTCGCGTTGAGCACGTAGACCTTGTTTTCCTTCGCGATGTAGACCATTGCGAACAGGTCGCCGGCGACGCCGACCATCATCGGTTCGACCACGCTCAGCGTGGCCGCGGTGGCCACGGCGGCGTCGATCGCGTTGCCGCCGCGTTGCAGGATCTGCAGTCCCGCCTGGGCGGCCAGCGGCTGGCTCGTGACGACCATGCCGTTCCGTGCCATGACCTCCGAGCGGCTCTGCGCCGGCCAGCCCTCGGCGCGCACGCCGCGGACGGCGCTGCAGTAGGCAGGCTTCGTCTCCGATGCGCAAGAAGGATCGGGCGCCGGCGACTGGGCGAATGCGCTCGAGGAAAGCGTCAGAACGAGGAGCCGCGTCGTGATGTGCATGCGTGGAGTGTAGCGTTAGGATCGCAACGACATGGCACTCACCAAGCAGGAACTGGAGGCGGGCTTTCGCATCGGCGACCGCCTGATCGAGCCGCGCCAGAACCGCATCGTGCGCGGCGACATGGAAGTCCGCGTGGAGCGGCGGGTCATGGACGTGCTCGTGTGCCTCGCACAGCGCGCCGGAGAGGTCGTCTCCCGCGACACGCTGAACCATGAAGTGTGGGGCGCCGTCGTGGTCACCGACCAGGCCGTCACCAACTGCATCTCCGAGCTGCGCCAGCACCTGGGCGACGATCGCGCGGCGAATCGCGTCATCGAGACCATCCCGAAGCGCGGCTATCGATTGACGGCGGCCGTCCGGCTCGGCACGGCCGCTGCCCGGCAGGCGTCACCGGAGGCGCCCGCGGCACCGGCGGTGGCGACGGCCACGCCGCCGCCGCGTGCGCGCCGCTGGCCGTGGGGCGCCGCCGCGGCGATCCTCATCGCCGCGCTGCTCGGGGCCGCGTGGTGGTGGAAAGGCGCGGCGTCGCCGTCGCCCAGGAGCATCGCCGTCGTTCGCTTCGAGAACGCCGCGGGCGACGAATCGCTGAACTACCTCGCGCTCGCGGTGCCCGACGAGATCGCCACGCTGCTCACGAAATCCCGCGGCCTCACCGTGCGTCCGCAGATCGAGGCAGACGATCCGCTTGCGGCCGCAAGGGCGTCGGGGGTAGGACACATCGTCACCGGCCGCTACTACCTCGAGGACGACCGCCAGCTCAGCCTGGCCATCGAGGCACGGCAGGTGCCGCAGGAGCGTGTCGTCTGGCGCACCCGCATCACCGCGCCGGCCGGCGACCTGCTCGCCATGCGCGCGCAGCTCGCGGACGCCGTGCAGAAGGGCCTGCTGCCCGCGCTCGGCGCTTCGGTCGTCGCTTCCGGAAACACGCCCGTCAATGCCGAGGCGTACCAGCTCTATCTACGCAGCCTGGCATTGCCGCAGCAGCCCAGGCAGACCGAGCGCGCGATCGAACTGCTCGAGCGCGCCGTCGCGCTGGAGCCGACGTTCGCGCCGGCGTGGCAGGCGCTGGGCCTGCGTTACTACGAAACCGGCACCTGGTTCACGACCGGCAGCGTGGCCCGGCAGAAATCGCTCGCCGCGCATCGCAAGGCATTGGAACTGGATCCGCAGCTTCTCGGCGCCGCCCGCAACATCGTGACGCGGCGTGCGGAGTCCGGAGATCTGGAGGGCGCCTATCAGGACGCCCGGCAGCTGTTCGACCGGTTCGGTCCCGCCGTCGAGACGCATTTCGCGCTGTCGTATGTGTACCGGTTCGGTGGCCTCATCGATGAGGCCATCCGCCAGTGCGAACTGGCGCTCGCACTCGATTCGCAGGACCCGCGACTGCGCTCGTGCGCGAACAACTTCATGTATGCCGGCAAGCTCGATCGGGTCATGCCGTGGCTGGCGCTCGACGAGGGATCGTACTTCGTCCAGTGGGCGACGGTTCTCTATCATTTGCGACGCGACGATCGCGCCGCGGCGCTGGCCGTCACGCGACAGGCGGCGGACGAACCGACGCGCCAGCTCATGTTGCCCTGTCTCGAAGGCGCGCAGGGCGTTGCGCTGGACATTCCCGTGGCGGGATTCCTGCAGCACTGGGAGCGCAGCGGCGATCCCGAGACGGCGTACGCGGTCGCGCCGATCCTCGCGTGGTGCGGCCGCGCGCGCGAAGCGCTGCGGCTCGTCGAGCGCGCGATCGACCTGGGGTTCTGTCCCTATCCCGCGCTCGACATCGACCCGATCTGGAAATCGCTGCGCGACGAACCCGAGTTCGTCCGGGTTCGTTCGCGGGCGATGGCGTGCCACGACGCGTTCCGCCGGGTCGTCGAATCTTTCGGTCAGAAGGGCTAGCTTCTCAGCCGCGGCACGAACGCCGGCACTGCCTCGCGATACTTCCGGTACGGCTCGCCGATCTGCTCGACGAGGTCGCGTTCTTCGAAGCGCATCGCGACGAAGATGTAGCCGCTCATGAACACCGCGAACAGAAAATGCCCGGCCGTCATCGTCGGTGCGCCCCAGAAGATCAACAGCCAGCCGACGTACAGCGGGTGGCGCACGATCTTGTAGAGCCACGGCGTCACGAACGCCGGTGCGCGCAGCGTCCTGCCGAGCAGAGTGTTCCAGCCCTGCTGCAGTCCGAACAATTCGAAATGGTCGATGAGGAACGTGGCCCACAACAGGATCGCGACGCCAAGACCCATCACGCCCCAGCCGAGGGCGATGCTCCAGGCCGCGTCCGCCTGCCAGAAAAGGGGCATCGGGATCGGCCGCCACTGCCACACGACCAGCGCGAGCACGGCGCTCGACAGCAGCACGTAGGCGCTGCGCTCGAGCGCCGGCGGCACGACCCGGGTCCAGGCCCGCTTGAACCCGGGCCGCGCCATCACCGAGTGCTGCAGGCCGAACAGGGCCATCAGTCCGATATCGATCAGCAGCGCGGCCGGCATCGAGCCCATGTCGCGGCCGAGGTCGATCGTCCATGGGACCAGTGCCCCCACCTGCAGGTTGGCGAGAAACGCCAGTAGATAGAGAAACACGAGCAGGAACACCGCGTAGCAGACGATGCTGAACAGGAACGCGGTGATGCGGGTGGGGGCGGCGGTCACGGTCAGCCCTCCTTGCCGTCGTGGTTCTCGCAGGAAACGTCGGCATGCCAGTTCACGAACGCGCCCGTCGGATTCGGCTTCCACGCCCAGACGTGCAGCGTGTAGAACGCCGGCAAGCCGTAGCGATTGGGCGCCTCGATGAGGTGCATGAGCTGGCCCATGATCTCCGGTGTCGCCTCGTTGTTCGCGTGCCAGGCGTCTCTGAAGATGAGGAAATCCGCGCCGACGAGCTTGCGCCCCCCGTTCGGTTGCGGCTCGTAAATCACGATCTCGGGACGCTTCGGGTCGAGCACGCCGTCGGCGACCAGTTGCAGGTTCACGTAGTGCATGCCCATCGCGCCGTCATCTGGACCGCTGACGCAGCCGAACAGCAGTTGGTACCCCTCGGACTTCGCCTGGTTCACGTCGAAGAATCGTTTCGTCGCTTCGCGGACGATGCGCACGAGTTCCCCGGAGTGCGCCTTCGGTTGGTCGCGGCCGAATGCGCCGCGGGCCGGTTCGCCCGCCGTGGCTCGCGGGAATGTCCCGACCAGCGCCAGCCCGAAGAGTGCCGCCGACGCCGTGATCGAAACGATCAATGCCTTGTTTCTCATGAGACGCTCCTGAAGTGATTTATCGCTCCCCGGGGCCGAGTTGAGCGGCAAAGGGCGCGGCGGTCCTCAGGGAGCGCTCCGGAAAAGCTCCGGCTTTGCTCCGGAACGAAAAAAGCCCCGCGGACCTGCGCCCGCGGGGCTTCGTCTCGTCGATCGGCGGGCGATCAGTCTTCCCGCGCACGCACCTCGAACAGCGTGACGGTCCCGCTGATCTCGTGGGCCACCGCGACGATCGCGTGTCCCGTCGGGCTCTTCGCCGCGGGGATGAACGTCAGGCCTTCCGGGCCGAGATCGCCGGCCGGCGGGGCGGGTGGCGGTGCCGCAAAGTTGCGGTTGTTGACGTAGTCGACGAAGAACGCGGCGTGCGGATTCGTGATGTCGTACATCGCGATGCCGCCGATGCGCTCCAGGCCCACTAACGCGTACGTGCGCTGGCCGATCTTGCCGACCGCCAGTCCTTCGGGCTCGGGCCCCTTGTTGTCGGAGCGGTCGTCGAGCGTGTTGTTCTCGTGGCCGGCGTTGAAGGACGCCGGATACCGCGCCGCGGTCAGGCGCTCGAGATCGGCTTCGCTGTCGAAGATCCGCCGCCCGTAATTGGTCCAGATCGAGAAGGAGCGGCCGCCCAGCGTGAAGAGCTTCTCGTACAGGCCGTCGCCGTTGGCGTCACCCAGCGTGCGCGTCACGGTGAGCCTGCCGAGCGCGGCGTTGTTGCGCAGCGCCGCCGCATCCGGGAATGCCGTCGGGTCCAGCGTGAGCGCACCGACGCGCGCTTCTTCGGCGTAGCCCGGCCAGTCGCGCGCGTCGCCTTCGTTGGCGGTCACGATGAATGTGGTGCCCAGCGCATCGTACGCCGCGGTGGAGTCGGGCAGGTACATGCCGGACACGGGCCAGTCGCGAATGTTGATCGTGGACGAGTCGCGGTCCGACGCATCGAGACCCGGCAGCGACACCAGTCCGACGGTGATCGGCTCGGGCCGGTACCCCGCCGCGCGCGTGAAGGTGCCCGTCGCGGGGTCCACCACGATTTGCGCCACACCGAAGTCGTTGTCGTTCACCACGGCGAGGCGGCCCGTCTCCAGCAGGGCGAGACCTTCGATCTTCTGCACGCCGGCGAAGCCGGCCTTCGCGAGATCCACGTGCAGCGTCTTCGCGATCGGCGTCACGCCGACGGTGGCGAGCTCGGCGGCCGTCATCTGGTCGATCGAGAGATTCGCCGTCGTGCCGTTGCGCACGATCGGGAATAGTCCATCCAGCGCCGACACGTCCGTTGCGCTGTTGAGCTTGAAGGCATAGACGCGCTTCGTGATCGTGTCGAGAGGGTCGGCCGGCACCGCGTCGTCGTCGCGCTCGAGCGCGAGGAATCCGCCATCCGGTGTCGCGATCGAGTCGCCGATCTTGTCGGCCGGCGTGTCGTCGGCGCCGACCGTCGGCGGATTGTCGAGGATGTAGATGAACTGGCGAGTCGCGAGCGTCACCGGATCGAGCTCGACGAAACGCACGTTCTTCATCGTGTTGAGGGTGGCATTGCCAACCGTCGCCGGATTGCGGGCCGGGCTCTGCACGAACGCGTAGATCTTGCCTCCCTGCAGCGCGATGCCTTCGAAGCCGCGATTCTGCCGGCGTTGCGCGATGACGGCGGGCAGGGCCTCGATGCCGAATTCACCGGCAACGCCCGGCGCGGGCACCGGCCTCCCGGCCGCCGCATGCGTGCCGACGGGAATGAAGCGCCGCAACAAGCGGCCACTCGGGTCGAAGTGATAGAGAGCCGGCCGGTACTCGTCGCACATCCACATCGAGCCGTCGGCATCGAGCACGATGCCTTCGAGATCGGCGCCGAGCGGGTCGAGCGGCAGTTCGTTGCCGCGCAGATCGACCGGCACTTCGTCGTTGAAGGGCTGGCTCGCGTTCGCCGACAGCTTCGTGTTCGGCAATCCCGTCAGCGCGGAGCCATCGCCGCGCTGGAGGAAGATGCGCTGCTTGAGTTCGAACGCCCCGTTGGACGGGTCGAGCGTGAAGCGCACCACCTGCGGGTTGAACCGCGGCAGCAGGAACGGGCGGAGGATTCCCGTGGGTTCCGCGTTCGGGCCGCGATCCGTGTGCGTGATGAACTCGAGCTTCCCGTCGCGCGTCGTGCCCTGGTAGGCCAGGCCCGAGAAACCGCCGAGCTCGATCTCCTGCTTCGCGGCCGTGACGCCCGCCGGCGGCAGGCCGCGCGTCCACTCGTACGTGCTCGTCACGTACGGCGTCGCGCTGAAATCCTTGTATCCGAACGGCAGCAGGTCGAGCAGCTGCGCATTGCGGATGTCGATCTGGATGAACGCATTGTTCTCCTGCAGCGTGACGAACGCGTAGCGCGAGTCCGGCGACACGGCGATGTACTCCGGCTCGAGATCCTGCGCGGCGCTCGCGCCAGGGCCGTAGATGCGGATGCCCTGCGCGCGGAGCTTCACTTCACGGTCGTTGAACTTGTCGAAGCGCAGCGTGCGCACGTCCTCGTCGCGCAGCGTCTTGAAGTGATGCGCACCTTTCTTCACCCGGATGATGCTCACCGAGCCTTCCGGATCGACGTGTCCCGGGCCATAGCCGCTCGGCTCGCCTTCGTTCGCGATGAGCAGGTACTGCTCGTCGGGCGTGAACGTCAGCATGTCCGGTTGCGCGCCGACCTTGACGGAGCCCAGGAGCTCGCCCTCCGTCGTGAAGAACGCGACCGATCCCGGGTTCGTCTTCGGGACCGCCTCGATGGCGACGGCCAGGATGCCCGCGCCCACCGCGACGCTGTTGGGGATGCCGAGGGTTCCAACGTCGATGCTTCCCGTCTTCGCCAGGTGCGCCGGGTCGTGCGCGTCGACGATGTCGATCGTTGAGGAAACGGCGTTGCTCACGAAGAGCCGGGCCGAGGCGGCGTCGAAGGCGACGATCTCGGCCGAGGTCGGGCCGAGGCCCGTGGCGTAGGTGCCGAGCACGGAGAGGGCGAGCGGAGCGCGATCCGTGCGCGAGCTCTGCTGCGGATCGCCGCCGGCCGATGCGGCTTGCGTCGCGAGGGCGAGCAGGGTGGAAGCGGCCGCGATCAGCGCGCGGCGGGTCGTAGAACGCATGGGGATCCTCCGGTTGAGACCCGGAAGTAGAAACGCGGCGCATGTCGGATTTATTAAACCGACCCGATCCGGTCACAATCACGGCATGAAATGGTTGTGTTCATTGCTCCTCGCCTCGGCGGCTCTGGTCGACCCGGCCGCGACAATGGTCGATGGTCCCTACGTCGTGCCCGGAGCGAACCGGTCCCTCGAATCATGGACGGTCGAATCCGATCCAGGCGGCATCCGCAAGACCGTACGTCGGACGAGCGTCGGCGCGCGCATCAGCGTGGCGCCGGTCGGCGACTTGCCGGGCTTCGAGGTGACCCTGCGCGCCGGCGCGCCGGTCGCCCGGGCCGCATTGACCATCGCGCCCGCGGCGCCGGTGTTCGTCGTCGCGGACACGCACGGCGAGTTCGAACTGCTCGCGAAGATGCTCCGTGCGCATCGCGTGATCGGACCGCGTCTGCAGTGGAGCTTCGGGAAAGGGCAGCTCGTGGTGCTCGGCGACGTATTCGACCGCGGACCTCATCACACCGAGATTCTCTGGCTGCTCTACGAACTCGAGCAGCAGGCGCGGACGGCGGGTGGCGCGGTCCACCTCGTGCTCGGCAATCACGAGACGATGGTGATGCGCGGCGACCTGCGCTATCTCAACCCGAAGTACCCCGCGAGCGCGCAGACGCTAGCCGTGGACTCTTACGCACGACTGTTCGCGCCGGACACCGTGCTCGGGCAGTGGCTGCGCTCACGCCCCGCGTTGCTGAGGTTGAATCGCGCGCTGTTCGTGCATGGCGGCATCTCGCCGGACGTCGTCGCCCGCAAGCTCACGCTCGCCGACATCAACGCGTCGATTCGCGGCGTCCTGGCAGGATCCACCGGCGGCGACGTAGTCTCTCTCGAGCGCGCGGAGCTGCTCATGGGCCCGCTCGGGCCGCTCTGGTATCGCGGCTACTTCGCCGGGCACGAGGATTTTCCGACGGCGAGCACCGCCGACGTGACGCGCATGCTCGCCGCGTTCCAGGCCGACCGGATATTCGTCGGGCACACGACCGTGCCGACGATCACGCGGCTGCACGAAGGCCGAGTGATCGCCGTGCAGGTCTATCCGAAGCGGGAACCGGACGGCGTGCAATTCGAGGCGCTGCTCATCCGCGGCGGCAAGCTGCTGCGTGCACGCTTCGACGGCGGCACGGAGCCGATCTAGCTACTGGGTGCCGAGGCATCTCTTTCCGGACGACGCGGCAGCTCAGGATTTCTTGCGCGTCAACGCCAGCATCACCGTCTTCGTGTCCACGATCTGGGCGAACTCGTCGTGCAAATCGCCGAGGGCGGCGTTGTGAACGTCCGCTGCGTCTCGAGCGCGCCCATCGGCGCCTGCGCGGTCGAAGGTCGCGGTCGCATCCGAGACGACAAAGGTCTTGAAGCCGAGGTTTCCGGCCATTCGTACCGTCGTCGATACGCAGTGATTGGTCGTCAACCCGACCACGACCAGACTCTCGATGGCACGCGATCGCAGGTCCGCTTCGAGCGTGGTGCCGATAAAGGCGCTGTTGACTCGTTTGCGGTAGACGGTTTCATCGGCGCGAGGAGTCGCCTGGATTTTCGGCTCGCTGCCGGGCGTTCCCGGCCAGAAGCAACCCGTCGGGCTGCTGGAGTGATGGTGGACATGGATGACCGGGGCCGAGGCCGCGCGCCAATGGCGTATCAAAGAAGCGACGCAAAGCTCCGCGGTCGGGTTGTTGCGCTTGCCCCACGATGGATCGTCAAAGCCATTTTGCATGTCGACCACTAACAATGCGGCGTTCTGTTCGAGCGGACTCACCAGGATCTCCCATATGTTCTAGACTCGCACCGCACTTTGGTGGCTCGACGGCGAGTAACCAAAGTAGCGATGGGGTCATCAACTTCACCGATGGGTCACCGAATGACAGAGGATCTGGAAGTCTGGCATTGCCGCGTGTTGGTGGCTGTGAGCGATCACGGCGGTATCAGCGCTGCGGCGCGCGCCTTGCGGGTCGCTCAGTCCACGGTGTCGGAAACGTTGCTGTCGTTGGAGCGACTCATCGGTACGCGCGTCACGCTGCGCCGACCGGGGCAGGAGGCGGAGCTGACAGTCGCGGCGATCGCATTGCTGCCTCACGCCCGCGCTCTCATCGGTGCCTCCGAGGCGGCGTTGGCGGCGGTGTCATCCGAACACCGTAACGTGATTCGTCTGGGCGCCGTGGAATCTGCCAGCACGTTCCTGCTGCCTCGTGCGCTGACGGCCTTCCGCGCCCGCCGGCCGGAATGGGACGTTCAAATCACGAATGGACTCTGTGACGAGTTGCGTCGGCGCGTCCACCGTCGCGAGCTCGATGCGGCAATCACCGTCGAAGGTTGGAAGGGCACACTCGAGCGCAATGAAAGCGGAAGCCGCATGCTGTCGCCGACCCGCCTGTGTTTGTTCGTCTCGTCGCGCGAGACGCTGGGCCGCCTCGAGGTCAGTCGTCAGGATCTGGCGCGCCGCCCGCTGTTGCTGCCCGATCCGGACGGTGCGTTCGCGACGCTGATGCGCGCATGGTTCGCGAGCTGCGGCGGGCATCCGCGATTCGAATCGGCCGGGAGCATCGATGGCGTGAAGATCCGCGTTCGCAGCGGCGAATGTGTCGGATTGCTGCCGGGTTACGCGGTCGCCAGGGAACTCGCCGCCGGCGAGTTCTTCGACGTGCACGTTCACGAGCCGTTGCCGGAGATCGCGTTGGGCTTGACCTTGCAGGATCAGCCTCTCGTGGCCCCGCCGCTCGAAGACATGATCGATTGCATCGAACAGGCTCTCGATCCGCGAGGAGGTGCGCAGGCTGATGTCGCGAGTCCAGGCGACGGAGCCTCGCGATCCGCGCGACGCCGCGCGCACTGACCTCGTCCTCAAGTTGTTGCTTTGCGGTACGAAGCATCGCAGCATCCGCCATCGACTAGCTAGAGTACTGTCTCTCCCGACAGCTTCGTCCTGGCGCGTCGCGCATCTTCAACCGTCTGCTTCGGCTGCTCGCACGCCAGAACCTTCAATCTGGCCACTAAAGTCGAACCTGACGGGGCTATCTCCAAGAAACTGCAAGCTCAGATCGACGCATCGTTCGATTCACTGCCGCCAGGACAATATCTCCAAGTCCGATGGAATGCAGTTGATGTCGATGCGGACACACTTCAGGTCACCTTCGTTTGCGAAATCGTCGATGATGAGCTTCGGGCCCTTAGCAGCACCAGTCCCGATGTAGTCTTACTCGTATCAAGAAGTTCTCGTCAGGTGCTTTCACTGGCCGAAAAATAGTGCTTGCAGCGCTACCTGATGATGCTTGCTCAATCACTCCTGCACCTGTTGATGTTCGGTCTTGCGGAGCAGCCAAACAGTATTACCGCGAAAGTGATATTCGCCAGTGTGAGCGATGATCAAGGTGCCACATGGTGGGCCATCGACGTGTCCTGTCTCGCCGAGACGCGGCGAGTTTTTCGCGACTTCCCGATCACCGATGTCGAGTCGATTCTCAAGCAGCCTTCTCGCGCGCTTGAGACAAATTCAGTCAGCGGTAGTTCTGTGCAAGGCGACTAGCCGCTTCTGCCGATGATGCCGGGGATGCTGGTGCCTGCTCAAACAACCCCGTGTCGCCGTAATCGCTTCTGTCTGGATAGATGCGTGCGCAAGCCTGTGAACCTGTCAGCTTCGCAGGCGTTTGCGGAACACCACATCGAACGCGGGCGCCCAAGTCTTTCCGCCATCCTTCGATATCGAGGCCGCCTCTCGCACGCCGCCGTCCTCGGCCGTCCAGGTGATGCGCTGCCGCGATGAGCTTCCGTCCTTGAGATGCACGGGCCCCTCGAGCGTCAGCGCGCCGTCCTCGAAGCGGCCGACGATGACCATCAGCGAGCCATAGTTGGTGATCCAGGTCTGCTGCCAGACGCGGCGTACCGCATCGAAACTCAGAATGCTCTCGCCGATCAGGCCATCGGTCTGTTCATAGCGTTCGTAGAGTCCGCAGCCTGCGGCGATCGCATCGATGCGCGCTCGTGCGATCGGGGTGGCGGGATCGTCGGCTTCGAATACCTCCCAATCGCCGAGCCAGAAGTCGAGCTGACGGTACTCAGCGGCGTCACAGCCCGCCGGGCGGGGTGTCGCCGCCGCGATGGACCCGTTCAATGTTGCAGCGAGGAGGGCGAGAACCAGGGATTGCGGTGACATCGAAAGGTGCCTCTGACTACTGTCGGCGAGAGATGCCCGTTGAATCTTGTGGTGAGCCGGCCAGCGCGCCAAAACGACGATGGGGTCATCGCGATGGCCGATGCGTCCGCCGGCCGAAACCCATCGTGCGGCGACTCATCGGCGAAACCGATGTCTCCATCGTCGCTTTGGATGGCGGCACCTGACGCGGCAACGTCCGTCCCTGGGGACTGTCCCCCTTTTCTCGCCGATGTCGTCTGTCACGAGAAAGGCTTTTGCGGGTGGGGTAATTCGGCGTGCAGTCCAGGGAATCAACGGTCGCCGGCACAGGGAAGATATTCCGGCGGCTGCCGGACATGTCTTCCGGCGGCGCACGAGTACACGAAGCGCTGAACGTCGCTTGCGAGACCATGACCTGCGTCGTGATCGGCAGCGCGCGCACGGCGGAGTTCGTGCCGGAAAAGAGGCCGCTCACTCTGGCTGCCGTCGCCTCGGGACGTGTGCGCTATCGATTCGGATCACGCGATCTGTGGGTGGACGACGACACGTTCCTGGTCGTCAACGGCGGACAGGTACAGAGAGTGTCGATCGATTCGCCGCAGGCCACCGAGCTGACTCAGATCTTTTTTCCCGACGGCATGCTGCAGGACGTGCATCGCAATTCGATCAGCGATGCGGAAACCTTGCTGGCGAAGCCGATCGCCTCCGCGACCGACGGCGTCGGACTCCTGGAGGGCCTCACTCGACACGCGCGACGCCTGTCACCGGCCCTGCGTTACGTGCAGCACTGTGTCCGAACCGCCGACGTCACTCGGGCTTGGCTGGAGGAACAGGCGCACTACCTGCTCGATCTGCTGTTGGCCATGCAGAGATGCCGTGATCAGCAGTTGCAGCAGCTCGACTGCGTGCGACGAGCCACGCGCATGGAGCTCTATCGGCGCGCGGCTCTGGCCGCGGATTGCATCGATTCCAACTACGACCAGGATTTCGGGCTCACTGAGCTTGCGACGGTCGCTTGTCTGTCCAAATTCCATCTGCTGCGACTGTTCAAACAGATCTACGGCGTCACACCTCAGTCCTACAAGGAGCAGAGGCGTGTGTTGGCCGCGCGCCGCCTGATGCAGGGCGCAGCGCTCTCGATGTCCGAGATCGCCGAGCGCGTCGGCTATTCGAGCCGCACGAGCCTGCGTACGCAGATGGAGCGTTGGGGCATGTCGACCAAACTAGCAACAATCTGACCGGCGATTCGCAACTTCCGGCGCACGCCCGACGCGTGGGTGCCAATAAGGTTCGCCGAGCGTCGAAATTCCGTTCGACGCGCCGAATATCCGAGGAGAAACGATGATGGAGTCAAAGGCATTGACCGTTCGAGTCGCGCGACGTATCGCCTTGTGCGTGGCCGCAGCTGCCGCGCTGCCAGCAGCGGCGCAAGACCAGGAAACAGCGGAAGTCGTCGAAACCGTCGTGGTCACGGGCTCGCGTATCCAGCGCGCCGACTACGAGGCGACGAGCCCGATCGCCACCGTATCCGCCAAGGACATCCAGGCCACTGGCGAGCTCAACACCGAAGCCGTGCTCAACACGCTGCCGCAGGTCGTGCCGGGCCTCTCGGCCTTCTCTAATAATCCCTCGAACGGTACCGCGACGGTCGATCTGCGCGGGCTCGGGCCGACGCGCACGTTGGTGCTCATCAATGGCCGACGCCTGAATCCCTCGGTCAACAACGGCACTGCGGATTTGAACAACGTGCCGACCCGGCTGGTCGACCGTATCGAAGTCGTGACCGGCGGTGCTTCGGCCGTGTACGGCTCCGACGCGCTCGCCGGCGTCGTGAACTTCGTGCTGAATGACAAGTTCGAAGGGGTAGATCTCGGCACGCAACTGTCGCAATCCGGTGAGAGCGACGGACGGGAGCGCCAGGTCGATCTGCTGGTCGGCGGCAACTTCGCCGACGACCGCGGCAACATGACCGCGTACGCGAGCTGGTACGACCGCGAGCAGGTGTTGCAGTCGGACCGCGACTATACGCGCATCGATTTTGCGGGCGGCTCTTCCACTGGAATCGCCGGGCGATTCGACAACCTGTCGGCGAATCCGTTCGCGAGCGGTGGCGCCCGGGCGGTCGATGCGGATGGCTCCGTCAGACCGTTCGTCAACGCCATGCCCGAAACGGCCGCCAACGACATCGGCGATCGATACAACTTTGCGCCCGTCAACAATCTGTTGACGCCGGCCGAGCGTGTCACGATCGGCGCGTTGGGGCATTACGACTTTTCCGAAGCGATGCGCGCCTACACCGAGCTGCTATACGTCGACAGCAAGAACTCCGCGCAACTCGCGCCGACTCCCGCGACCGGCCTGCGGGTATCGCCTGATAGCCCGTTGCTTTCGCCGAGCGCGCGCGCGCTGCTCGCCGGCCGTGTCGACGCGGTGACCGGGCTGCCTGCCGCCGCCGATCTCCCCGCGATCTTCCGGCGCCGCATGACTGAGGTCGGCGTCCGAATCCAGGAGAACGACTCGAAACTGCAGCAGGTGACGCTCGGCTTCAAGGGCGAACTCGGCGTGGCGGATCTGAACTACGACGCGTACTACCAGTACGGCCGCACCGAGTTCACCAACATCACGACCAACGACGTGTCGCGCTCGCGCCTGGAAGCCGCCATCAACGGCTGTCCGGAGGATTACCTGCGCTTCGTGCCGAGCTGCGTGCCGGCAAACATCTTCGGCGCCAATAACCTGTCGGCTGCCGCGGCCGATTTCGTGAGGCTGAACTTCAGCGACGAGCTCGTCTTCGAGCGGCAGCTCTTCAACGGCTCGATCAACGGCAATCTGTTCGCGCTCCCGGGCGGCGACGTCGGTTTCGCAGCCGGTGTCGAATGGCGCAAGGACTTGTCGACTTACACGCCGGACCAGAACAAGCAGCGCGGCGACATCCTGGGCTTCAACGGGCAGCAACCGGTCGCGGGTGACTTCGATGTCAAAGAGGTGTTCGTCGAGGCGCTGGTGCCGCTGGTCAGCGACAAGCCATTCGCCGAGAAGCTGAACCTCGAGCTCGGCGGCCGCTTCTCGGACTATTCGACCGTGGGCAACATCACTTCGTACAAGTCGGGCCTGACGTGGTCGCCGGTCGAGGCGTTGGGCGTGCGGGCCATGTTTCAGTCCGCAACGCGCGCGCCCAGCGTTTTCGAGCTGTTTCAAGCCGGCGATCAGTCGTTTCCGCTGTATTTCGATCCCTGCGCCGGTGCCACCGATGCGTCGATCGTGGCGTTCTGCCAGCAACAAGGCATCGCCGTGCCGGCGAATTTCATCCAGAACAATTCGCAGGTCGAGGCATTCCTGTACGGCGATCCGAACCTCACGGAAGAAAGTTCGGACACGACCACATTCGGGTTCGTACTGCGTCCGCAGTCGGTCGAAACCCTGCAGCTATCTATCGACTATTGGAACATCAAGGTCGATGACTACATCAACGCGTTGAACGGCGGTGCGCAGGGCGTCATTTCGGCTTGCTTCGCCTCGCTCGACCTGACGAGCCCGTCATGCTTCAGCAATCAGCTCGACGCGCCGCTCATCTATCGCGATGCGTCCGGGGAGCTCAAGGTGAACGTTCCGTCGGTCAACAGCTCGAAACTGCGGACCTCAGGCATCGATCTTCAGCTCGACTACGGCATTCCCCTTGGCTTCGCGGGTGGCCGCGAGCGTCTCAATGTCAACTTGCTGGTGTCGTATCTCGACAGCTACCGATTGGATGGCGTCGACTACGCCGGCACCGCCGGCGCCTACAACATCGCCGGAGTGTTCCCGGAGTTGAAGGCCAATGCCCGATTCAGCTACGGCTGGGGCGGCGTGGATCTCACCTGGAATGTGCAGTACATCGACTCCATGGACAATCAGGGAAACATTCCCGCTTTCCAGGACGCGTCGGGCTACATAGGGCCGGGATCGCGCATCTACCACGATCTCAGCGCCAGCTGGCAGGCGACGGACACCGTGAGATTGTCACTCGGTGTGCGCAATCTGGCCGACAAGGAACCACCGGTATTCGACAACGCCATTGATCAGAATGGTGATCCGAGTAGTTATGACACGCTCGGCCGGGCGTACTTCGGTTCGGTACACGTCAAGTTCTAGTGTCGAGCACCCGCTTCGAGCCTGGGCGCGTCCGCGCGCAGGCTCGAAGCGATCCCGACCTACTTCCCGAACTTCGGCATTTCCTTCTTCGTGTAGCCCTTCGGCACTTCGAAGGCGCTCGCCGGCACGGACTCTTCGACCCACTTCGTGAGCACGGTCTCGGTGTCGCGCAGCTTGCCCGCGGCGTCGTACGACCGCGAGCGCACGGGGTACCCGTCGATCTGGCTGCGTACCTGCACGGAGTTGCCGACGCTCGGCATGTTCTTCGAGAACTCCGAGAACGCCTCGGCGAGTTCCTTGAACGACTTCTCGACGTCGTCCTTGCCGGGCAGCGACTTGAACGGCACGACGCACACTTCCTCAAAGAGCTTCCCGTTGCGCGAGAGGTTCCACACGGCGCACTTGCGCCCCTCGACGGTGTCGCTCTTGCCCGTGTTCTTCGCGTCGTAGACATCGGGCTTGTCCGAAGGCAGGCCGCCGGGCAGCGAGTTGCCCATCATCTTTTCCATCATGGCGCGCTGCTCGGGCGGCATGTTCTTCATCTTCTCCTGCACCGATGCCATCGCGGCGTTGGCCTGCGACGCCATCTTCTTCATGTCTTCCTTCGTCATCTGCATGTAGTTCTTCTTGCCGTCGTCGACGATCGTGATCAGGTTGGCCTTGATGATCATCGAGTTGCTGCGGCCGGAGGTCGCCTTGACGGCGCCGTCCTGGATCAGCGTGACCTGCGCCGGACCGTCCGGCGCCTTCGTCTGGACGTTGCGCGTGACATTCTCGACGCGCACCCCGGCGGAGGCGGCCGTGGCGACGAGCAGTGAACTGACTAACAAAGTGGCCTTCATGGTGGGTTCCCTCAATTGGTCTTGACGAGCTCGACGCGGCGATTCTTCGCCTTGCCTTCATCGGTGGCGTTGTCGGCGATCGGTTTGTCGGGCCCGAATCCCTTCGATGCGAGGCGCGACGGATCGACGCCGAGCCCGACCAGCGCGCCGAACACCGCGCGGGCGCGGGCGGTCGAGAGCTGGCGGTTGTGGTCGGCTCCGCCGGTGCTGTCCGTGTGGCCCTCGATCGACAGCTTGAGCGCCGGATCGGCGGTCAGCAGCTTGTTGATCTCGTCCATGATGGGCTGCGCGTCCGGGCGCAAAGTCGCCTTGTCCGTGTCGAAGTTGATGTACAGCGCGACGCGGCCCTTCTCCTCGAGCTCCTTCTTCATCGCCTCCGCGTCCAGGAAGGAGATGGACGATTTCATGCCCTGTTTTTCGAGCACGGTGACGAAGCCCATCAGGGGAATCGTGTCGCCCGCGCTCACGTGGATCCAGTATTCATTGCCGCCCTGGCGGATGAGATAGGCGTGATGCTCGGCGCGGCGGTCGGCCGGGGCGGTCGCGTGACGGAATTTCTCGATTTCGTCACGGCCGCCGCTCACGGTGGCTAACAATTCCTCGCTGTACTGCGCGGCGCTGATCTTCCTGCCACCGAGGGACGTGATCGCGTTGTCGTAGTTGCGCAAGAACTCCACTTGGGTCCACTTGCGGCCCGACGGCGGGTTTTCCAGGTTGTACCGGAAGAGGCCCAATTTTCCTTCCTGCGCGATCACCTTGTTGCCCACGATGAAGTAGTGGCGATCGAAGGCGACGACGGTGTCTTTGCCCTGAAAATCGTTCTCGAGGCCTTCCGGATCCTTGAAAAACGGGAAAGGCGGCAGCGAGACGCCGGACTCCGGCACTGATGCCGGGTCGAACTCCGGGTTCGCGGTGGCCATCGTCGCCACGCCACCCGCGGTCGGCGCGCCGGCGGCATTCACGTCGGGCTGCGAAGGCAGGTTCGCCGCATCCTGGACGGGCAGCGATTGCGGGCCGCCCGGCATCTGTGCGGCGACTTCGGCTTCCGCCTCGCGGCGTTCGGCCGCTTCGTCCTTACCGGAACATCCAACGATGGAAAACGCGAGGCCCACGCATATAAGAGTCCGCAGGATCATCGACCCTCCCAGGCAGTTATGTCGGCCGGACTGTGACGCGCGCAACTATGAACCATGCACGGTCCAGCGTACAGTTCGCGCGTCGTCGTGCCGGATTGGGAGCCTGCATGTCGCCTTATGTTTTGCGGTTCGCCGCGGCGGTCCTCGCGGCGTCGCTGTTCGTGGGTTGCGGCAAGAAAGAAGAAGCGCCGGAGACCCCGGCCGCCGAAGAGTCCGTCGCGTCCGCGGAACCCAATCTCATCGACCAGATGCTCGAAGAGAAGAAGCGCGACCGCGAAAAGGAACTCGAGAAGACGGATCCCGCCCAGGCCGCCATCGAACGCCTCGAAGCCAAGGGCGACGAGAAGAGCAAGGCGATGGCCGAGCACATGCGTGCGCAGGTCGAACTGCAGAAGCTCATGCGCGATCCGCAAGCCACCGATGCGCAGAAGAAGGCCGCGACCGAGCGCATGCTGGTCGCCGCCCGGAATACCGGCCGCCGCGATCATTCCGTCGAGCAGCCCCCGTTGACGCTCCCGCCGGATTGGGCGGCGACTCACCGTGAAGAGAAGAACGCGAAGGAAGCCGAGCTGCTCGTGCAGGTCGGCGACATCGACAATCTCGGCTTCGGCTGGCCCGACGGCTTCGACCCGTTCAGCGGCAAGTCGACGCCGCGGCATCGCTATCCCTGGAAGCCCGAGGCGGACGATCCCTCCGGCACGGACACGGTGATGGTGAACTCGGGCGCGTCCGTCATCGTGCGCAACGGAGACGGCTACACGCGCGACACCTATCGACCGGACAACCTGCCGAAGCCGCTCGTCATCGAATTCGACCCGGCCGGCGTGCCGATCAAGGCCGCGGTGCTGCAGCTCTTCGTCGACGACTTCCAGGCGCCCGTCATGAAGACGCGCTTCTCGGTGACGCTTGACGGTCAGCCCGCGCCCGATGTCGAGGCCACGATCAACAAGCTCAACCAGACCGGCCCCATCGGCAAGCTCGTCACGGTCAAACTACTGCCCGAGTACCTGGGTCTGCTCGCGGACGGCAAGCTGACCATCATGATGGACGACGCGGAGTCCAACATCGGCGACGGTTTCGCATTCGACTTCGTGCGGCTGCTGATCAATCCGAAGGGCTTCACCTATTCGGGCCGCATCGTCGGCAACGTGGTCGACAAGGATTCGGGCAATCCCATCGACGGCGCGCTGGTTTCCGCGGCCAACGTGCAGAAGGCGACGACGGGCAAGGATGGCAAGTTCGAGTTGAAAGATGTGCCCGCGGGTCTCGTCATCACGACCGGCAGCCATCCGGACTACGTGCAGGGTTCCGAACAGAAAGATCTCGAAGCGGGGCAGACCGTGGAGATCACGCTGCGGCTGGAGCGCGTGAAAGACGATCTCGCCGAGCGTCTCGAGAACGATGGCAAGGTCGACCTCTACGGCATCTACTTCGACACCGACAAGGCGACACTGAAGGCGGAATCCGCAGCCACGCTGAACCAGGTGCTCGCGCTGCTCAGGGGCAAGCCCGAGCTGCGCCTCGCCATCGCGGGCCACACCGATTCGCAGGCGAGCGATTCCTACAACCTGGACTTGTCGAAGCGGCGGGCGCAGTCCGTCGTGAAATGGCTGACGGACAAGGGCATCGCGCCGGATCGACTCGAGGCGCAGGGCTTCGGCGAAACCCAGCCCGTCGCCGACAACGAGACATCCGCGGGACGCGCGCTCAATCGTCGCGTCGAGATCCGCGACCTCACACGTCAAGGGAGAGAGTGATGACGAATCGCATCCGGGCGCTCGCCTGTCTCGCGGTGTTCGCATTCGCGACGCTGAGCGCGAGCGCGCAGGCACCGAAGGACCAGATCCCGGTGTACCGCCTCGACCTGCGCAAGGTGGAGGACATCCCCGAGGGCACCGCCGCGCTCGTCGCCGGCGAGGCAGGGACGCGGCCGGATCGCTTCTTCCTCGACAACCTCTACATGCTGAAACCCGTCTCCGTGACGGTACGCGCGGTGAATCCCGGCGGTGTCGTGAACGTGAAGCTCACGAAGGAGAAGTGGGAGGACGTGCTGCGCGAGGGCACGACCGGCGCGGACAACCAGGTCAACTTCAAATTCCGCACGCAGGGCCAGTTCCAGGTTTCTATCACCTCGCCGACGCCGAACACGCCTTACAAGATGGTCGTCTGGGTCGGTAACGACCTCAAGCCGAAGTCGAAGCCGATCTTCGTGCCGACGGCGGGCTTCGAGGAGGGCGGCACACCGAAGTGGATCTGGTGGGCCGGCGGCGGCGCGGGGCTGGTGATCATCGTGCTCGTGGTGTTGTTGATGCGGAGGAAGACATCGTGAAACTCAATACCGCTCTATCACTCGCCGTGGTCGCGGCGTGTCCGTTCCTCATGGCGCCGACCTCGGTCGGCGGCTCGCTCGCGGGTTTCAGCGGCGGCTCGTCGGGCGGACAGACAGCCTCGGGTTGGAGCGTCGGCGGCCAGGGGTCGGGACAGTCCTCGGCCGGCTCGCAAGGCAGCCAGTCCGGCAGTCATTCCGGTTCGCAGCACAGCGGCCAGGGTGCGGACCATGGCGGCAATCAAAGCGCGAATAGCAGCAGCCAGGGCAGCATGAACCAGGACTCGATGCCGCAGTCGCGCGCGAACGCCGATGCGCAGCACAGCGGGCAGAGCGAAGGTGGCAGCAGTAGTCAGAGCGGCTCGAAGGGCAGCACTCAGGGCAGCAGCAACCAGACGAGCGCGGCGCAGACGGAGGGGCACTCGAGTGGCCCGCAAAGCAGCCAGAACAGCGGGCAGAACGCGGGTCAGGGCACGCGCCAGGGTCCCACCCAGAGCTGGGAAGGCGACGGCGGCAGCCAGTCGAACAGCACGGGTTCGGATGGCGGCGATGGTTTCGACGGCGGCAGCGGCTCGAACGGTGGTAATGGTTCTGACGGCGGCAGTGGTTCGAATGGTGGCGGCGACTACCGGCCGCTCGACCCGAACAACGATCCGCAGTACGACCCCGACAACAGCCGCGACGGCCAGATCCCGACGGGTTGCGCCGACCGCGGTTCCAAATGCGCCGAGTGCGTGCGGCGTCACGAGGAAGCGATCCAGTTCAACCGCAACTACCTGCACATCGCGTGGTCGATCTCGAAGCAGACGCACGAGATGGCCAACAAGGCGCTCGCGTTCGGCGACGACGTCTCGAGCATCCACGGCACGCAGGGTCTCGCGTGGCAGCTCGGCGGCCGTCCGCAGATCGAAGAAGCGATCGCGAATCACCGCAAGGTCTATGCGCAGAAGTACCGCGTCTACCTCGGCCACATCGAGGACTCGCTGGCGCGGATGGCGAAATGTGACGCGGACAATTTCGCGGTGAGCGACCTCTACAGCCGCTACGGCTTCCTGTACACCGAGTTCATCAAGAGCCGTTACGAGTCGGCGGAGTGATCGTCCCGACGTAAGGTGCAGGTCGTTCCGCGCGCGTCAGCTCAGGTGTTTCGCGAGCTCGTGCGTCGGCGTCGCCGTCAGGTCCTTGGGAACCTCGCCCACGAGTCTTGCGATGACCTCCGGGTGCAGTTTCGCGCGCAGATCGCCGAGCATTTTCGGCGGCGCCACGATGAGCAGCGCCTGGAACTCCTGCGAGTGGCCCATGCGATAGAGCTCGTCGGCGATCTCGGTCGCGAACCGTGTTTCGGCCTGCTGGTGCCAATCGGTCTGTTCGAGCGCGCTGCGCGATACGCCGTCACTGCCCGGCTTGCGTCCGGGTCTGTCCGTGCCTTGGTCGCGAGTTGACGGATTCTCGTGCTCGAGCGTGCGCTCGACGACGAGATTCAGCTCGGCCGGGGTGCCGTGATTGCGCAGGAACAGCGCCCTGCGCCCATCGCCGACGAGTACGAGTGCTTCATTCGGTATGCGTGCCATGGAACCTCCGACGGCCACTGTGCGGGTGGCCACCGGAGGCGTAAATCGACGACGACCGCCCGGTCGCGTAGGAATCGACCGGTCAACTCGCCCGCGCCGGCAACACGCGGCTGTTGCGCAGCACGGCCGCGGAGATCAGCGAGATCAGCACGCCGACGGGCAGGATTTCGATGAGGGTGAATGCCATGCGGATCGCAGGGTTCGCATACATCTGCTGGAAGGAGGCTACCTCGGCCGCGGCCTTCTCCGCCGCCGCCGGTCCGTTCGCGGCCGCGGACTCCATCATCATCTTCGAGTAGTAGGCCACGAAATCCCAGCTGCCGAAGGCAATGCAGAGCTCCCACATGATCACGTAGAACACACTCGCGACGACGCTGATGGCGACGCCCAGTCCGAACGCGGGCAGGAAGCGGATCACGCCGCCCAACGCCTTGTCGCGATATGCCTTGATGCCGAGGAACACCGCCGTGAACGCCACCAGCATGATGGTGTACCCGATGTAGTAGCCGCCGGCGAAGGGCTCGGCGTCCTTCGACATCGACAGGTACATGACGAGGTTGGGGACGGCGACGATGAGACCGGCGATGACGCCGTAGCGGACGATGAAGCGGGTCATGAGGCACCTTGGTGTGGAGGAGCGCTCATCAAAGGCTTCGGCTGGTCAGCCCGCAATCGTATGAAAGGGTGATTCGGGTCGTGTCGCCCATCAGAGGGTCCATTCAGCGGAGCATGCCGAGCTCGCGGGCGCGCAAGATCGCCTCGGTGCGCCGGCCGACTTCGAGCTTCCCGAACAGGTTCGCGATGTGCGTCTTGACCGTGTTCGGCGAAACACTGAGACGGTTCGCGATCTCCTTGTTGGACTGGCCCGCGGCCAGCAGGCGCAGGACCTCGAGCTCGCGCTCGCTGATGCCCAGCGTCTGCTGAACCTGCGTATTGGCGACGAAGTCGGCGGGTGGGGGTCGCCGGAAGACGCGGGCGCCTATCCAGATGCCGAGGCCGAGGAAGGCGCAGGCGATCAATCCAACATAAGTCTCCACCGCGTGCGTGCGCACGAGGTACTGGTACTGCAGCCAGTGCAAACCCAGGGCGCCGGCGCCCAGCAGGAGCCCATAGACGAGGACGATCCTCAGCATCGGACGCAGTGTAAGTGATCCGTAAGCGCGCACGCGGGATGCTCGGGGCGTCATCAACGGGGGAGAGGTCTCGTGACAACGACAACGCGAACGGGCTGGATGCTGGGGTTGCTCGCCGCGGCCGTCTCCGCGGGGCTGGTTTCGCTGCCGGAGTTCGAAGTGCCGCGCGTGCCGCTCGCGGCGCCGGCCCCCGCCCGCGGCCTCGCGGCGCTCACCTTCGAAGAGAATCTCGGACAGACGGATTCACGCGCGCGATTCCTGGCGCGCGGTCGCGGGTACACGCAATTCGTCACGGACGATTCCGTGGTGTGGCGGCTCGATGGCCGTCAGGCGGACCAGGCGGTGTACATGGAATTTCCGGGCGCCGCGCCCGCCCGCGTGCGCGGGGAGCAGCCGCAGGCGGCGCGCTCCAGTTACCTGCGCGGACAGGACACCGCGAACTGGGTGAAGGATGCACGGCAGTTCTCCGCGGTGGTGCTGCCGTCGCTGTGGGCGGACATCGACCTCAAACTGCACGGCGAGCGCGGCTCGCCGGAGTACGACTTCGTGGTCCGGCCCGGCGCCGATGCCGCCGCGATCCGGCTGCGGTTCCGCGGCGCCGATCGCGTCTCCGTTCTCGGCGACGGCGCGCTCAGCGTCTCGACGGCGGCGGGCGAACTCATCCACCACCGGCCGGTCGCATTCCAGCGTGCCTCGGACGGGCAAACTACCTGGGTCGCCGCACGCTTCGTGCAGGTGGCGGCAGACGAGCTGCGCTTCGAGCTCGGCGCGTACGACCGCTCACGCGAGCTCGTCATCGACCCGGTCTACGAGTATTCGACGTACCTCGGCGGCACCGCCGACGAGTCCCTCAACGGCGGCATCCCGGATCCCTGGCAGGCGATCACCGTCAATGCCGCCGGTGAGGTCTACGCGGCCGGAGTCACGCTGTCGGCGGACTTTCCGACGACACCGGGATCGGTGCAGCCCGCCGCGAGGGAAGACTTCGAATTCTTCGTCGTGAAGCTCTCCGCCGCCGGTGACACGCGGCTGTATTCCACCTACCTCGGCGGCACGGCGGACGAGCTCGGCGTGGGCGGCATCCACGTGAACTCGAGCGGCGAGATCCTCTTCGCGGGCACGACGCAGTCGGATGATTTTCCGACGACGGCGGGCTCGTACAAGACGGTCATTCCCGCGGGCACCGCGGCGGAGGTCGTCGCGCTCAAGATCAATGCGGCCGGCAACGCACTCGTCTACTCGACCTACCTCGGTACGAACGCCAATGAACGGATGTTCGGATTCGCCGTCGACAGCCAGGGCCGCATCGTGGTCGCGGGGCAGACGGCGCAGGGAGTCAGCCCTGCGTTTCCCGTGACGGCCGGCGCCTACCAGGGCGACGGCGACCAGTTCATCACCAAGTTTTCCGCCGACGGCTCGTCGCTCGTGTGGTCGACCACGTTCGGCACGAATTTCGGCGGCGGTCACCGGATCCGCGCCATCGCGCTCGACTCCGCCGACAACGTGTATATCGCCGGGCGCGTCGTCACGTTCGACTCCGCGACGTTTCCGCTGGTGAACCCGTACGACTCCACCTTCGAAGGCGACTTCGACGGATTCGTCACCAAGATGAACTCGACCGGTACCGGTCTCGTCTACTCGACGTTCCTCGGTGGCAGCAACACCGACGAGGCGCTCGGCATCGCGGTCGACTCCGCGGGCAGCGCGTACGTCGTGGGGGCGGGCGGGGATTTTCCGGTGACGCCGGGCGCATTCGCGACGACCCAGACGAACGCGATGCTCGGCTGGCTCGCCAAGCTGTCGCCGGCCGGAAACTCCCTGGTGTGGGCGACCTACTCGCAGCGGCCGAACTACTCGTCGAACAACGCGATCGCGCTGGATTCCTCGAACCGCGTCTACCTGTCCACCAACGGCAATGCGCCGCTGTCCATGCGGGTGGGCGAATCGCCGGAGGTCTGCCTCGCGCACATCAGCTCACCCTCGATCGTGCGCTTCGCGGCGACCGGCGCGAGCGTCGACTTCGGCATGCGCATCGGCGCACCGACGGTGTTCACGGGTGGCTCGGACATCAGCTTCCACCCGATCAACGATTTCGCGGTCGATACCGCGGGCAACGTCTACGTGATCGGTTCGACGAACTCGCCGGATTTCCCGACGTATCGCGGCGTGCAGGGCAACAAGGGCGGCGGCGCGAGCGTCGTGAGCGACGCCTATGTCGCGAAGCTCAGCGCGAGCGCGCCGTTTCCGATGCCGACCCTGTCGTTCTCGGCGGCGACCTACGCGGTCAACGAGAGTGCGGGGACCGCCACGATCACCGTGAATCGCACCGGCCGCGCCGCGGGTCCGGTGAAGATCCGCGCGCAATCCATCGCGGGGGGCACCGCGACCGCGGGCACCGACTACACCGCGGTCGATACGCTGCTCGAATGGCGCAACGGCGATCTCGCGCCGAAGACGTTCACGGTCCCGGTCGCGGCAGACGCCCTCGCCGATGGCGGCGAGACGATCAACCTCGCGCTCAGCGACAACCAGTGGTGTCTCGGCGATGTCGGCACACAGGCCGCCGCCGTGCTCACGATCAACGAGGCCGGCGCGCCGCCCACGCCCGGCTCGCTGCAGCTCTCCGCCGCGACGTACACCGTCGCCGAGGGTGGAACGAATGCGACGATCACCGTCACGCGCGCGGGCGGCAGCGATGGCGCCGTGAGCGCGCGCCTCGTGACGTCGGATGGCACCGCGACCGCGGGCAGCGACTACACCGCGACGGATGTCGTCGTGAACTTCGCCGCCGGCGACGCGGCGGCGAAGACCGTGAACGTTCCGATCTCGCAGGATGCCACGGACGAACCCGATGAGACCGTCACGCTCACGCTGTCGGCTCCGACCGGCGGTGCGACGCTCGGCGCGCAGACGGCCTCGACGCTTTCGATCACCGACGACGATCCGACGCCGCCGGCGCCGACGCCGGGTGTGCCGCAACTCTCCGCCGCGACGTACACGGTGGGCGAGGCGGGCCCGCAGGCGACGATCACCGTGACACGCACGGGCGGCAGCGATGGCGCGGTCGGCGTGCGGCTCGCGACGAGTAACGGCACGGCCACGGCCGGCAGCGACTACACGGCGACGGACGTCATCGTGAACTTCGCGGCCGGCGATGCGGCGAACAAGACCGTCGATGTTCCCATCGCGCAGGATACGGCCGACGAACCCGACGAAACGGTGACGATCACGCTGTCCGCGCCCACGGGCGGCGCGACCCTCGGCGCCACGGCGGCGGCCGTGCTCACGATCACCGACGACGACGCGACGCCGGCACCGCCCGCACCTCCACCGGGAGGCGGTGGCGGTGGCGGCGCCGTCGACCCGTGGCTGCTGCTCGGCTTCGCGGGGCTGCTGGGAACGCGCTGGCGGCGCCGCCCGAGGAGTTGATGTTCCCGCCCATGCGTCGGGTTGCGCTCCTACATTCACGGGCGGAGCGCTTCCTAACATGAGCGCATGGCCAACAAACATCTCTCCTGCGCGGCGATCGTGTACGTCTGCGCGCTGGTCGGCGCCTGCTCCTCGTGCTCGGTCGGACCGGCGAAAACCGCGCCCGTCGAATCTCCCTCGTCATCGGTCGGCAACAGCCCGCAGCTGCCGGCGCCCGACCGGAAGCTGATCCCCACCGTGCAGGTGGCGGAGGCCATCGGCTGGCCCGCCAGTGAGAAGCCGACGCCGGCTCCCGGTGTCGCGGTGAACGCATTCGCCTCCGGACTGGTGCATCCGCGCTGGGTGTACGTGCTGCCCAACAACGACGTCCTCGTCGCGGAGAGCAACGCGCCCGAGCGGCCCGAAGACGGCAAGGGTCTGAAGGGCGCCGTCATGAAGCGCATGCAGGCCAAGGCGGGCGCGGCCGTGCCGTCGGCGAACCGCATCACGCTGCTGCGCGACGCCGATGGCGATGGTGTCGCCGAGGTGAAGGCCGCGTTCATCGAAGGATTGCATTCGCCCTTTGGCATGGCCCTGGTCGGCCACACCCTGTACGTCGCCAACACCGATGCCATCGTGAAATTCGAGTACACCGACGGCGCGACGAAGCTCCCGGGCGCGGGCACGAAGCTCACCGACCTGCCTGGCGGTGCGCTCAATCACCATTGGACGAAGAACATCATCGCGAGCGCGGATGGTTCGCTGCTGTACGCGACGGTGGGATCCAACAGCAACGTCGCCGAGAACGGGATCGAAAGGGAAGATGGGCGCGCGGCGATCTGGGAAGTGGACGCGCGCACCGGCGAAAAGCGGCTGTTCGCGACCGGACTGCGCAATCCGAATGGCATGGCCTGGGAGCCTGCGACCGGCGTGCTGTGGACCGTCGCGAACGAGCGCGACGAGCTCGGCGACGATCTCGTCCCCGACTACCTGACGTCGGTGCAGGACGGCGCGTTCTACGGTTGGCCGTACAGCTACTTCGGACAGCACGTCGACGAGCGTGTGCAGCCGCCGCGGCCGGATCTCGTCGCCAGGGCCATCGCGCCGGACTATGCGCTCGGGGCGCACGTGGCGGCGCTCGGGCTCGCGGCGGGCGGCGACACCGCGCTCCCCGCGCCGTTCGACAACGGCATGTTCGTCGGATTGCATGGCTCTTGGAACCGCAAGCCACCCGCGGGCTACAAGGTGATTTTCGTTCCGTTCGCGAACGGCAGGCCGTCGGGCGCGCCGGTCGACGTGCTCACCGGCTTCGTGAACGCGAAGGGCGAAGCGCGCGGGCGCCCCGTCGGGGTGGCGATCGACACTCGCGGCGCGCTGCTCGTCGCCGACGACGTCGGCAACGTCATCTGGAGAGCGACCGCTGACGTCTCGGGCCGCGCCCGCTAGATGACGCGCGAGTAGCGCGGGCGCGCGGGCGCCGCGGCGGCCTGGCTCAGGTAGCGGTCGAAGCACATCGCGATGATCCGCAGCAGCAGACGGCCGCGCGAAGTCGCGCTGATGCGCCGGGGCGAGACCTCGACGAGTCCGTCGGCGGCCAGCGCCTCGAGCCGCGGCAGCGATTCGGCGAAGTACCGCGGGAAGTCGATGACGTGGCGCTGCTCGATCGCGGCGATGTCGATTTCACCGTTGCACATGAGCCGCTGGATGACGTCCGCGCGAACCCGGTCGTCGAAACTCAGCGCGAGGCCGCGCCACACGGGCGCCTGGCCCTGGTCGAGTGCCTGCTCCCAGGCCGGCAGATCGCGCGGGTTCTGGCTGAACGAATCGCCGATGTGGCTGATCGCGCTCACCCCGAGTCCGACGAGATCGCACTCCGCGTGCGTGGTGTAGCCCATGAAATTCCGGTGCAGGGATCCCGCGCGACGCGCCACCGCGAGGTCATCGGCGGGCAGCGAGAAGTGATCCATGCCGACGTGTTCGTAGCCCGCCGCCGTGAGCTTCTCGATGGCGAGCTGCAGCAGCGTGAGTTTCGTGCCTGGCGCGGGCAGGTCACGCTCCTCGATCTGCGTCTGCGCCTTGAAGATCTGCGGCATGTGCGCGTAGCCGTAGACCGCGATGCGGTCGGGCCGGGCCTCGGTCACGGTGTCGAGGGTGCGTGCGAATCCGTCGACGGTCTGCCGGGGCAGTCCGTAGATGAGGTCGACATTGACCGAGCGGAATCCGTGGGCGCGGCAGGCATCGATGACGGCGAGCGTCTGTTCGACGGTCTGCTCGCGGTTGACGGCACGCTGTACGTCGGCATCGAAATCCTGGACGCCGAAGCTCGCGCGGCTGAATCCGCTGCGCGCGTAGCTCGCGATGTCATCGGGCTGCAGGAAGCGCGGGTCGAGCTCGATCGAGAAATCCCGGTCGGCTCGCGACGAAAAGCGGAAATGTCCACGCAGGCTTTCGACGAGCCCGGCGATCTGCGTGGCGGTGAGGAAGTTCGGCGTGCCACCGCCCAGGTGCAGCTGCAGGACCTCACGGTCGCGGTCGAACCATCCACCGGCGATCTCCGCCTCGCGCGCCAGGCGCAGCAGGTAGGGTGCGGCGCGCGAGCGGTCGCGCGTGATGACGCGGTTGCAGCCGCAGTAGAAGCAGGGGCTGAAACAGTACGGCACGTGCACGTAGAGAGACAGGGCCCGCGGGATCGGTTCGTCGTTCGTGCGCAGCGCATGCGCCCGCAGTTGCGCCGCTCCGAAGTCTTCGGCGAATGCCGGCGCGGTCGGATACGAGGTGTACCGCGGGCCCGGCGTGTCGTAGCGCCGTAGCAGGTCCGCGTCGAAAGTGATGTTCGCTTGCATGCTGAGCGTGCCGCGTGCCGCGCGATCGGTCCCCGATCCGGATCAGTCGAACGCGTGGTCGCGGTCGAACAACTCCGCGTCGCGCTGCGATTCGTGCAGGAGCTCGACGAGACGCTGGCACCCCATGTCGCGCCACTCGACACCGAGCCTGCCAGGCTCGCTGCGAGTCACGCAGGCGGCGAGCTCGAAGTTGCGGAACTGCACCGTCAGATTCGAGAGCACCGGAAGCGCCAGGGGAGTCTCGATGAGCGCGCCGCTGATGCTGGCGTTGCGGACGAGACCGTAAGCCTCCGCGTCGCCATCGCTCGTCAGGCGGACGGGCGCATCGATGCTGACGCGGACACCCCAACGATGCTCCATCGGGATAGTCGATTGTGTTTCAGTGGCGGGGCGGGTGTTCATGAGTGGGCAATCTAGGCGCGATGCCGCGTGCTGAAATCCGGGGCATTGCGCAGGTCATGCGGGAAACTACGGATAGGAGGGGCCGACTGCGCGATGTCCAGACCCGGCGGCCGTTGACGGCGCCGCTGCGCAGATCCTCGAATACGGCGTTGACGTCCTCGAGCGGCGAGTGATTCGGCTTCACCGGCCAGTCGGGATTTCTTCGATCGAGAGCGGCTGGCCGAACGCCCGCACCACGGCGGCTTTCATCGTGCGGGACATGTTCGTTCCTCAGACGGGCAAGGGTACGAGCGGCTGCGGACCGATCACCCGCATTCCGCGAGCCTTGGCGGGCACGCGCTTTTCGAAGTGCGCGGGTTTGACCACGAGCACGTCGCAGGGCAGATCGTTCAACACGCGCTCGGCGGTATTGCCGATGAACACGCGTCTCAGCCCCGAGCGCGAAACCGCGCCCATGACGACGACGTCGGCGCCGACCCTGCGGGCGACCCGGGGGATTCCGACGACCGGATCGGCGTCGACGAGATGCCGGCGTGCCGGCGGAATGCCCGCGCTGGTGGCGAAGTCGGCGAACTCCCGGCGACCCTTCTCCGTTTGCTGCTCGTAGGTTGCCGCGAGCGTGACGGCGTCGAGCGCCGGATCGCCGACCGTGAGACCGAAAACCGAGGGATGGTTCGCGTACATCAAGTGCAGCGCCCGGCGCAGCTTCCCGGCAAGCAGTTCGCCGTGCGCCACGATGAGCGAATCGAGGCGCGATGGCTTGGCATGCGCATGCGAGGGATCGACGGCCGCGAGCACGCGGCCCTTGCGCCAGGGTTTGCTGTTCTTGAGCAGCAACACGGGCATGGGGCTCGCCCGCAGCAGCTCCCAATCCGTGAGATGCATCAGCCAGGGCGCGAGCCTGCGTCCCTGGTGGCACTCGGCAATGATGAGATCCGCGCGGCTGCGAATCGCCCGGCGGATGATGGCTTCGTGAGGGGGGAAATCCCATTCGACGGTGGCGGACGCCTTGATGCCGAGGCGCCGGGCCGTGGCGGCTATCTTCTCGAGACGTTGCAGCCGCAGCGCCAGGGCCTCGCGCCGGAGCTCGGCGATCGACGTGCTTCGCAGCGGTTCCAGCTCGAGGAATACGGGCGTCGAGATGGCGTGGTACAGCTCGACGGATGCGCCGAGCGATCTGGCGATTCGCAGCGCCTTCTCGGCGCCCGGTTGGCGGCGGGCGTCCGGGTTCTTCACGGCGACGAGGATCTTGCGAATGGCTTGCATGGCGCGCTCCGGTGATTTTCCGTCCCGTGATGCTGATCGACGTGAAGGGCGGACGCGATTCGTAGCACTGCCTAAAGTGTCAGGGTCCCTACGTACGCAGCCGCCACTTCCAGTCGCGAATCTCCGGCATGTCCTCGCCGTGCTGCGCGATGTACCGGGTGTGCTCGCGCAGCTTCTCTTCGAGCAGTGCACGAAGGCTCTCGGCCCCGGCGCCGCCCGGCGGCAGGCGATCGAGCGCTCCGAGCACCAGGTCGAACCGGTCGAGCTTGTTGAGCACCGTCATGTCGAATGGCGTGGTGATCGTCCCTTCCTCGCAGTAGCCGCGCACGTGGATGTTGTCGTGGTTGGCGCGGCGATAAGTCAGCCGGTGGACGAGCGCCGGGTAACCATGGAACGCGAACATCACCGGCGCGTGCGTGGTGAAGATCGAATCGAAGTCGGCCTCGCTCAATCCATGCGGATGCGCGGAAGGCGGCTGCAGTCTCATGAGATCGACGACGTTCACGACCCGGACCTTGAGCGCCGGCAGATGCTCCCGCAGGATGGAAACGGCCGCGAGGGTCTCGAGAGTCGGCACGTCGCCGCAGCAGGCCATCACCAGGTCGGGGGTCTCGCCGGCATCGTTGCTCGCCCACTGCCAGATACCGATGCCCGCGGCGCAGTGCCTTTCCGCGGTGGCCATCGACAGCCACTGCGGGGCCGGATGTTTGCCCGCGATCACCACGTTCACGCAGTGGCGGCTGCGCAGGCAATGATCCATCACCGACAACAGGCAATTGGCGTCGGGCGGCAGGTAGACGCGCACCACGTCCGCCTGCTTGTTGACCACGTGATCGATGAATCCCGGATCCTGGTGCGAGAAGCCGTTGTGGTCCTGTCTCCAGACGTGCGAGGCGAGCAGATAGTTGAGCGAGGCGATCCTGCGCCGCCACGGCAGTTTCGCCGTGACCTTGAGCCACTTCGCGTGCTGGTTGAACATCGAATCGATGATGTGGATGAATGCTTCGTAACAGTTGAACAGTCCGTGCCGGCCGGTGAGCAGGTACCCCTCCAGCCAGCCTTCGCATTGATGCTCGCTGAGCATCGAATCGAGCACGCGGCCCGTCGTCGACAGCGACTCGTCCCCGGGGCGTGTCTCGGCATTCCACTGTCGCGACGTCGCTTCGAACAGCGCCGCCAGCCCGTTCGATGCGGTTTCATCGGGGCCGAACACACGGAAGTTGCGCTGGTCCTGGTTCAGCTCGACCACGTCGCGCAGGAAAGGGCCGAGCGCGCGCGTGTCGCCGCTGCCCGGCGATCCGTGCACGGGCACGTCGACGGCGTAATCGCGAAAATCCGGCATGTTCAGATCGCGCAGCAGCAAGCCGCCGTTGGTGTGCGGATTGGCGCCCATGCGGCGCTCGCCGCGCGGGGCGAGATCCGCGATCCAGGATTGCAGCCGGCCCCGTGCGTCGAACAACTCTTCGGGCCGGTAGCTGCGCAGCCAGTCCGCGAGCAACTGCAGGTGCGCGGGATTCGCGTGTGGATGCAGCGGCACCTGGTGTGAGCGAAACGTATCTTCCACCTGCCTGCCGTCGACCGTGCGTGGCCCGGTCCAGCCCTTGGGAGACTCGAGCACGATCATCGGCCAGCGGGGGCGAGTCGTGTTGCCATCCTCGCGTGCCGCGCGCCGTATTTCCTGGATCTGGGCGATCACGGCGTCGAGGGTCTGCGCCATGGCGGCATGCATGACAGCGGGGTCGTGGCCGCTGACGAAATGCGGGGTCCAGCCGTAGCCGCGGAAGAGTTGCTCGAGCTCTTCGCGCGAGATGCGCGCCAACACGGTGGGATTGGCGATCTTGTAGCCGTTCAGATGCAGGATCGGCAGCACCGCTCCGTCGGAACGGGGGTCGAGGAATTTGTTGGAGTGCCACGCGGTCGCGAGCGGTCCGGTCTCCGCTTCGCCGTCGCCAACCACGCAGGCCACGATGAGATCCGGATTGTCGAACGCCGCTCCGAAGGCGTGACTCAGCGAATAGCCGAGCTCGCCGCCCTCGTGCATCGAGCCCGGACATTCGGGCGAGGCGTGGCTGGGTATTCCGCCGGGAAACGAGAACTGCCGGAAGAGTTTCTGCAGTCCGGCTTCATCCTGCGAGATGTGTGGATAGACCTCGCTGTAAGTGCCCTCGAGGTAGGTGTTGGCCACGACGGCCGGGCCTCCGTGTCCCGGGCCCGAGATGAAGAACATGTCGAGATCATGACTGGCGATGACGCGATTGAGGTGCGCGTACACGAAATTCTGACCCGGCGTCGTGCCCCAGTGTCCGAGGAGCATTCGCTTGACGTCGGCGAGGGCCAGCGGCCGCCGCAACAGCGGATTGTCGTAAAGGAAGATCTGCCCGGCCGATAGATAGTTGGCGGCGCGCCACCAGGCATCGATCTGGCGCAGCGCCGCGGGCGAAGGGGCGTTCATGGTCTGGCGCGGCTTCACGTCGGCGCGACGGCGGTGCGCTTCGCGGCCACACGCTCCAGCAGACGGTTCCACGACTGCGCGAACGCCCGGGCGCCGTCGCGCTGAAGCTGATCCGCGAGCGCGTCGAGGTCCACCCGCGTCTTCCGGAAGAGCTCGAGAGTCTCGTGCGCCGCGATTCCGTCCGCCGCCATGGCCGCGACCGGCTTCCCATGGTCGGCGAGGGCTTTCAGAGTCTTTTCCGGAATCGTGTCGATGGTGTCGGGAGCGGCGAGCGCCTCGACGTACAGTGTGTCCGCGGCATCCGGATCCTTCGTGCCGGTGCTCGCCCACAGCAGTCGCTGTGGCCGGGCGCCGAGTGCGGCGAGTCGTCGCCAGCGCGGAGATGCCAGCATGGTCCGATAAGCGTGATACGTGCTGCCGCCCACCGCGATGCCGAGCCGGTTGCGCAGCTCCCTGGGCACGACCCCATGCGTTGCCTTGTCCCAGCGACTGACGAACACCGAGGCCACCGACGAGACGCCGGGATCACGCCCCGCGGCGATGCGTCTTTCGATGCCGCGCATGAAGGCGTCTGCCGCGGCGAGGTACTGCTCGCGCGAGAAGAGCAGCGTGACGTTGACGGGCACGCCGTTGAAGATCACTTCCTCGATGGCGGCAATGCCGGCCGGTGTTCCGGGGATCTTGACGAACAGGTTCGGTCGTCCGGCGAGCGCAGCCAGGCGCGTCGCCGCCTCGATGGTGCCCGCCGTGTCGTCGACGAGGAGTGGCGACAGTTCCAGTGACACCCAACCGTCGACGCCGTCGCTGCCGAGGAAGATCCGCCACAGGAGATCGGCGGCCCGGCGCAAGTCGTCGAGCGCGAGATCCATGAAGAGTTCCTCATCCGATTGCCCCGTGCCCGCCGCCGCCCGGATGGCGGAGTCGTAGGCGGCGCTGCCGCCGATGGCTTCGTCGAAAATCGTCGGGTTGGAGGTGAGCCCGGTGATGGACCATTCATCGATGTAGTGTTTCAGCGTGCCGCTGTCGAGCAGGTCGCGCGTGATGTTGTCGAGCCAGAGGCTTTGACCGAGCGCCCGCAAATGGCTGGTGTTCGGGTTCATGGAGATGCGTCGCGCGTCACTGGGCGCGCCTGCTCGCAGAGATCGCGCGCAGCAGCCGGCTCACCGCGCGTACCCAGTGCGCGAGCCATCGCGCGCGCGGCAGCATCGCGGTGGCGGTTGCCGTTTCCGCCACCAGTTCGTACCGCTGTCGCTGGCACCGCGCCAGCAGTTCTTCCCGCGTGGCTCGCGGGCCCCGCAGGGCGCGGCTCACGACCGTCCCCTCATGGCTTCGCGATCGAGCGCGAGCTCATGCATCGTTCCCTCGAGCGCCGCGGGGCGCGCCTTCCAACGCGATCGGGCCGACGACGCCGCGATCGCGGCGAACGCGGCGTAGGTCAGTGTCACGCCGGCGACAGCGGCGTCGCGATGGGTGTCCCAGAAGAAGACGATGGTCGCAATGCCGACGAACGTGAAGGCGATCAGCGCCAGCACCAGTGAGACGAGTGCCAGGGCGAGCGAGACCAGCGTCGCCCTGACGTGTGTCTCGATATCGCATGTCGCGAGCTCGAGGCGCGTGACGACCATGGCCGCGAGCAGTTGCAGCAAGCCATGTCTCTGCGGGATATCGACTTGCGTGTTCACCGACGTCGCGCCTCGTGTTCTGCCGCGGGCAACGGCCTCCGCGAAGAAGGTGTTGGGACCACGGTGGTGAGACTGGACCGGCGCCGTGCGGCGCGCATGCGCATTGTTGCGTATGCGCGCGCGGCGGGAAGCCGCTAGCCTCGAATCGATGAACAGCGAGGTCGAGACTCTGCTCTCGCGTGTCGCTCTCGCTTGCGGCATCGGCCTGTTGATCGGTCTCGAGCGCGGCTGGCGGACACGCGAAGCGCTGCCCGGCAGCCGAACCGCCGGCATACGCACCTTCGCGATCACGGGTCTGCTGGGCGGAGTCGTCGGCGCGCTGGCGCGCGGTGCGGGCACGGAGCTCGGTATCCCCGGCAGCGTGCTGATCGCGGTCGCGTTCGCGGCTTTCGCCGGGGTCTTTTCGCGTTTCGAGCGCGATGCGAACGAAGCGGCGCAGCGGTTCTCGGCAACCACGACGATCGCGGGCCTGCTCACATTCATGTTGGGCGTGCTCGCCGTGCTCGGCGACGTCGGCGTCGCCGCCGCCGCGGGCGTGGCGGCGACCGGCGTTCTGATCGTGCGCGAAGATCTGCACGAATGGGTCAGGAAGATGACGCTTCCGGAACTCCAGTCGGTGCTCATCCTGCTCGCGATGACGCTGATCGCACTGCCGATCGTGCCGGACCGGTCGATGGGTCCGTGGGGCGGCGTCAACCCGCGCGAGATCTGGATCATCGCGATCGTGCTGGCGTCGATCTCGTTCGCCGGATTCGTGGCCATCCGGGCGTTGGGCGAGCGACGCGGCGTGCTCGTCGCCGGGGCCCTGGGCGGCGTGGTGTCCTCGACGGCGGTGATCTTTGCGAATGCGCGCGTCGCCCGCATGGGCCATGGAACGGCGCGGGTGCTTTCGGCCGGCGTGGCCGCCGCCACCGCGGTTTCCTTCCTCCGGGTCATCGCGATCGTCGCCGCGCTCAAGCCGACGCTGCTGGCCATCGTCGCACCACCGCTCGTCGTCGCGGCGCTGGCCGCGGCGGGCTTCTCCGCGCTCGCGATCCAGGGACGCGCTGGCATCCCAGGAGATGCCGGCCCCCGGCGATTCCGCAATCCGTTCGGATTCCTGTCGGTGATCGCCATGGCGGCGTCGATGGGCATCATCATGCTCATCGGCAGGATCATCAGCGAGCGGTTCGGCGCATCGGGCGCCGCGGTGACGGCGGTGATCACGGGACTGTTCGACGTCGACGCGATGGCGGTCTCCATGACCGGGCTCGTGCCACGAGTGCTCGACGGCAGAGGTGCGGCGGAGGCCATTCTGGCCGGCGTCGCCAGCGCGACGCTCGGGAAGGTGGCGATCGGGGCGGTCATCGGGCGCGGGAAGTTCGCGATCGCGACCGGGGCGATGTCCGTCCTGTGCCTCGCCGCCGGGGTGGCCGCACTCGCGGCCACGAACTACTTCGCTAGTTAGCCGGCACCCGGCACCCGGCCGACCAGCTCGGCGAAGTCGCCGGTCGAGACTCCGGCGGCGTTGGCCTCGTCGGTGTCCAGGTGCAGCTCGAGCGAGAACTGCGGTGAGACGCGCACCCGGACGTCTTCGAAGACGAGGTCGCGGCCCTCGCTGTCCACGCGAACGGAGACGTTGTCACGGTCGCAGATACCCAGCAGCTGCGCCTCTCGGGGCGGCATGTGGAGATGGCGGCGCGCGCAGATCACTCCGCCGGTCAACCTGACCCGTCCCTGCGATCCCTCGAGCGTGACGCCGGGCGTGTCGGCCAGGTCGCCGGACATGCGCACGGGGGCATCCAGGCCCAGTACGAACTCGTCGCTGCGGGATATCTCGACCTGGTCGCGTTCGCGCGGCGGACCGACGAGGCGCACGTGCTCCACGCTGCCGCGCGGTCCGATCAGCCGCACGGTTTCCTGCGCGGCGAACTGCCCGGTCTGCGAGAGGGCCGTCCTCGGTCGCAGCTGGAACCCCGCCCCGAACAGCTGCTCCAGTGTCGCCTGGCTGAGATGGGCATGCCGCGCGGAAACGGCGATCGGGATCCGCATCGTCGATGCCGGCCGGCTCGCGCCGGCCAGAAATCTCGAGGCTTCGGCGGACATCGCGCGCTCCTCGTCGGCGAGCAGGATCAGGATGCGAACGCGCGAGTCGTCTCTTGCGATGTCGACGACCGGATGCCGGGAGTCGACACGCGCGTCCCGATTCCGGTTTTCGTCGACGATGGCGTCGAGGAATCCGAGGCGCTGCAGGCAGCGGTTGCGCACCAGGGCGCTGTGTTCGCCGATCCCGCCCGTGAATGCGATCACGTCGACGCCACCCATGACGGCCGCGTAGGCGCCGAGGTATTTGCGGATGCGATGAGCGAACGCGTCGATCGCCAGCCGGCAACGCTCGTCGCCCTCCGCCGCGCGCCGCTCGATCTCACGCATGTCGCTCGTGCCCGCGAGCCCCAGCAGGCCGGACTCCTTGGTCAGCAGGGACTCGAGGCCGTCGGCCGAGAAATGGCGCGACAGCTCGATCATCGCTCCGGGATCGAGGTCTCCCGCGCGCGTTCCCATGATCAGGCCCTCGAGCGGCGTCATGCCCATGCTCGTTTCGACGCTGCGCCCTTGCTCGATCGCCGTGATGCTGGCGCCGCTGCCCAGGTGGCAGGAGATCACGCGCAGATCCTCCGCCTTCTTGCGCAGGAACGCCGCGGTGCGCGTGGCCACGTCGCCATGACTGATGCCGTGAAATCCGTGGCGCCGGATGCCGAGACGCGTCCGCACTTCTTCCGGCAGTGCGTACTCGCGCGCCCGCCGCGGCAGGGTGACGTGGAAAGCGGTGTCGAAGATCGCCAGCTGGGGCGTGTTGGCAAACAGTTCACGCGCGCCGCGAATGGCGTGGATGGCGGGTGGATTGTGGAGGGGAGCGAGGTCTTCGAGTTTCGCGAGCCGTGCGAGTACGTCGCCCTCGATGAGGGTGGGCCCGCTGAACTCTTCGCCGCCGTGCACTACGCGATGCACGACCGCGTCGATCCTGCCGAGCTCGGCCCAGCGGGTGCGCAATTCGCCGAGCATCGTGTCGATCGCGGCCGTGACGGATATCTTCGTCTCGAGCCGGCGGCGGACGTCGCGTCCGATGAGCCATGGCTCGTCGCCGCCGACGTCTACCACGCGCAGATCGAACTCGTGGGCGCCCGTATTCGTGTCGACCACGGCGCACTTGATCGACGAGCTGCCGCAGTTAAGTGCAAGTATGCGCACTGGGTTCCCCTTCGCCGCCTGGGTGTTCTCCCGATGCCGGCTTCGAGCGATGCAGCCGTTTCGTCAGCAGTTCGATCTGCTGCTGTTGTTCGACCAGCAACCTGGAGATCCACTTCAAGATCAGCGCACGGTCGGCTCGGGCTCGAAGAAGCGGCGCGCATGGGCGAGAAGCTGTCCGTCGCTGGGGTGGTCGAGTGTTTGAACGCCGGTAACGTTCGCGGCGATCCGCGGGTGCAAATCCTCCAGATGCCTCTTGAGCTCCGTCTTGGCGCTGGCCGGTCCCGTGATCAGGATGGCGTCCGCGCGCGCGACCGCCGTCGCGACCCTTTCGAGGAAATCCTTGTCCACGCGCGCGTGACCACTGTCGATCGAGTTCGCCTTGTGGTGGAGATGCTGGTGGGGATGGTTGCTGTGGACGATCGACGGCGCACTCGTTTCGGCGTTCGCGTGGAACACTTTCGCGACGCGATGATCGATCCAGATGAAGGCCGGGTTCTGGTTGGACATGGGCGCATTTTCGCGTGCGCCGTTTCGGCGGGCGATACGCGTGATTCCTGCGCTCGTACGCAACAGTACTCATGCAGGACCCACCGCGATCGATGCCGCTTCATCCGTGCATCGGCAAGACCGGCGAAGCTGCGACGACGAGCATGCCGCGCGGCCTCGCCGGGATCGCTTTCGCGGCGTGCGCGGGCTTCACGACCAGCACGTCGCAGGGCAGGGTTCCGAGCACGCGCTCGGCGGTGTTGCCGATGAACACGCGGCGCAAGCCCGAACGGGAAACGGCGCCCATGACGACCACGTCGGCGCCCAGCTGGCGAGCGGCCTTGGGAATGACCACCACGGGGTCGCCTCGAACGACGTGTCGCCGCGTCTCCGGGATCCGTGCCGCGGTGGCCAGTGCGTCGAAATCGTGACGCTCGCCGTCATCCGCTCCTGCGTCGACGCGCGGGCCACTGACGATCGGCGGATGACTGGCGTGAACGACGTGCAACGTGCCGCCGGCACTGGCCGCGAGACGCGACGCGTTGTCGACGATGGATCGATCGAGCGCGATGGGCTTGGCGTGCGCGTGGGACGGATCGACGGCCGCGAGTACCACGGGCTGCCGCCATCCCTGCGAATTCTTGAAGATCAGGACCGGCACCGGGCACATGCGCAGGAGCTCCCAGTCCGTCAGGTGCATGAGCCACGGCTTGAGGCGCCCGCCTTCGTGCACCTCGGCGATCACCAGGTCCGTACCCGTGCGGATGGCGTGGCGGACGATCGCCTCGTGCGGGGGAAAATCCCATGCGACGGCGCACGAGATCCCGACGCCCGCCACGCGCGCGCGCTCCGCGAGCTTGTTCAGATCCCGCATGCGCGAGGCGTGCGCCTCTCGCTTGAGCTCGCCGAGCGAGGTGCCGGTCAGTGGTTGCAGCTCGCCGAACACCGGCGTCGAGATGGCATTGAACAACTCGAGATCTGCGCCGAAGCACTTCGCGATCTGGACGGCCTTGTCCAGCGCCGCGTGGCGTCGTGTGGAGGTGTTCTTGATCGCGAACAGGATGCGGCGGATGGGTTTCACGTCGGGCCTCGCTGAAACGGGTTTGAGCTGGCGACGCGGGCAGGCTACGTCTTCCTTTTCACGGCAAGCATCCGGTGTGCTCCGTATGGCGAACGGTGCGCGCATCGCCGGACAATCTCCCCGGAGGCCGGATTCATGTTCAAGGTGTTGCTCCGTTGGCTTTCGATACTCCTGCTGCTGCTCCCCGGATTCGGCTGGGGCGCGGACGCCGCGCAGCGGGAGTTCGCGCAAGCCCAGGGCGCGGTGCCCGATCTGGCGAACGGCGCCGCCTTGTACCGCCGGTGCGAGTCCTGTCACGGCTCGGACGGCAATGGCCAGATCAACGGCAACGTACCGCGTATCGCCGGCCAGCATCCGCGGGTCGTGCTCAAGCAGCTGGTCGACTTCCGGCACGGCAAGCGCTGGGACTTCCGCATGGCAGCCGTCTCGGACTTGCATCATTTCGAATCCGCGCAGGAACTCGCCGACGTGTCCGCCTTCGTCGCGGGTCTCGCACGCCCGGGCGCGTCCGGCACCGGACCCGGCGAGCGGGTCGGCGAAGGTGAGCGACTCTTCGGCGCGCGGTGCGAGCGTTGCCACGGCGCCGAGGCGCAGGGCGAGGATGACAGCCTGGTACCGCAACTGGCCGGGCAGCACTACGAGTATCTCGTTCGGCAATTGCTGGAGGCGGCGCAGGGCCAGCGCCAGCCCTTGCAGCGGGCGCACTCGCGCGGCGTCGGCGCGATCGACGGCGAAGACGCGCGCGCGATCGCCGATTTCCTCTCGCGCCTCGCGCCGGACCGGGCGAGGCCGTAGTCCGCAACACTACGGACGCGGCTCGGGTCCGGGGCGCATAACGTGCTCGTCCAGCGGGACAGGAGAGCGAGCATGGAAATTCGGGATATCTGCCGGCAAAACGTGATCACGGTGCAGCGCGACGATGACCTGAGCAGGGCGGCGCGACTCATGCGCGAGCATCACGTCGGCTTTCTCGTGGCGGTCGACTCGGTCGCGCGCGAAGGCATGCGGCGGGTCGTCGGCGTGCTCACGGATCGCGACCTGGTCGTCGCCGTCATGGCGCTCGATCTCGACCCGCACGACTTGTGCGTCGAAGACGTCATGACGCCGGATCCCGTCACCGTTCGCGAACACGACACCCTGTCGTTCGCGCTCGGGGAGATGCGCCACCTCGGCGTGCGCCGGCTGCCGGTGTTGGACGACTGCGGCGCTCTCGCGGGGCTGGTATCGCTCGACGACATCGTCACGCAGCTGGCGCGGGAGCTCAATGACGTCGCCGGGTCGATCCGCACCGGCGGGTTGGTCGAACGTGAAGTGCGATCCTAGGAGTCCGTCATGCCGGCTAACCACGTGGATGACTGGATGGGCGATCTGACGGGCGCCGACGCGCTCCTGATCGTCGACGTGCAGCTCGACCTCCTCCCTGGCGGCGCACTGGCAGTGCCGGATGGCGACGACATCATCGAACCGCTCAACCACTTTGCGGCGCAGTTCGCCCGCCGCGGGCTGCTGGTGGTCGCGGCGCGCGCCTGGCACCCGGCGAACCACGCTTCTTTCAAGGCCCTGGGCGGGCGCTGGCCACAGCATTGCATCGCGGGCACGCACGGCGCGGAGTACACGCCGGAGCTGGTTCTGCCCGCGGGAACACGGATCGTCTCCCAGGGTAAACAGCCCGAATCCGACGGCTATTCGGCCTTCGAGAACACAGAGCTCTCGCTACTGCTGAGTGCGCGGGGAATTCGGCGCGTGTTCATCGGCGGCCTCGCCACCGAATACTGCGTCCGCGCGACCGCGCTCGACGCGTTGCGCGCCGGATTCGAAGTGTGTGTTCTCGCCGATGCCGTGCGTCCCGTGGAAGCCCGGAAAGGCGACGGCGCCCGAGCGCTGGCCGAGCTCGCGAAGCACGGCGTGCTATTGCTGGGAGCGCCCGCCGCCGCAGCCGCTTGAGCGGTGTCGGCTATTTCATCCCTTCGTGCCGCGTGATGGTCAGCGCGGCCTCCAGACTCGGGAAGTGGTTCGGGGTCTCATTTCCGGCCGGCACGATGTGCATTCGCACCAGCTTGCTCAATACCCGGTGGTTGGCTTCGGTGAGCAGTACCCGGACTCCGCGTTTCTGGAGCTTGTCGACGGCCTCGGCCAGAGTTCGCAGGCCTGTCGCGTCCATGAACGGCACCCGGCCCAGCCGGATGACGACGCAGCGCGGATCGGTGTGCGTCTGCGCCAGCGAACGCTCGAAGCTTTCGACGGCGCCGAAGAACAGGGGGCCTTCGATCGAGTAGACCAGGACGCCCGCGGGCAATTTCTCTCCGTCATGGAGCTCCGACTGGCGAGTCACCTCCACGGAGGCCGACATGCGTCGAAGGAACTGCAGCATGGCGAGGATGACGCCGATGTTCACGGCGACGACGAGGTCCGCGAAGACGGTCAATCCGAACGTGACGAGCATGACGACCACATCCGCGCGCGGTGCGCGGCGGATCAGGCGTACGAAGTGCGGTGCATCGCTCATGTTGAACGCGACCACGAAGAGGATCGCCGCCAGCGCCGCCAGCGGGATGCGGCCCGCCAATGGCGCCAGCATGAGCACGAGGACGAGCAGGAAGATCGCGTGAACGATGCCGGACAGCGGGCCGGTCGCACCCGTGCGCACGTTCGTGGCGGTCCGCGCCAGCGCGCCGGTGGCCGCGAATCCGCCGAAGAGCGGCGCCACCAGGTTGGCGATGCCCTGGCCTATCAACTCCTGGTTCGGGTCGTGCCGGGTGCCCGCCATGCCGTCGGCCACGACCGCGGACAGCAGCGACTCGATCGCGCCGAGCATGGCGATCGCGAACGCGCTCGGCAGCAACTCGATGGCGCGCGCGAAGTTCAGGTCGGGGAGTGCGATCGAGGGCAGGGTGCGCGGGATGCCGCCGAAAGTGCTCGAGATCGTGGCCACGTCGCTGAACTGCAGCAGGGATTGAACCGCGGTGGCGGCGCACATGGCGAGCAGGGGTCCGGGAATTCGCCTGAGCACCGGGACATAAGGGCTGCCCGCGGCGAGCACGAGGCTGAACAGGGCCAGGGCCGTGGTGCTCGGACTCCAGAGCGGAAATGACTGGACGAGCTGGAACAGTTTTTCATGGAAGTGTCTCGCGTCGGCCGCGGGCACTCCGAGGAAGGCGGGCCACTGACCGACGAAGATGACCACGGCAATGCCGGCCGTGAAGCCGACGATGACCGGATGCGGAATGAACCGGATCACCGCGCCCAGGCGAGCCACGCCGAGCAGTACGAGGATCGCGCCGGCCATCGCCGTGGCCACCAGCAGCCCCTCGACGCCGTGCGCGGCCGTCACTCCCGCCAGAACCACGACGAACGCGCCGGTCGGCCCCGCGATCTGGAGCCGGCTTCCTCCGAAAACGGAGACGATCAGTCCGGCGATGATCGCCGTGTAGATTCCCTGCTCGGGCTTGACGCCGGATGCGATGGCGAACGCCATGGCCAGCGGCAGCGCGACGACGCCCACCACCAGGCCGGAAACCAGGTTGCGGCTCCAGTGGGCACGGGAGAAGAGGCCGGCGCGGAAGGCCTCGACGACGGCGATCGTCATGTCATCCGCCGCCGCGAGCGGCGGCGTGCGGCGCGCGATGGATCGAGCCGCGCGAAGGCGCGCACCACCGTTTCCTCCGCGATGCCGAGATGTCGTCCGATCTGCGCGCGCGTCATCGGCAGCGGCCGGCCGAATCGCGCGGTGAAGTCTTCGGCGAATCGATGCACGCGCTCCACCGCGGACAATCCTGCCCACAGCCGCGTAGCCTGCTCGAGCATTCGCGACACCTTCTCGAGCAGACGTCTGACCACCGCGGGCGGACGGCCGGCGAGTCCCGTCTCGCTCCAGCGGAGCCGGCAGACCGTCGCGCCGCCGATGGCCTGCGCGGCGTAGCGGTGGACGTCGTCCTGCCAGGACTCGATGCCGACGAGGTCGCCGGGCACGCGAAACGCGACGATGCGTTCGCCGCCGTCGGCCAGGATCTCCGTGACGGCGATGCAACCGCTGGTCACGACGAACGGCGCTTCGAATGGAGCACCTTGCCGCACCAGCAGCTCGCCACTGACCAACGGGGTCACGCGGCGCGCGATGAAGCCACTGCCCGAAGCCACGCGGTCCTGCCAACAACGTTCGCGCGCGAGGCAATCACCACAGTCGATCTCGATCCGGGTCGGCATCCCTCACAGCATCCGTCGCCGGCGCCGCGGCAACCATACGCAGGACCGCGTATGACGCCCCGGAAAATCCATACGGCGGCGGGTCGCACGGTTGACATAGATCAACCGGCGCCCCGCGGGCGGCTCCTACGATATTCGCATCAGGTAACCCGAGGAATGAAGAAGGAATCGTCATGAAGAAACTGAACAAAACCCTGTTGTTCGCCGCCCTGGGCCTGTGCGCCGGTGGCGCGGTCGCCGGAGAAGACTCCCCGGACTGGATCCTGCGAATCGGCACCCACTACGTGGAGCCCAAGTCGGACAACCATGATGTCGTTTCCGTCGGCTCCGGGCAGACCCTGACGTTCAATCTGACGCGGATGCTCACCGATCGCTGGGGTGTCGAACTCCTCGCGGCCCTGCCGTTCGAGCATGACATCTCCCTCAACACCGGTGGCAAGGTCGCCGACGTCAAACACCTGCCGCCGACCCTGAGTCTGCAATATCACTTCGCCCCGGACGGCCATGTCCGTCCGTACGTCGGCGCGGGACTCAACGCGACTCTCTTCTTCCAGGAGGACACCGGCGGCGCGCTGGCGGGCACGGATCTCGAGCTCGACACGTCGTTCGGTCCCGCCGCGCAGGTCGGCATGGACGTGGACGTCGGCTCTCACTGGTTCCTGAACTTCGATGTGCGCTGGATCGACATCGACACCAAGGCGACGCTGGATGGCGCGAGCCTGGGGTCCGTCGAGATCGACCCGATCACCTACGGATTGTCGTTCGGCCGCAATTTCTAGAGTCCGCGGCGGATAGCCGGGGATGGTGGCGGTCCCCCCACTAAAACCATTTCCCGGCTATTTGCCCGCTGATTCTTTTCCTCACCGCTCGCTAACCGGACGGCCGATACGCTGCCGTCCATGGAACTCATCGTCCTCGGCGCATTCCTGGCGCTCGTCCTCGCGACCTGCCTCCTGTACCGGCTGTGCGCCGCCCTCGGGAAACCGTCATGAGCGCCATGGACGGCATCGGCCTCGTCCTTTCGGTCGTCATCGGCGTCTATCTCGCGATCGCGCTGCTGTATCCGGAGAAGTTCGAATGACGGCGCAGGGGACGCTGCAGCTCGCGCTGTACCTGGGTGTGTTGCTCGCGCTCGTGAAACCGCTCGGCTCGTTCATGGCCGCCGTGTTCGAAGGTCGGCGCACGTTCCTGTCTCCCATCCTCGCGCCCGTGGAACGCCTCCTGTACCGCGCCGCCGGGATCGACGCCACGCGCGAGGGCGGCTGGCGCCGCTACGCGCTCGACGTACTGCTGGTCAATCTCATCGGCTTCCTCTTCGTCTATCTGCTGCAGCGTCTGCAGGCCGTGTTGCCGTTGAATCCACAGGCTTTCGCCGCCGTCAGCCCGGACTCCGCGTTCGACACCGCCGTGAGCTTCGCGTCGAACACCAACTGGCAAGGCTACGCTGGCGAGTCCACGATGAGCTATCTCACGCAGATGCTCGGGCTCGGCGCGCAGAATTTCCTGTCGGCCGCATCCGGTATCGCCGTCCTGATCGCGCTCATCCGCGGATTCGGGCGGCGCGAGACCTTAAGGATCGGCAACTTCTGGGTCGACTTCACCCGTTCCGTGCTGTACGTGCTGTTGCCGCTGTCCCTGCTGCTGGCGCTGGCGCTCCTGTCGCAAGGCGTCGTGCAGAGTTTCGACGGATATCGCGAGGTCGCACTGGTGCAGCCCGCCGGCGACGTCACGGCACAAACGGTGCCGCTCGGCCCGGCTGCGAGCCAGGTCGCCATCAAGCAGCTGGGCACGAATGGCGGCGGCTTCTTCAACGCGAACTCCGCGCACCCCTTCGAGAATCCGACGCCGCTCTCGAACTTCCTGCAGGTGATCTCGATCCTGCTGATTCCGGCCGCGCTCTGCTACACGTTCGGCCGCATGGTGCGCGACACCCGCCAGGGATGGGCGGTGCTCATCGCGATGCTCGTGATCTTCGTGCCTCTCACGATCGGCGTCATTGCCGCGGAGCAGGCCGGCAATCCGCGGCTCGCGATGCCCGGCGTGGATGCGGCGGCCGGCGAAGCCCAGCCGGGCGGCAACATGGAAGGCAAGGAGTCGCGGTTCGGTATCACGAATTCCGCGTTGTGGGCGAGCGCGACGACTGCCGCATCGAACGGCTCCGTCAACTCGATGCATGGTTCGTTCACCCCGCTCGGCGGCGCGGTGCCGATGGGGCTCATGCAGCTCGGAGAGGTCGTGTTCGGCGGCGTCGGCAGCGGCCTCTACGGCATGCTGATGTTCGCCATCGTCGCGGTCTTCATCGCCGGTCTCATGGTGGGGCGCACGCCCGAGTACCTCGGCAAGAAGATAGAAGCCTACGAAATGAAGATGGCGGCGCTGGTGCTGCTCATCCCGGCCGCGACGGTTCTGGTCGGCACGGCGGTGGCGAGCGCGCTGCCCGCGGGCGCCGCCGGCGTCGGCAATCCGGGTCCGCACGGCTTCTCCGAGATCCTGTACGCGTTCTCCTCGGCGGGGAACAACAACGGCAGCGCTTTCGCGAGCCTGTCGGCCAACACGCCTTTCTACAACCTGCTGCTCGGCGCCGCGATGTGGATCTCGCGCTACTGGCTGATGATCCCCGTGCTGGCGATCGCCGGCAGCCTGGCCGCCAAGCGCGCCACCGCGACGACCATCGGCACCCTGCCGACGCACACGCCCCTGTTCATCGTCATGCTCGTTGGCGTGGTGATCCTGGTGGGTGCGCTGACCTATCTACCCGCGCTCGCGCTCGGCCCGGTCGTCGAGCACCTGCAGATGACCGGAAGGGGCTGAAGATGAACGCCGCCGTGCTGACCCCCGACCGCAAGGTCTTCCTGACGATGCCGCTGGCGGCTGCCGCGGTGCGTGACTCCGTGCGCAAGCTCGATCCACGCGTCCAGCTGCGCAATCCGGTGATGTTCGTGGTGTACGCCGGCAGCATCCTCACGACGATCATCGGCATCGCGGCCGCGCTCGGCCGCATGCCGGAGGCCGGCAGCCCGGGGTTCGTGTTCGGCGTATCGGCGTGGCTCTGGCTGACCGTGCTGTTCGCGAACTTCGCCGAAGCGGTGGCTGAAGGACGTGGCAAGGCGCAGGCCGCGGCCTTGCGCTCGATGCGCAAGCACGTGCTCGCGAAGAAGGTCACCGGCACCGACCGTCGGCTCTACAAGACCGTGGAGGCGAGTGCGTTGACGCGCGACGACATCGTGCTCGTCGAAGCGAACGATCTCATTCCCGCCGATGGCGAGATCGTCGAGGGCGTCGCGTCGGTCAACGAGAGCGCGGTCACCGGCGAGTCGGCGCCGGTGCTGCGCGAGGCCGGCGGGGACTTCTCATCCGTCACGGGCGGGACGCGCGTGCTCAGCGACTGGATCCTCGTGCGCGTGACCGCACGCGAGGGCGAGGGCTTTCTCGACCGCATGATCGCGATGGTCGAAGGCGCCAAACGCGGGCGCACGCCGAACGAGATCGCGCTCGCGATCCTGCTTGCGATGATGACGCTGGTGTTCCTGCTCGCCACCGTGACGCTGCTGCCGTTCTCGCGGTACGCCGTGACGAGCGCGGGCAGCGGCACCGTCGTCACGATCACCGTGCTGGTCGCGCTGCTCGTGTGCCTGATTCCGACCACGATCGGCGGACTGCTGTCCGCCATCGGCATCGCCGGCATGGATCGCATGGTGCGTGCCAACGTCATCGCGACCTCGGGCCGCGCCGTGGAAGCGGCGGGTGACGTGGATGTCCTGTTGCTCGACAAGACGGGCACGATCACGCTCGGCGATCGCAGCGCGGCCGCATTCCATCCGGCCACCGGCATCGAGGCGCGCGAGCTGGCCGACGCCGCGCAGCTGGCTTCGCTCGCCGACGAAACGCCCGAAGGCCGCTCGATCGTCGTGCTCGCCAAGGAGCAGTTCCAGCTGCGCGCGCGCGATCTCGCGTCGACGATGCACACGTTCCACAAGTTCTCCGCGCAGACCCGCATGAGCGGCGTCGATCTCGGCGACCGGCG
>CADEED010000017.1 GCA_902826225.1 uncultured Pseudomonadota bacterium | reverse complement strand
GGCGTTTCGGCTTCCGCGGCGGGAGCGGGCGGGGCGATGGTGCGCACGCTGTCGAACGCGATGCCGTTCGAGCCGGCGTCGCGCAGTGAACGGCCCAGGCGCTGCGACGACACGTAGTTCGTCGAGGGATCGTAGATGTCCGCGAGTTCGAGCTTGCGGCCGCGCAGATCGTGCATCGCGCACACGACGTCGGCGAGATAGCAGCGCTTCTCCTGCTCGATGGGCGGCTGGTTCGTCGCGCGCAGAAAGCGCTCGCTGTGGAAACGTGTTTCGGCGATGGCCGTTTCGACGGACTCCGCGGCGTAGTACGCGCCGAAGCGGCCGTCGGTGAATCGCGTGCCCTGCGGACCGAGATGCGTGAACGGCGCCATCACGATGGAGGCGTTCGGACCGCCCACGCGCTCCGCGACCGGCACGAGCGAGAGATCGCCGACTTCGTTGCGCAGCCGCGGATTGGTGCGCGATTCCAGCTCGTACAGCGCATCCCAGTCCGCCGGCACGGCGACCCGTTCGAACAGGTGGATCGTCGGCAGCCGGCTCGCGACGATGCGGTGGCACGGTGCGAACCTCACCGGTCGCACGGTGATGGAAGAGGGATTGACCATCCGCGGTATCCGCGCCCGTCAGCCGGGCCTATCCACGTTGGGCGTCGAGGTATTGCCGCACGACGTACAGGTCGGCGACCTGCCCGGACAGCATGCGATCGAGCGCGGAGCGCCCCCCGAAGATGGGTTCGGCATTGGGACGGCGCACCCACTCGTCCGCCGCCTTCGCCTCGGGCAGGAGGATCTGCAATGACTTGTAAATGCCGAGCAGGTAAGAAAGGCGCTCGAGCGTGTCCGAGGGCAATTTCGGATCGCGCTCGCGCTTCCACTTGAAGAAGGTGGAACGCGACGCGATGCCTAACAACGTGAGCTGCTCCGCGACGCTGAGCCGCCAGGCCTCCGCGATGTTCGCGAAGGCTCGGAGGCCGGCGCCGCCGAGTGTCGACGAGCGCGACGTCTGGGTGGATCTGATTGGAGTGGCGTGCGTAATGGCCATCAAGGTCTCCAGTTCATATATGCACTATAATTCACTAGGGTACATATATAGACATTTGTTCGCTTCATGCAAGTGCGAAGTTCAAAGCTGGCCCGATTTTGCGACCCCAATTGGGGCAAACTCGCGTGCGAGCGCACCAAGACTGAGCACGCCGGGGACGCTTCGAGTGTTAACCCTTTGATTTAAAAGACTTCCTGTCCTGGCACAGCGAATGCATTGCGACCCAGGCTCAAACCCCTTCCAGAGGATTTCCCACAATGAAAGCGGCAGATGTCATCAAGCTGATCAAAGACAAGGAAGTTCGGTACGCCGACCTTCGCTTCACCGACACGCGCGGTAAAGAACAACACGTCACGATCCCGGCTGCACTCGTCGATGAAGACCTGTTTCGCGACGGCAAGATGTTCGACGGCTCGTCGATCGCAGGTTGGAAGGGTATCAACGAGTCCGACATGATCCTGTCGCTCGATCCGACGACGGCCGTCATCGACCCTTTCTTCGAACAAACGACGGTCAACATCCGTTGCGACATCATCGAGCCGGCCACGATGCAGGGCTATGAACGCGATCCGCGTTCGCTCGGCAAACGCGCCGAGGCGTACCTCAAGTCCACGGGCATCGCCGACGGCGCGCTCTTCGGACCCGAGAACGAATTCTTCATCTTCGACAGTGTCCGCTGGAACAGCGGTCTCAACGAATCCTCGTACCACATCGACTCCGTGCAGGGCGCGTGGAACAGCAACACGGCTTTCCCCGAGGGCAACAAGGGTCATCGTCCCGGCTTGAAGGGCGGCTACTTCCCCGTGCCTCCGGTCGACGCCTTCCAGGACATTCGCGGTGCGATGTGCGACGCCCTCGAGGAGATGGGTCTCAAGGTCGAAGTGCACCACCATGAAGTGGCGACGGGCGGGCAGTGCGAAATCGGGGTCGGCCCCGGCGGCCTCGTGAAGAAGGCCGACGAGGTACAGATCCTCAAGTACGCGATCCACAACGTCGCACACAGCTACGGCAAATCGGCGACGTTCATGCCGAAGCCGCTGGTCGGCGACAACGGCTCGGGCATGCACGTGCACCAGTCGCTGCAGAAGGCGGGCACCGCGCTGTTCGCGGGTGACAAGTACGGCGGTCTCTCCGAGACGGCCCTGTACTACATCGGCGGCATCATCAAACACGCGAAGGCGATCAACGCGTTCACGAACCCGGGCACGAACAGCTACAAGCGTCTCGTCCCCGGCTTCGAGGCGCCCGTGATGCTGGCTTACTCCGCGCGCAACCGCTCGGCGTCGATCCGCATTCCGTGGGTCGCGAATCCCAAGGCGCGCCGAATCGAAGTGCGCTTCCCGGATTCGGCAGCGAATCCATACTTCGCGTTCGCCGCGATGATGATGGCCGGGCTCGACGGCATTCAGAACAAGATTCACCCGGGCGAGCCGGCGGACAAGGATCTCTACGACCTCGAGCCCGAGGAAGAGAAGCACATTCCGCAGGTCTGCCACTCGCTCGACATGGCGCTCGAGAACCTCGACAAGGATCGCGAGTTCCTGACGCGCGGCGGCGTATTCACCAACGACCTGATCGACGCCTACATCGGTCTGAAGACCCAGGAAGTCACGCGCTTCCGCATGTCCACTCATCCGGTTGAGTTCGACATGTACTACAGCTGCTGAGGCACCGTGCGCACGCCGGTTGCCGCAGGAGCAGGCGAAGGCGGTTTCCGGGCCGCGCACGCGGTCGATTCACGGGCGACAGCGCCTTTCTGGCGCTGTCGCCCCGTTATGCGGCCTGCGTTTTGGTTGGATTCAGGTGCAGGCGGTATGCTGCCTCCCCATGAATCGCGCAGTTGTCATATTGCTCGCCTCGCTGATCGCGAGCGCCGCGTTCGCGACGACGTATGTGCGCGTCGAGAAGGACGGCACCAAGACGTACTCGGACCGGCCGATCCCCGGCGGAAAGCCGGTGGACCTCGAGTCCGCGCAGACCTATTCGAACCAGCAGCCCACCATCACGGCGCCGGCGTCGAACGGCCCGCGCGAACAGCAGCTGCTCGATCAGATGAGCGACTTCCGCTATTCGAGCTGCACGATCTCGCCCGCGAACGACTCGACGTTCGTGAATCCGGAGAGCGTGACGATCCGGGTCGAGCTCAGCCCGGACCTGCAGCCTGCGCACACCTTGTCGGTCACGGTCGACGGGCAACCCATTCCGGGTGGTCCGAACTCCCGCGGCGCGACGCTGACCGAGGTCTACCGAGGCTCGCACACGATTTCGATGACCGTCCGCGACTCCTTCGGCCAGTCGCTCTGCAGTGTGAGCTCCACGTTCCACGTGCAGCGGCCGTCGCTGAACTCCCCCGCGCGCCGCAACTGATCCGGCCGCGCGCCGCCCGGGGCGCGCATGGCCGTTGAGCGCTTCCTTCCCTCCGCGATCGCGATCTTCGAGCCCGCCGATCTCATCGGCGCGCTGACGACCGGCATCGTCGTGCTCGACGCCGACCTGTGCGTCGTTTACGCGAACGTGGCCGCGCAGGACCTGCTGGCCGTGAGCGTCAACCAGGCGCGCGGCAAACCATTCCTGTCGCTGGTGCTCGAAGCGGATTCGCTGGGCGGGCTCATGCGACGCGCGCTCGACAGTGGTGAAACGCTCTCGGAACGCGAGCTATCCGTGCAGGCCGGCCCGCTCGGGCGCGAGCGCCGGGTCATCGACGTCACGATGACGCCGCTCGACAGCGAGTTCGACAGCAAGTACCTGCTGCTCGAGATCTCCGATGCCACGCAACGCCAGCGCATCACGCGCGAAAACGAACTGATCACGCGCCTCGACTCGAGCCGGCAGATGGTTCGCCAGCTGGCGCACGAGATCAAGAATCCGCTCGGCGGACTGCGCGGCGCGGCCCAACTACTCGAGCGCGAGCTGCACGAGAACCTGCGCGAGTACACGGGCGTGATCATCAGCGAGGCGGACCGGCTGACGGCGCTGGTGGATTCGATGATCGGCCCGGCGCGCGCGCCGCAGAAGGCGCTCATCAACATCCACGAGATCTGTGAACACGTGTACCGGCTGTTGCGCAGCGAGGCGCGCGCGGGCGTTCTGGTCGAGCGCGACTACGATCCGTCACTCCCGAACGCGGAGGTGGATTCCAACCAGATCATCCAGGCGCTGCTCAACATCGCGCGCAATGCGCTGCTGGCGGTGGGTGAACGCGGCCGCATCGTCATCCGCACGCGCATCGCCGCAAACGTAAGTATCGGCACCATCCGGCACAAGCTCGCGGCGAGCCTGTCCGTCGAGGACAACGGGCCGGGCGTGCCGCCCGAGCTCGCCGATACGATCTTTTTCCCGCTGGTCACCGGCCGTGCGAATGGCACGGGCCTGGGACTCGCGGTGTCGCAGGACCTCGTGACGAGACACGGCGGCCTCATCGAATTCGACAGCAAGCCCGGGCGCACGGTGTTCACCATCCTGCTGCCCCTACCGGAGAACGCATGAGCGTCGATCCCACCTTTATGCACACATCGACATCCAATACCGCTCATCAACCCGCACTGCGCGTCTGGCTGGTCGAGGACGACGCGTCGATCCGCTGGGTGCTGGAACGCGCGCTGCGCGCGAGCGGCATGGTGCCGCGCGCCTTCGACGCGGCTGAACCCGCGCTTGCCGCGCTGCGCAGCGATGCCCCGGACGTGCTCCTCACCGACATTCGCATGCCGGGGAGCTCCGGCATCGAGCTGCTGCACGAGCTGCGCAAGACGCATCCCACTCTGCCCGTCATCGTGATGACCGCGCACTCCGACCTGCCGAGCGCGGTGTCGGCGTACGAGGGGGGAGCGTTCGAGTACCTGCCGAAGCCCTTCGACATCGACCAGGCCGTGGAGCTTGTGCGCCGCGCGGGCCAGACCGCGCGCCGCGGCGACGAACAGCCGACGCAGACGCCGGAGATCCCCGAGCTGCTGGGCAAGGCGCCGGCGATGCAGCAGGTGTTCCGCGCCATCGGCCGCCTCTCGCGTTCGAGCGTCGCGGTGCTGATCACCGGCGAGTCCGGCACCGGCAAGGAACTCGTCGCGCGCGCGTTGCACGAACACAGCCCGCGCCAGACGCGGCCGTTCGTCGCGCTGAACACCTCGGCGATTCCGGCCGAACTGCTCGAGTCCGAACTGTTCGGCCACGAGAAGGGTTCGTTCACGGGCGCGGACACGCAGCGTCGCGGCCGCTTCGAGCAGGCGAACGGCGGCACGTTGTTCCTCGACGAGATCGGCGACATGTCGACACCGCTGCAGACACGCCTGTTGCGCGTGCTCGCCGAGGGCGAGTTCTATCGCGTCGGCGGACAGACTCCCGTGAAGGTGGACGTACGCGTCATCGCGGCCACGCACCAGAATCTCGAGGAACGCGTGGAGCGCGGGATTTTCCGCGAGGATCTCTATCACCGCCTCAACGTCATCCGCATCGAGCTGCCGCCGCTGCGCTCGCGTACCGAGGACGTTCCCGACCTGCTCGGACACTACCTGCGGCAGGCCGCGGCGGAACTGGGGACGGAGACGAAGACACTCGCGCCCGTCACGCTCGAACGACTGCAGTCCTATCGCTGGCCCGGCAACGTGCGCGAGCTCGTGAATCTCTGCCGCCGTCTCACCGCGCTGGCGCCCGGCAGCGAGATCCAGCTGCAGGACCTGCCCGCCGAGATGCACATCGTCACGCCCGCGGCGCAGACCGACTGGGCCGCCGCGCTCACGCTCTGGGCGAAGGCGCAACCCCACGACGGCACCGTCGCCTGGCTCGACCAGGCGATGCCCGAGTTCGAGCGCGTGCTCATCCGCGTGGCGCTCAATCGCACGCACGGGCATCGGCAGGAAGCTGCGCGCGTACTCGGTTGGGGCCGCAATACATTGACGCGCAAGCTGAAAGAACTGGGAATGGCGGACGACGAATCTCTGCCGTAGACACGCGTCGGCACGCCGCGGCACACCCTAACTAGCGGTCGCGGGGACAGGCTAGCCTGTCCCCTTTCGCCGCTGACCACAGCGGCCGGTTCTCACCCCGGCCAGCCCCGCCTCCTGCACCCGCAGGTCACGTTCTTCTTGGTGCACCTTCCGTGCACAAGTGACATAACCGCCCCTGCACGTGATAGGTGTCGCGATTCGGAAACGCCTTTGTTTCCCGTGTCCCGAGCTTGCTACATCCTCCGCACCCACAAGACCTCCAGAGATTTCGCTGGGTCTGGAGATAGAGAGGAGTTATGCAAGAGATCGTCGTCACGAGCACCAAGTACCCGGAAATCGTCGTGCAGGGCACGCGCATCGACTACACGTCGGACATCATCCTGGTAGTCGTGGGAATCCTCGCCGCGGCCGTGATCGTCTGGCGTTACTCGGCCTCGCGTCGCAGCAAGGACTAAGAGGGTTCTGACCCCATTCAATCGGTGCGCAGCGATCCGACGAGCTCCGCGATTCCGCGGAGCTTGTGCGTCCTGATGTAGTCCGCGATGCCCGCATTGATCTTCCGGCATAAGAGCGGATCGTAGAACAACGCTGTCCCCAGGCCCACGGTCGTGGCGCCGGCAATCATGAACTCGAGCGCGTCTTCGACGGTGGCGATGCCACCCTGGCCGATGATCGGCACGCCGTGCTTCTTCGCCACCTCGTACACCTGGTGAACCTTGAGCAGCGCGATCGGCTTGATCGCGGGTCCCGACAAACCACCCTGGATGTTGCCGATGACGGGGCGCCGCGAGCGCACGTCGATCGCCATGCCCATGATCGTGTTGATCACCGCGAGACCGTTCGAGCCGGCCTCGATGCAGCGGCGAGCGTTCTCCTTGATGTCCGTCTGGTTGGGTGAGAGCTTGGTGATCAACGGCTTCCTGGTGACCGCGCGACAGGCCTCGACCACGCGCGCCGACATCTCGGGGTAGTTGCCGAACTGCACGCCGCCTTCCTTCACGTTCGGGCACGAGATGTTGATCTCGATCGCGTCGATCGGTGAATCGTCGAAGCGGCGCGTGACCTCGACGTACTCGTCGATGGTCGAGCCGGAGACGTTCGCGAAGAAGCGCGTCTCGGTGAAATCGAGCGTCGGCAGGATCTTCTTCACGACGTGGTCCGCGCCGGGATTCTGCAGGCCGATCGCATTCAGCATGCCCGACGGGGTCTCGTAGACCCGGTGCGGCCTGTTGCCCAGGCGGGGCTGGCCGGTGGTGCCCTTGAGCACGATCGCCCCGACGTCGCGGTTCGAGAATCCCTCGACCCGCGTGTACTCCTCGCCGAACCCTACGCACCCCGACAGCAGCACGATCGGCGAACCGAGTTCGAGCCCGCAGAACTGCGTGCGCAGCGGATTCTCGACGGTCTTGGCGGCGGCATTCATGCGGCGCGCATTGTCGCACTATGATTTCGGCATGTTCCACATCGTCCTGCATGAGCCCGAAATCCCGCCGAACACCGGCAACCTCATCCGCCTCGCGGCGAATACCGGCTGCGAATTGCACCTGGTGAAGCCGCTGGGTTTCCAGCTCGACCGGAAATCCGTACGGCGCGCCGGCCTCGACTACGACGAGCTCGCCACGGTGCACGTCCACGACACGTTCGCCGCCGCGCGCGCCGCGTTGCCCGGGAGCTGGTTCGCGATCGAAACCGGCGCTGCCCGCCGGCACATCGACGCGCGCTTCGCGCGCGGCGATGTGCTGCTGTTCGGCAGCGAGCGCCGCGGTCTGCCGCCGGAAATCCTGGCGCAGATCGCGCCGGAGCGCGTGCTCTCCCTGCCGATGCTGGCGGGAAACCGCAGCCTGAATCTCGCCAATGCCGCGGCCATCGCGGTTTACGAGGCCTGGCGCCAACAGGACTTCGCGGGCGCTATTCCGTTTCCGGGCGGATCGGCCGGGTCATGAGGTCTTTCACGACGTCACGCGCGGGCTCGTTCTCGTAGAGGATCCGGTAGATGCCATGCACGAGCGGCATGTCGACCTTCTCGCGCGCCGCGACCCGGTGCACCGCCCGCGCCGCGGTGTAACCCTCGACGACCTGCCCGATCTCCGCGAGGGCTTCCTTGGCGCTCTTGCCGGCGGCGAGAGCGAGCCCGAAGCGGCGATTGCGCGACTGGTTGTCGGTGCTCGTCAGCACGAGATCGCCGAGCCCCGCGAGGCCCATGAATGTTTCGGCCTGCGCGCCCAGCGCGACGCCGAGACGGACCACCTCGGACAAGCCCCGCGTGATCAGTGCGATGCGGGTGTTCGCGCCGAAGCCGAGCCCATCGCAGAGTCCGGCGCCGACGGCGAGCACGTTCTTGACCGCGCCGCCCACCTCGACGCCGACGATGTCGGTCGACGTGTACGCGCGGAAATTCGGCGCGTGCAGGCTGCGCGCGAGGTGGTGAGCGAAGTCCTCGTCGGGAGATGCGATGGTCATCGCGGTAGGCAGGCCCATGCCGACCTCGCGCGCGAACGTCGGCCCGGAGAGCACGGCGACCGGGTACTTGTCGCCGAGCACGTCGTAAGCCACCTGGTGCGGCAGCTTGCCCGTTTCGAGTTCGAATCCCTTCGTCGCCCAGGCCAGGCGCGCGTCGCGCGCGAGCAGGGGTTTGAGCTGCAGCAGCAGCGAACGCAATGCGTGACTCGGCACCGCGATGATGATCGCGACCGCGCCGCGCAAGGCCCCGGTGAGGTCGTCGTGCACCTCGATCGCGTCGGGAAATTTCGCCTCCGGCAGGTAGCGCGCGTTACGGCGCGCGGCACGCATCTCCGCGGCGAACGCGGCATCGCGGCTCCACAAGCGCGTGGGATGGCCGGCGCGCGCGAACTGGATCGCGAGCGCCGTGCCCCAGGAACCGGCGCCGAGAACGGCGACGGGATCGTGAGCGATGGGCGGAATTTGGCTCACGTCGGTCGGCGCTCGCGCGCCGGTCGATCAGTTCGTCGGGCCCTGCGCGGCCTGCGCGGCGGCCTGCTGCATGCCGCGCGCGAACAGTGCGTCGAAGTCGACCGGCGGCAGCACGAAGTTCGGGAAACCGCCCTGCGTCACGAGCTGCGATACCGCGACGCGCGCGTACGGGAACAGCAGGTTCGGACAGACCGTGCCGATGGCGCGGCGCGTGTCTTCCTGCGAGAGGTTCTTCATCGCGAACAGGCCGGCCTGCTTGACCTCGACCAGGAACGCGGTGGCTTCACCCTGTTTCGCGCCCACCGTCACGGTCAGCACGACTTCGTTGAGTTCCGGCGCGACCACGTTCGCCGACGTGTTGATGTCGAGCGAGATCTGCGGATTCCAGTTGCCGTCGATGCGCGGACCCTTCGGCGCCTCGTACGAGCAGTCCTTGAGGTACACCGACTGGATCGAGAGCATCGGGCCGGTTTGTTCGTTCGCCGCGGGGGTGGCGGGCTGGTTTTCCATGATGGATTTCCTGTAGCAGTGAAAGGGTTCAGCGACCGAGCAGGGCATCCAGTTTGCCCGCTTCTTCGAGGGCGACGAGATCCGAACTCCCGCCCACGTGGTGGTCGCCGATGAAAATCTGCGGGACGCTCGTGCGGCCGCTGCGTTCGCGCATCTGGGTGCGGCTTTCGGGCTTCGCTTCGATGTCGATCTCCTCGAACTCGACGCCCTTTTCCTTGAAGACGCGGCGCGCGCGTTCGCAGAATCCGCACCAATCGGTGGTGTACATGACGACGCGCGGCGTGCTCATCAGGCCGCCTTCTTGACCGGCAGATTCTCGGCGCGCCAGCCGGAGAGGCCGCCGCGCAGCGTGAAGGCCTTGGTGAAACCCTGCGCCTGCAATTGGCGCACGGCCGCGGCGGCGAGCGAACCCGAGTCGCAGTAGACGACGACCGGCTTGTCCTTGAACTTCTTGAAATCCTCGCCGGCGGTGAGGATCTTCTCCGACGACAGGTTCTTCGCACCGCCCACGTGGCCCTGCGCGAACTCCTCCGGCTTGCGGATGTCGAGCACGAGGGCGCCCTGGTTCATGAGGCGGATGAGGTCCTGCGACGTGATCGAGGCGGCCGACATCGTGCGGTTACGCGCTTCGTACGCGACCAGCACCACGATCGCGAGCACGGCGGAACCGGCCAGCAGGGGATGAGCGGTGAAGTACTGGAGGAGTTTATCCATCGCGGGGAATCGGGTCGGCCGGTCCAAAAAGGGAGCGCATTATAGCGGCCCCTCCCGTTCCTGCCGCCCTATAGCCGAGAATATGCCCATGCGTGCGTCGATCAGTGCATGGCTGGTGGTGGCCGGACTGGCCCTCGGGATGTCCGTCTGCCCGGCCGCCGACCCATCGAGCCCCGACAAGGCCGAGGCCGAGCTCAAGGCCGTGCGCGCGCAGATGGACAAGGTGCGCGCGGAGATGGAACGCGACGCCGGCAAGCGGGACAAGCTCACGCGCGAGATCGAGGAATCGGAAAAAAGCGTCGGCAGCGCGCGCGGCGCGCTCGACTCGCTCCGCAAGGAACGCGCCGCACACAACGCGCGCCGCGCCGAGCTCGCCGCTGCGCGGCGCGTCGAGGAAGCCGCGCTCGCGCGCGACCGGGAAGCGCTCGCGGGGCAGATCCGCGCGGCGAGCATGATCGGCCGCGAGGAGCCGCTCAAACTACTGCTGAGCCAGCGCGATCCCGCGCAGACGGGTCGCGTGCTCACGTACTACGGCTATTTCGGCCGCGCGCGCGCCGCGCAGATCGCGGCGATCAACGGGCACCTGGCCGAGATCGGCGAACTCGACGCGGCCATGGCCGTCGAGGAAGAGCGGCTGGTCTCGCTCGAGTCGCGCCAGAAGGACGAGCTCGCGCGGCTCACCGCCTCGCGCGAACGCCGCGGCCGCGCGCTGGTGGCGCTCGAGGCCGAATCGAAGGGCCGCGCGAAAGAGCTCGAGCGGCTGAAGGAGCAGCAGGGGGGTCTCGAGAAGCTGGTGCGCGAGCTGCGTCGCGCGCTCGAGAAGATCGACAAGTTTCCGACCGACAGCAAGGATGCCTTCGCCAGGTTGCGCGGCAAGCTCGCGTGGCCCGCCGGGGGCAAGGTGTCGGCGGGTTTCGGCCAGGTGCGCGCGGGCGGCATGAAGTGGGAGGGCATCCTGCTCGCCGGATCGCAGGGCGCCCCGGTTCGCGCCGTCTACCACGGCCGGGTCGTGTACGCCGACTGGCTGTCCGGGCTGGGACTGCTGACGATCATCGACCACGGGGACGGGTACCTGAGCCTCTACGGGCACAACGAGCGCCTTTACAAGGAGGTCGGCGAGCGAGTGACCGCCGGCGACACCATTGCCACCGTGGGCGACTCCGGCGGCCGGTCCAGCCCGGCCCTGTACTTCGAAATCCGCAAGGCGGGGCGGCCCATCGATCCGCGCCCCTGGTTCAGGTCCGCGTCCCCCTGAAAACGCCAACTGCATCAACGCCATAGGCCGGCCCTTCGGCCATCGTCCTGCGCTGATGTCGCTCGAAACCTCCATGGAGCCCTACGCCCAGCTGGTGGGCTCGCTGTTGCCGCGCGCGGCCTGGCTGAGCCTGTTCGACAAGACCGGCAAGCTGCTCTGGACGAGCGCGGCGAGCACGAACCCGGATCTGTTCGCGCTGGTACTGCAAGGCATCGCCTCGATCGAGAGTCATCCCGACCACACCAGTGAGGGCGCGGGCGGGCAGCTCGTGCAGCTGCCCGGGGAAGGTCCGGGCTATCTCTTCTGGCTGTGTGACGAACACGGCGCCCTCGCGTCCATCGCCGCCGTGGTCTGCAATCGCGTCCGTGCCGATGGCGAGCTGCTGCCGTTCTCGTACGTGCGCGAGCAACTGAAGCCGGCCCTCGAGCTGCTGCGCCGCGACCTGCTCGCGCGCGCCGACATCCGGAATCTCAACGAATCGCTGACGGCGCGCGACAAGGACCTCGAGCTGCTGCTGTCGGTGACGGGCTCGCATCCGGGCTCCAGCGGCTCCGACGACCTGCGCTCGCTGCTCGCGAACGCGACCGCGCATCTCAAGTGCGTGCTCGCCGGCATCGTGGTGCCCGACAAGGGTCTCGTGGTCACGCATCCCGGCGGCGGAGACGACTCGATCCTCAAGCGCACGCAGCGGCAGCTGCTCGCGATCACGCAGACGCGCCGCGATCCGCTGGTGATCAACAAGATCGCCACGCAGGCGGGCCAGGTCGCGATCCCGTATCGCATCCTCGCGTGCCCGCTGCGCCAGGGTTCGGGGCGCACGTCGGGCGTGCTCGCGCTGTTCCGCAAGCTCGAGGCGCCCGAGTTCCTCGCGCGCGACGTGCATCTCGCCGACCTCGTCGCGCACAAGATCGCCGCCAGCATCGAGACGAGCTACGACACGCTGTCCGGCCTGCTGACGCGCGGCGCGCTCGAGCAGCGCGTGAAACTCCACTACAGCGAGGCCGGCGGGAAGCCGCAGCGCTGGAGCCTGCTGTACGTCGACATCGACGAGCTGCACGTCATCAACGAAAACTTCGGCATGCACGTGGGCGACCAGGCCATCGCGCAGATCGGCGAGCTGCTGCGCAAGCACCTGGCGCCCGGCGCATTCGCCTCGCGCATCTCGGGCGATCGCTTCGCGATCGTGATGCTCTCGGACATCGACGAGTCGTCGATGTTCGGCGAAGGACTGCGCGAGGGCGTCACGCGGCTCACGACCGCCGGCGTCGACGCCCGCTTCCGCCTGTCGATCTCGCTCGGCGTCGCGCATTTCACCGGCCGCGACACCGATCTCGGCCGCGCGCTCGCCGAGGCCGAATCCGCCTGCAAGGCGGCCAAGGACCGCGGTCGCAACCGGCTCGAGAGCTTCCAGGAGAACGACGTCTCGATCATCCGCCGCTTCACCGACATCAACGTCGCGACCGACGTGCGCGCCGCGCTCGCGGAGAATCGCCTGCGCCTCGAGGCGCAGATGATCGTGCCGTTCCACAACGACGGCGGTCCCGCCCGGCCACACTACGAGCTGCTGCTGCGCATGCTCGACCTCGAGGGCAACAGCATCGGCCCCGACCGCTTCCTGTCGGCGGCGCTGCGTTACCAGATGATGCCGACGATCGATCGCTGGGTGATCTCGAGCGTCATCGAGCTGCTGCGTCCGCGGCGCGAGCTGCTCGCGACCGCACCCGTGACCTTCACGATCAACTTCTCCGGCCAGTCGCTGCTCGACGAGGAGTTCGCGGACTACGTGATCCGCAGCGTCGAGACGAGCCGCATCAACCCCGCGGTGTTCTGCTTCGAGCTCACCGAGAGCGCGGCCGTCGCGAGCATGACCGCCGCCGAGGCGTTGATGTCGCGGCTGCGCAAGCTCGGGTGCGGCGTCGCGCTCGACGACTTCGGCACGGGCCTGTCCTCGCTCTCCTATCTACGCTCGATGCCGGTTTCGATGCTCAAGATCGACGGCAGCTTCGTGCGCGACATCCTGCGCGACGAACGCGCGGAGTCCATGGTGCGCGCCATCGCCCAGCTCGCGCGCGCGATGAACATCACCACCGTGGCCGAGTACGTCGAGACCGAGGAGATCCGCACGCGCGTCCGCTCGCTCGGCGTCGATTACGGCCAGGGCTTCGCCATCGCCAAACCCGTGCCCGTGGCGGAAGTCCTGGACGTCCTGCCCGTGCTGGCCGCCGCCACGACGGGGGCCTACGTCGTCGACGAACCCGCAGCGCTCGCGCGCTAAGCCCGCGATTTAAGCTAGGATTTGCGCCCATGAAGCTCCTGGGCCTCGGGCTCGTCATCGGCTTGTTGATCGGCGTCGGCGGCGACGTGTTCGTGCGCCGCGAGGCGGTCGCGACGCCCGCTCTCGCGGTCGCGCCGCCGGCGGCCCAGAAGCCGATCACGGTCGCGGAATCCGCGCAGCTCAACGAAGTCATCGAACGCGTGCAGCGCGAGTACGTCGATACCGTCTCGCACCCGGCGCTCATCGACGACGCGCTGCGCGGTCTCGTCGGCGGGCTCGACGCCTATTCGACCTACCTCGACGCCGAGGAGTACGCGGACCTGCGCGTCAGCACCGCGGGCACCTACGCAGGCATCGGTATAGAAGTCTCCACCGCCGACCGCGCGCTGCGCGTGGTCCGGCCGTTCCGCGATTCGCCGGCGGCGAGCGCCGGCATCCGCAGCGGCGACCTCATCGCCGCGATCGACGGCGAGCCCGTCGGCGCCGATCTCGACGCCGCCATGTCGCGCATGCGCGGGCCGCGCGGCAGCATCGTGAAACTCGCCGTGACCCGCGTGGGCCAGACCCTGCCGCTGGAGTTCAGCGTCGAGCGCGCCCAGGTCGAGGTGCACAGCGTCGCGCTCCTGCCGCTCGCCGGCGGGTACCTCTACGCGCGGGTCACCTCGTTCAGCGACACCACGGCGGTGGATTTCTCCGCGAGCCTCGCGCGCGCGCGCTCGCAGGGGATCAAGCCGCGCGGCCTGGTGCTCGACCTGCGCAACAATCCCGGCGGCGTGCTCGAATCCGCGGTCGACGTCGCCGACCAGCTGCTCGAGTCCGGAATCATCGTGACGGCCGACGGCCGCACGGCGTCCGCGCGGTTCAGCATGTCGGCCACGCCCGGTGACGTGCTGCCCGGCGTGCCGGTCGTGGTGCTCGTGAACGGCGGCACCGCGTCGGCCGCGGAGATCCTCGCGGGCGCGCTGCAGGATCATCATCGCGCGGTGCTGCTCGGCACGCGCACGTTCGGCAAGGGCTCGGTGCAGACCGTGATGCCGCTCACGCAGGGCCGCGCGCTCAAGCTCACGACATCGCGCTATTTCACGCCCTCGGGACGCTCGATCCAGGGGCTCGGGATCCAGCCCGATCACGAGGTCGAGCACGACGGCCTGCCGCTCGACCTCGACGACGCGCGCGTGCGCGCGGATCCCGCGGCGCGCGACGCGACCATCCACGCCGCGGTGGAGCTGCTCAAGGGACGTCCGCCGCGCCCCGCGCCCCGCGGTCTCACGGCGAGCGCGGGCGGCGCGCGGCGAAACTGACGTGGAGCTGCTCGCCTGGTTCATCGACCTCGTCCTGCATCTCGACAAGCACCTCGTCGAGCTGCTGACCGACTACGGACCGTGGATCTACGTGATCCTGTTCGTCATCGTGTTCGCCGAGACCGGCTTCGTCGTGACGCCTTTCCTGCCGGGCGATTCCCTGCTGTTCGCCGCGGGAGCCCTCGCGGCCATCGATACCAGCAACACGCTCACCGCGCCGATGCTCTCCCTGGTGCTCGTGATCGCGGCGATCGGCGGCAACACGACTAACTACCACGTCGGACGGTGGGTAGGTCCGCGCGCGTTCAGCGGGCAGATCCGCTTCCTCAAGGTCGAATACCTGCGGCGCACCGAGGCGTTCTTCCTCAAGCACGGTGCGCTGACCATCGTGCTGTCGCGATTCGTGCCTATCCTGCGCACCTGCGCGCCGTTCGTGGCCGGCGCCGCGCGGATGCCCTACGGCCGCTTCCAGGCCTACAATGTCGCGGGCGGCCTCGGCTGGGTCCTGTCGCTCACGTGGGCGGGATACTTCTTCGGCAACATCCCGCTGATCAAGAACAACTTCGGCGTGGTGACCATCCTGATCGTCGTCGTGTCATTGCTGCCGGTGGCCTGGGCCGCGCTCAAGAAGAACTGAACGTGAACGGCGCGTACCGCAGCTTCGCCTATCGCGTCGACATCGGCGTGCCGGTCGAACGTGTGTGGCGTGCCTTCACGGACACGAAGCTCCTGCGGCGCTGGAGCGCGGAAGGCGCGTCCATCACGCCACGCGAGAAAGGCCGGCTGCACGTGGTCTTCGGCAGCGACGTCGAGGTCGACGGCCACATCGACGTGATGGTGACGCCGCATCGCATGCGCCTCATCCTGCTGCCCACGCCGGGAATGCCGGGCTCCGATGCCGTGATCGTCGAGGATTTTCTCTTCGAGCGCGGCAAGGGCGATTCGGTCGTCCGGCTGCTCAGTTCGGGAGTGCCCTCGGCGCCGCGCTGGGTGGCGTACTATCTCAACAAGCGTCGGCACTGGGAGCTGGCGCTGACCCGCCTCAAGGTGTTCCTGGAGAAGGGTCTGGACCAGGACCACCTGAGATCGAGGTAGACATGGCGGGATTCATACTGCGCGGCCTCATCGCGGCACTCGGCCTCTGGGCCGCCACCGCGTTGCTGAGCGGCTTCGTGATCGACACGCCGCTCACGCTGGTGCTCGCGGGATTGTTGTTAGGCATCATGAACGCCGTCGTGCGGCCGTTCGCCCTGCTGCTGTCACTGCCGGCGCTCATCATCACGCTCGGGCTGTTCCTGCTGGTCGTCAACGCCGCGATGATCGGCCTGGTCGCGCTGCTGCTGCCCGGCTTCCGCATCTACGGCTTCTGGACCGCCGTGGGCGGCGCGCTCATCGTGAGCTTCGTGAGCTGGATCGGGTCGTGGTTCATCGGCTCGAAAGGCCGCGTCGAAGTCATCCGCCCCAAGAACTGAGTCCGAATGCGGGGGGACAGCCTCCTTTCTTGAATCCATCCGTGGCCGCCGGGCGTACGATTCGGCATGCGCTACACGAGCCTTTTGCTGATCATCGCCGGCGCACCCGTAATGGCCGCCGATTTCGCGTTCACCGGCTACGCGCGCAGCCTCGACACGAGCGAGCTGCTGTACGTCGAATTGCATGCCGTTTCCGCGGCCGGCACGCCCCGGGAATCGAGAGTCGTGCTCTACGGTTGCGCCGACGGCCAGGCGCCGTTCGCCCGCAAGGAGCTCGTCTATGCCACGCGCATCGCGCCCACATTTCGCTTCGAGGACGCACGCAGCGGGTACGCCGAGGGACTGAGCCGGGATGCGCGCGGACTCCAGGTCTCCGCGCGCGCCGGGACGGCCGCGGAGTTGCGCACGGCCCGCGTCGACGACCGGGGGCTGATCGCGGACGCCGGTTTCGACGAATTCGTGCGCGCGCGCTGGGACGAGCTCGAGCGCGGCAAGTCGCTGGAGGCGCCGTTTCTCGTGCCGTCGCGCCTGGAGAGCATGAAGTTCCGCGTGCGGAAGGTCGGCGAGACGAAGATCGGTGAGGACACCGCGAGCGTCATCCGCCTGTCGCTCGCGGGATTGCTGGGCTGGGTTCTGCCCGACATCGACGTGAGCTATCGACATCGAGACCGCCAGCTGCTCCGCTACCGCGGAACGACGAACGTCCGCGACGCGAACGGAAAACTGATCGTTGCCGAGATCGATTTTCCGGACGAGGGCAGGAGCGAGGGGGCGGTGGACCTGGAGAAGTGGCGGGCGCTGCCGCTGGTCAGCGCCTGCAGGTAGATAGGAACGACGCGGGAGCGGGTATCCGCCCTAGCCGCATCCGGCCGTCGAGGGATCCTTCTGCTCGTCGTCAGTCAGCCGCTTGTGTTCCTTCTGCGGCCAGCTCACCAGCGCCACGCCGCAGAACATGATGGCCATGCCGGTGATCTGGATCGCGCTCAGCCTCTCGTCCAGCAGCCACCAGCCGAGGACCGCCGCGATCGCGGGGTTCACGTAGCTGTAGGTGCCGACCAACGCGGGTGTCGTGTTGCGCGCGAGCCAGGCGAAAGCCGTATACGCGAGGCAAGAGCTCAGCACGATGAGGTAAAGCATCGCGCCGAAGCCCTGCGGTGACCAATGCCAGCGCGCCGCCTCCCCGGTGGCGAGGCCGGCCAACGTCATCATCGTGCCGCCGAGCAGCATCTGCAGCGATGTGAAGCAGAGCACGTCGAGTTTCGAGTGCACATTGCGGATGTAGACCGTCGAACACGACCACGCGAAGACGGCGACGAGGATCAGGAACTGCATCCCGAGATTGCCCGTGTCGACCTTGCCGCCCTGCCAGATGATGAGGGCGGTGCCCGTGAAGCCGATGACGAGACCGATCAACGTCCGCCGGTCGATCGCGTGGGCGCGCCGGCCGCGCGTGGCGAGCAGCGCGATCCACAGTGCGGCCGAGGCGTTGAGGATCGCCGTCTGGTTCGAAGCGACGTGCTGCATGGCGATGTTGGTGCCGCCGTTGGCGATGACGACGTTGCCGATCGACACCAGGAAGAGGTGCTTCCACTCCGTGGCGTCGAGGTCGAACTTCCGGCCTAACAACAACGCCACGCCCGCGAGCAGCGCCGAGGCGATGATGAAGCGGATTCCGCCGAACAGCAGCGGCGGCAGGTGGTGCAACCCCAAGCTCGCGACGACGTACGTCGATCCCCAGACGAGGTAGACGATGGCGAAGCACGCGAGGAGCTTCGCACGATGGGAGGAGTCGGACATGGGGCGCGGGACGGGGAAAAAGGGGTCAGATCTATTTTTCCACCGATGCAGGCGCGTGTCGTCGCCCCTTCGGGAGAAAAATAGATCTGACCCCTTTTTCCGGGACTTACTGAGGTTCCATACCGCCGCGCTTGGAAACCCGATACATCCACCCGCCGACCACCGCGAGCAGCGCCAGCCCCACCCATTCGCCCAGCGTTCCGCCGATCTGCAGGCTGGCGGGCAAAGCGAACACGTCCGCGCGGTCGGTGCCGTAGATGGCGAAGCCGATGAAGATGCCCATGAGCGCTTCGCCCGTGATGAGGCCGGCCGCGAACAGCATGCCCTTGCGATTGCGCTTCTCGACTTCCTCCTCGGACAGGCCTTTGCCGAAGCTGCGAGTCACGAGATAGTTGAGCAGCCCGCCCAGGAAGATCGGCACCATCGTCTCGAGCGGCAGGTAGATGCCGATCGCGGCCGCGAGCACGGGCACGCGGAAGGGCGCCTTCTTCGCCTTGAGGATCGAGTCGAAGATGATGACGGCGACGCCGATCACCGCACCGATCGCGATCATGTCCCAGGGCAACTCGCCGCCGAAGATCCCCTTGGCCACCGAAGCCATGAGATTCGCCTGCGCGGCCTCCAGCGACTGCGGGTGCTCCGGCGTGCGCGGCCCGATGCCGTAGCTGTGCGCGAGCATGTTGAGCGTCGGCGCCATCACGGCGGCGCAGGACACCGCGCCGATGGCCAGCATCACCTGCTGGCGCCACGGAGTCGCACCCACGATGTAGCCGGCCTTGAGGTCTTGCAGATTGTCGCCCGCGATGCAGGCGGCGCAGCACACCACGGCGCCGATCATCACGGCGGCGACCGGGCCGATCGTCGAGGTCTTGCCGAGGAACGCGACGAGCACGAGCGCCGCGAACAGGATGGTGGCGATCGTGATGCCGGATACGGGGTTGTTGGAAGAGCCCACGAGTCCGGCCATGTAGGCCGACACCGAGCAGAACAGGAATCCGGCGACGACCATGATGACCGACATGGCGAGGCCGATCCCAAGGTTTCCGACGATGTTGTAGTAGAGGACGCCGAGCGGCAGCGTGAACAAGACGATTCCGATGAGCACCCATTTCATCGGCAGGTCGCGATCGGTGTGCGCGATCAGCGCGCCGCTGCCGGCCCGCGCCGCGGCCAGGCCGCTCTTGACGCCGGAGACGATGGAACCGCGCAGCGTGATCAGTGCCCACAGGCCGCCGACCAGCATCGCGCCGACGCCCAGGTATCGGATGCGCGCGCCACGCAGGATCTGCGCTGAAGCCTCGGCGCATTCCGACGAAGTCAGGTTCGCGCAGGCGGCGGCGATCGTCGCCGCCAGGTCGGCATTCTCCGGGTCGGGCAGGAAGTACTCGTGGTACAGCGGGATCGCGATGTTGAACGACAGCAAACTACCCGACACCACCACCGCGCCGATGTTGAGCCCGACGATGTAGCCCACACCGAGCAGCGCCGGAGAAAGGTTCGTGCCCATGTAGCCGAGGTACTTGCCGATGAAGCCGCTCGCGAGCGAGCTGTCGGGGATCAGGCGCAGGCCGCTCGCCGTGAACAGCTTTCCGATGGCGCCGCCGAGCGAGGCCAGTCCGAGGATCCTGATGCCCGCGGCGGGATTCTCTCCGGCCTTGAGCACTTCGGCCGCCGCCTTGCCCTCGGGGAAGGTCATCTGCTGATCGACGATCAGCGAGCGGCGCAGCGGAACCGAGAACAGCACGCCCAACAGGCCGCCGAGGCCCGCGATGGCGAGCACCCACCAGTACTTGAAATCCGGCCAGTAGCCCATGAGCACCAGCGCCGGGACGGTGAAGATCACGCCCGACGCGATCGACGTGCCCGCCGACGCGCCCGTCTGCACGATGTTGTTCTCGAGGATGCCGCCGCCGCCGAGGGCGCGCAGCACGGCCATCGAGACCACCGCCGCGGGAATCGCCGAGGCGATCGTCATGCCGGCGAAGAGACCGAGATAGGTGTTGGCCGCCGCGAGCACGGTGGCCAGCACGATCGAGAGGATGATCGCGCGCGCGGTGAGCTGCGGCGCCGTTGCGTCGGCTGCGTTCATGTCAGTTCCACCCGCATTGTTCGTTCTTGTTCTGCTCGGCCAGCCAGCTTTCGAGCGGCTTGAAGTAGTCGATGATCGCGGAAGCGTCCATCTGGCGCGTGCCCGTGAGTTTCTCGAGCGAATCCGCCCACGGCTCGCTCGCGCCGACTTTCAGCATCGCCGCGTACTTCTCGCCGGCGGCCTTGTTGCCCGCGATCGAACACTCGTTCAGCGGGCCCTGGTAGCCCGCCGCGTCGCACAGCGCCTTGTGGAACTGGAACTGCAGGATGAACGACAGGAAGTAGCGCGTGTACGAGGTGTTGCCCGGGATGTGGTACTTCGCGCCCGGATCGAAATCCTCCTCATTGCGCGCGACCGGCGCCGCGAGGCCCTGGTACTTGCGGCGCAGTTCCCACCAGGCCTTGTTGTAGTCGGCGGGCTTCACGCGTCCGTCAAACACGGCCCAGCGCCACTCGTCGATCAGCTTGCCGAACGGCAGGAAGGCGATCTTGTCGAGCGCCATCTTCATCTGCTGGTTGATGACGGCCTCCTGCGAGGGCTTCACCGCTGAGACCAGCCCGATCCTGTGCAGATAGTCCGGCGTCACGGAGAGATTCACCGCGTCGCCGATCGCTTCATGGAAGCCGTCGTGCGCGCCGTCCTGGAAGAGCGCGGGCTGATCCTTGTACCAGACGTAGTAATAGACGTGACCGAGCTCGTGGTAGATCGTGAAGAGATCCTCCTCGATCGGCTTGATGCACATCTTGATGCGCACGTCGTCCTTGTCGTCCATGTCCCAGGCGCTCGCGTGGCAGACGACTTCGCGGTCGCGCGGGCGCACGAACATCGAACGCTCGTAGAACGTCTGCGGCAGCGCCGGGAACCCGATCGACGTGTAGAAGCTCTCCGCGGACTTGGTCATCCGCACGGCGTCCCATTTCTGCGTCTGCAGCTGCTTGTCGGCGGTCTCGATGCTCGCGCCGGGATACGGCTTCAGCAGGTCGTCGTATATGCGGTTCCACTGCTGCGCCCACATGTTGCCGAAGAGTTGCGCCGGGATCGGGGCGCCCGCGGGTACCTTGTCGCGGCCGTACTTCTGCGCGAGCTTCTTGCCCGCATAGCAGTGCAGGGCCTTGTACAGCGGCTCGACCTGCGAGTAGAGCCGCGCGGCTTCCTTCTCGAAATCCGCGGATGGCATGCCGTACTTCGAGCGCCACATGTCGCCCGTGTCGGCGAAGCCGAGTTCGCGCGCGCCCTCGTTGGAGAGCTCGGCGAAGCGCGTGTACTTCGCGCGCATCGGCCGCGAAATCGTGTGCCAGCCCGTCCACGCCTCGGTGAGTTCGTCGTAGTTGCGGCTGGTCGCGATCACGTCGGACAGCGCGTCGAGATTGAAGCAGCCCTTCTCGTCCTTGCCCGCAGCCAGCACTGTCTTTCCCGGCGGGCAGTACTTGCCTTCGCCGTACATGGCATCGAGCTCGGTGCCCAGCGTCGCGAGTTCGGTGCGCTTGGCCGGATCCGCCGGCGCCGGTGCGCTCACGCCGATCTTGAGGAGCATGAGCGACCGCGTGGTGGCCGGGTCCAGCTTCTCCTTCTCGTAGCGCCTGGCTTCGTTCGCCTTGCGGCTGAAGAACTCGAGCAGCCGTTCGGTGGCGCGCGCATTGAGGAATTGCGTGTCGACGGTGATGTCCGTCGCCTGCGTCCAGCCCGCGGCGTTGCCTTCGCGCAGCAGCGGCACGAGTTCGTCGTTCGTCTGCTGCACGAATTCCGTCGCCGTCGGCGGCGGGTTCGCGCCCTTGCCGCCGGCCGGACAGCCCACCAGCGCACCGGCGGCGATGGCAATCGACAACGCGGCGGCGCCGCGCAGGTAGTTCGTCAGGTTCATTTCGCGTCTCCGATCCAGCCGCGCAGACCGCGCGAGATCACGAGGATGACGACCCCGGCGCCGACGCCGATCAACGTCATCGTGAGGAAGATGCCCGGCATCTGGTCGACCTTGGCCTCGGCGAACTGGCCGCCGACGAGGCCGGCGATCGTGTTGCCCATCGCGGTTCCCAGGAACCACGTGCCCATCATGCGGCTCACGAACTTCGCGGGCGCCAGCTTGGTCACGTTCGAGAGGCCGACGGGCGACAGACACAACTCGCCGAACGTGTGGAAGAGGAACGCGAGCACGAGCCACGTGGGCCCGACCTTGCCACCGCTCGAGACCACGAGCTGCGCCGCCCACATCATCACCAGGAACCCGACGCCGAGCAGCAGCAAGCCGTACGCCATCTTCGCCGGCGCGGACGGATCCATCTGCCGCATGCCCAGCCATACCCAGAACCACGCGAAGATCGGCGCGAAGACGATGATGAAGATCGGGTTCACCGACTGGTACCAGGTCGCCGGATGCTGGCCGTCCTCGAACCAGCCACCGAGCAGCGAGCGGTCCGTGTACTCGAACGCGAACGTGTTGAAGGTGGTGCCCTGCTGCTCGAAGCCGCCCCAGAACAGGATGGCACAGAAGAAGAACACGACGATCACGCCTATCTTCTTCTTCGCCGCGGTGTCGAGTTCCTTGGACGTCAGCACGTAACCGAAGAAGAACACCGCGAGCGCGACCTGCCCGGCGAACAGGCCGAGCGCGAGCTGGTGCTCGCTCGGCGGGTTGTCGCGCGCGAACAGCACGACCGCGAGGACCGCGGCGGCCACGCCGATGGCGATCAGCAGCGTCCACGTGTTCTTGCGTTCCTTCGGCGGAACGTTCTGCGGGGGCAGCCCCGCGATGCCGAGGTATTTCTGCGAAATGATGAAGTACAGCGTGCCGGCGAGGGTCGCGATGCCGCACAGCAGGAAGCCCAGGTGCCAGTTCACCTTCTCGCCGAGCGCACTCGCGATGAGCGGACCCGACATCGCGCCGAGGTTGATGCCCATGTAGAAGATGGAGAAGCCGGCATCGCGGCGCGCGCCAGACTGCCCTTCGTACAACGCGCCGACGACCGACGAGACGTTCGGCTTCAACAGCCCGATGCCGAGCACCATGACGAAGACGCCCGAGTAGAACACCGCGGGTGTCGCGGGGATCGCGAGGATGAAATTGCCGGCGGCGATGAACAGGCCGCCGATGAAGATGGCCTTGCGCTGGCCTATCAACCGGTCTGCGATCCAGCCTCCCGGAATCGCCAGCAAGTAGGCGCCGCCCGTGAACAGCGCGTACACCGCGCCCGCCGTGGCGCCGTCGACGCCGAAGCCCGGGTTGTCGGACACCAGGGGTGCGGCGAGGAACAGAACGAGCATCGAGCGCATGCCGTAGTAAGTGAAGCGCTCGAAGAACTCCACCATGAAGCAGGTGACGAGTCCGCGCGGGTGACCGAAAAACGATCTGCCATGGTCGGGCGACACGATGGTCGTCGTGGTCGGATCAGACATGTTTTTGTGCCCCGAATTCTTATTGGCGCTGCTGCGCCGCGATGTCGCGCAGTCTGACTCAAGCCCCCGGCGGCTGCCAAGGAAAAGCGGCGGTGCGAGCGTCCCGCGATGGGGCAGCCCTCAGCTCGCCTCGGCTTCTTCCTTCTCGGCCGCTTCGGCCGAATCGCGCCTCATTTTCTGCATGACGCGTGCCATCACGAGCCCGCCCTCGTACAGGATCCACATCGGGATCGCCATGATGGACTGGGATATTGCATCGGGCGGCGTGAGGAACGCCGCGACGATGAATATGCCGATGATCACGTAGCCGCGATTCTTGCCGAGCTGCTCGACCTTCACGAGGCCCGTCAGCACGAGCAACACCACCGCGATGGGCACTTCGAAGGCGATGCCGAAAGCGAAGAACATCGTGAGCACGAAATCGAGGTACGCGGCCATGTCCGGCGCGTACTTCACGATGCCGGGAACGGTGCCCACGAAGAAATTGAACATTACCGGGAACACGACGAAGTACGCGAACACGATGCCGGCATAGAACAGGAACACGGACGACACCAGCAAAGGCACCGCGAAGCGTTTCTCCTTGCGGTACAGGCCGGGTGCGACGAATGCCCAGATCTGGTAGATCACGACCGGCATCGCGGCGAACAGCGCCACGTAGAACGACACCTTGAACGGCGTCATGAACGGTCCGACGACGCTCGTCGACTGCAGCGACGTGCCCGCTGGTAGTTTGTCGACGAGCGGCTCCGCGATGAGCACGAACAGGTCGTTCGCGAAGTACGCGCACGGCACGAAGAGGATGAAGATCGCGAGCACCGCCTTCATGAGCCGGTTGCGCAGCTCGAGGAGATGCGACATCAGCGTGCCTTCGGCGAGGGTCTCCTTCGGCGACTCGTCGCTCACGGCGTCTTCTTGTCGCCGCCGTTCGCGGGCGGATTCAGGTCGAACTCGGTCTGCCCGCCCGGGTTGCCCGTCCCGGCCGGCGGCGGATCATCGGTTGGTGTTTCCGCTGGCGCACTCGCGCGCTGCGAGGAGTGCATGTGATGGTCGGGCGGGTAGAACTCCTCCTCGGCCACGGGTGTAGGTTCGGGCGGTGCAGGCGAAGTCGCCGGCGTCGGCGTGGCCTCAGACTTGGGCTTCGAATCGAGCGACGTGTCGATGTCGGGATCGATGCTCACTTTCGCTTCGAGGTTGTGGGCTTCCTCTTCGAGCTGGTCCCGGAACTGGCGTGCCATCGCGCGGGCACGCCCGACCCAGCGGCCGACCTGCTGCGCGAGCTTCGGGAGTTTCTGCGGACCGAGCACGACCAGCGCGATCGCGAAGATCAGCAGCAGTTCGGTGAATCCAACCTCGAACATGGATGCCCTGGAAAAGCGTGCGACCGGGCGCCGTCGCGTCGATCAGACCTTGTGCTCGCTCTTCTCCGCGGTCTGCGTCTTTGCAGGATCGAATTCGGCGTCCGCCTTGAGCTGCTTCACCGATTCCTCGGCGTCGCCGTCGCTCATCGACTTCTTGAAGCCGCGCACGGCCGAGCCCAGGTCGGAGCCGATCGTCTTGAGCTTCTTGGCTCCGAAGATCACGAGCACGACGATCAGAATGACTACGAGTTCTTTGAAACCAATCGGGCCCATGAGCCTCTCCAGTAGGGGGCTGAGCCCCGCGAAAAGTGCCGGAATGATAAGTCAACAGAGGGTCCAAACCTAAGAAAGTTCGGCCGGGGTCGAGACCCGCATCACGCTCGCGACCCAGGTTAAGTCCTTGTCGCGATTGGAGTCAGTCAGCGCCCGCCCGCAGCCAGAACGTCACCGGGCCGTCATTCACCAGCGAGACCTGCATGTGGGCGCCGAACTCGCCCGTTGCGACCGTCGGGTGGCGCTGTCGCGCGAGATCCACGACCTCGGCGAAGCGTTCGCGCGCCTCAGCCGGGGCCATGGCGGTGCTGAAACCCGGGCGCGTGCCCTTGTGAGTGTCCGCCGCGAGCGTGAATTGCGGAACCAGCAGCAGTCCGCCCTCGACGTCACGCAGGCTGAGGTTCATGCGGCCCGAGGTGTCTTCGAAGATCCGGTAGGTGAGCACGCGCTCCAGCAGCCGCTCGGCGTGCATCATGTCGTCGCCGCGCTCGAAACCCACGAGCGCGAGCACGCCGCGGTCGATTTCGCCCACGACGCGCGCATCCACGAGCACCTGCGCCCGGCTCACCCTTTGAATCAATGCGATCACTTGGCGTGGATTGTGCCCGGTGGCATTTGCACGCCCAAGTCCTTAATATCGCGGCCTGTTTTTGGGAGACGAAGGCCCCGCTGCATCATGGCATTCCGCATCCGAACCGTTTCGCTGGCACTCATCGCCGCCTTCTCGCTGTCCTCGGTGGCCAATGCCCAGGCGCCGGCTGGCGACGCGAAGCGCGGTCACTCGCTGGCCTACACCTGCAACGGCTGCCACGCGATCCAGAATTACAAGAACGCCTATCCCACGTACTCGGTGCCGAAGCTGTATGGCCAGCGTCCCGAGTACCTGGTCGCCGCGCTCAAGGCCTACAAGAGCGGCGAACGTTCGCACGGCACCATGCACTCGCAGGCCACGACGATGACCGATCAGGACATGGCCGACGTCGCCATCTACCTGGCCGGTCCCGAAGTGATCACGAAGTCCACCAACGAGCTGCCGGCCGGCAGGCCGATCCCGAAGGCGGCCGAAGTCTGCCGTTCCTGCCACGGCACGAACGGCGTGGGCATCACGGCCGACTTCCCGACGATCTCCGGGCAGCATCGCGACTACATCGAGCGCGCGCTGCTCGACTACAAGCGCGGCGGGCGCAAGAACCCGATCATGCAGCCGCAGGCCGCGGCGCTGACGGAAGCGGACATCAAGGCGCTGGCCGAGTACTACTCGGTGCAGACGCCGGCGCTGCAGACGGTCCCGAAGAAGGTGTTCTTCTTCTCCTCTTCGAAGTAGGCCGCCACCCTGTAGATCGTCTTCTTGAACGGGGACAGGACAACTCCTGTCGCCGTCACTTCAGTTTCTCGAGGAACGTCACCATCGTCTTCCGGTAGAAATCCGCGTTGGATTTCTTGCGGAACCCGTGGCCTTCGTCCTTCGCCGCGAGGTACCAGACCTCGCCGCCGCGCGCGCGGATCTTCGCCACCATCTGCTGCGATTCCGAGGCGGGCACGCGCGGGTCGTTGAGACCCTGCACGACGAGCAGCGGCTTGTTGATCCGCGCGGCGTTGGTGAGCGGCGAGATGCGCTGTAGATAGGCGCGCATCCTCGGCAGGCGCTCGTCGCCGTACTCGGGACGGCGCAGGTTGCGGCGGTAGGCGGACGTGCTCTCGAGGAACGTCACGAAATTCGAGATTCCGACCACGTTGACTCCGCCGCGCAGGCGGTCGCCGAAATGCACCAACGACGCGAGCGTCATGTAGCCGCCGTAGGAGCCGCCGGCGACGAACACCTTCTTCGCATCGAGGTCGCGCCGCGTCCCGATCCACACGATCAATGCGCCGATGTCGCGCACCGAGTCCTCGCGATCCTCGCCGTTGTCGAGATCGAGGAAGGTCTTGCCGTAGCCCGACGAGCCGCGCACGTTCGGCTCGATGACAGTGAAGCCCATCTCGCGCACGAGGAACTGCGTGAACGGATTCCAGCCGGGCTGCGACTGCGACTCCGGGCCGCCGTGGATGTTGATGATCACGGGGTGCGGCCCGGGTGTCTTCGGTTTGTAGACGAACGCGGGAATCTGCCGGAACTTGCCGCTCTCCTTGTCGAAGGTGGGGTAGCGCACCAGCTCCGCGCCGACGAATTGCTGTGGATCCACCGGGCCGGCCTCGCTCTTGGTGAAGCGGACCACGGCGTTGCGATCCGCTTCGAGCACGAACACGTCGCGGGGCGCCTGGGGGCTCTCCAGCGCGAAAGCGAGTTTCCTGCCTTCGCGGTCGAACGCGATGCGTCCGATGCGGCCGTCGGGCAGCGGCGGCAGGGTTTCGGTGCGGGCGGCGAGGTTCACCAGCGTGAGCCGGCTCGTGCCGTCGACGTTCGCGACGTAGGCGAGATACCTGCCGTCGTCGGTGCGGTCGAACGCCTCGATGTCCCAGGGGATGTGGCCGGTGACGAGCTCGACCGCACCGGTCGCGAGGTCGACGCGCCGCAGCTGCTCGAACTCGCTGTCGCGGTTCGTGACGACGAACGCACCCCGGCCGTCGGCCGTGAACTGCGCCGCGCTGACGCTCGCGGGATCGGCGCCTTCGCTCACCGGCGTGAGCAGCGCCGTCGCGAGTTCCATGACGAACAGGTGCGATTCCGTCGCGGAAACGAAGTTGCGGATGAGTAGTTTGGTGTCGTCCGGGGACCAGTCGAGGACCTGCCAGTTCTTCTGCAGGCCGTTGTAGACGAGGCGCGGCGCATCGCGTCCGGCGGGGTCGGCGACGAACAGGTCGTAGCTCACGCCGTCGCGCCCGGTGCCGTGGAACGCGATGCGCTTGCCGTCGCGGCTCCACACGAGGCCGCCGTAGAGCCCCTTCCCGTCGGAGAGCTGCCGTACCGCACGCGTCGCGGAGTCGTACCAGAACACCTGCGCGTTCTCGTTGCCGCCCGTGTCGCGCAGGAACGCGAAGCCGGGCGCCACCGCCGATTGCGGGGAACGCGCGATCGTCACGGGTTCATTGAAGAACGTGAGCTGCTCGCGCGCTCCGAGCGGCATTGCCACGCGATGCAGCTGCTCCACGTCGCCGAATCGGGTGGCTATCAACATGCCGCCGTCGGGCAGCCAGTCGACGAAACTCGCACCGCGCGAGTGCATGTAGTCGCCGAGACGTTGTGTTAGGGGCGTCTCGACCGACGGGATGTTGTCGAGCACCAGGTTGCCGCGTTCCTCGACGGCGCCGAATGCCGTCAGCGATCCGAGGCAGGCGACAGAGACGATCGACAGGGTCAGGGGAATTCTTCGCATCATGCTGCTATGTTGCCGCAAGCCATGGACGTCATGCCACGACTGACGCGATTCGGGAACGGCATCACCGCCGTGGACACCGAGTACGTGCGGCCGCAGATGGACGCCTCCCACATCGTGCAGGCCGGCGACCGCGCGGCCATCGTGGATACCGGCCCCAATACGGCGCTTCCGCTGATACTGGCCGCGCTCGACGGTCTCGAGATTCCGCGCGATGCCGTCGACTACCTGTTCCTCACGCACGTGCACCTCGATCACGCCGGTGGCGCGGGCGCGCTCATGCGCGAGCTGCCGCGCGCCAAGGCCATCGTGCATCCACGCGGCGCGCCGCACCTGATCGACCCCGGCAAGCTGATCTCCGGCACGCGCGCGGTGTACGGCGACGAGCTCTATTCGCAGCTGTACGGCGAGATCCTGCCCATCGCGCCCGAGCGCCTCGTCATCGCGCAGGACGGACACCGCTTCGATCTCGGCATGCGCACGTTCGAGATCGTGCACACGCCCGGCCACGCGCTGCATCACCTCGCGATCGTCGACCATGGCAGCAAAGGCATATTCACGGGCGACACGTTCGGCCTTTCGTACCGCGAGTTCGACACCGCGAAAGGCCCCTGGGTCATGCCCACCACCACCCCGACGCAGTTCGATCCCGGGCAGCTCAAGGCGTCGATCGTGCGGCTCATGCAGTTCCGTCCGCGCAAGCTGTACCTCACCCACTACAGCGAGGTCGGCGACTGCGCGCGTCTCGCGAACGACATGACGGATGCCATCGACGAGTTCGTGCGTATCGCCCGCGCGAGCGGGATGGACCTGAAGCGCATGCGCTTCGACCTGCGCCGTCTCGCGCACGAATCGTTGCGCGAGCACGGCTGCACGATGTCCGCCGAGGCGATCGACGGGATCCTGGGCAAGGACTTCGACCTCAATGCGGCCGGTCTCGCCGCGTGGCTCGAACGCGAGGCGCGCTGATGACCTATCTGCTGCTCAAGGCCCTGCACATCGTGAGCGTCACGCTGTTCCTGGGGAACATCGTCACCGGGGTGTTCTGGAAGGCGCACGCCGACCGGCTCGGCGATCTGCGCGCCCGTGCGCAGGCGCTCGACGGCATCATCAAGTCCGATTCGATCTTCACCACGCCGAACGTCTTCGTCATCATCATCACGGGAATCGCGACGGCGCTGGCGGGTCACATTCCCATTCTCTCCACGCCGTGGATCCTGTGGTCGATCGTGCTCTTCGGCATCTCGGGGTTCGCGTTCGCCTTCGTCGCACCGACGCAGAAGAAGCTGCTCGCGAACGTGCGGGCCGGTATCGACGGCGCCTGGGACCAGGCGGGTTACGACGCCTTGTCGAAGAAGTGGACGGTGTGGGGGACGGTGGCCACGGGCGCGCCGCTCATCGCCGTGTTCCTCATGGTCTTCAAGCCGGCCTGACGCGCCGCGCAGCGGCGCTTGGACAATAGTTTCATTTGATACGGTTTTCGGGGAGCTCTTTGCTGCCCCATTTCGATCCCGCGTATCATCCCGCGCCATGCCAAGACTTCACGTACCCCAGCCCCCCACGAGGCCTGGCGACAAACCCGATTTCAGTTACGTCGCACTGTCGCCCGCGGGCGTGATCCCGAAGCCGGAAGTGCAGGCGCGCTCGCGCGACATGGAAGACGTGGCCCATGGTCTCGTGCGCGTCCTCGACGACAGGCACGAGGCCGTCGGCCAGTGGAATCCGCAGCTCGACGCCGAAGACCTGCAGGTCGGATTGCGGCACATGCTGCTCACGCGGATCTTCGACGATCGCATGCAGCGTACGCAGCGGCAGGGAAAGATCTCCTTCTACATGCGGTCGTACGGCGAGGAAGCCGTCGCGGTCGCTGCCGCCATGGCCCTGCAGCCCGGCGACATGCTGTTCCCCTCGTACCGGCAGCAGGGCATCTACATGGTGCGCGGCAAGCCGCTCGTCGAGCTGATGTGCCAGCTGCTCTCGAACACGCGCGACATGTGCAAGGGCCGCCAGCTCCCGGTGATGTATCACTGGAATGCCGGGCGCATCTTCTCGATCTCGGGCAACCTGACTACCCAGTTCCCGCAGGCCGTCGGCTGGGCCATGGCCGCGGCGATCCGCAACGAAGACCACATCGCCGCCACGTGGATCGGCGAAGGCTCGAGCGCCGAGGCCGATTTCCACCACGGCCTGTTGTTCGCCGCCGTCCACCAGGCGCCGGTGATCATGAACATCGTCAACAACCAGTGGGCGATCTCCACGTTCCAGGGCACGGCGGGCGGCGAGCAGCGCTCGTTCGCGGCGCGCGGCCCGGGGTATGGCGTCCCCGGCATCCGCGTCGACGGCAACGATTTCCTCGCGGTGTACGGGGTCACGCAGTGGGCCGCGCAGCGCGCGCGCACCGGGGGCGGCCCGACACTGATCGAGCTGGTGACGTATCGCGCCTCCGCGCATTCGACCAGCGACGATCCGTCGCGCTATCGCCCGAAGGAAGATTACGAACACTGGCCGCTCGGCGATCCGGTCGAGCGCCTGAAGAACCACCTGATCGCGCGCGGCGAGTGGAGCGAGAAGCAGCACAAGGAGCTGCACGCGGAACTCGATGCGCACGTGGTCGCGTCGTGGAAGGAGGCCGTGTCGTTCGGCGCGCTGAACGAAGGCCCGCGCCTCGATCGGCATCTCATGTTCGAGGATGTCTACAAGGATTTCCCCGACAACCTGCGCCGGCAGAGCGAGCAACTCGCGGAAGAGATCAAGCTGAACGCCGAGCTCGGGCTCGCGGCGCCGAAGGAGTAGTTGGCCGTGGCGCAGATGAACATGATCCAGGCCCTGAACTCCGCCATGGACGTCACGATGGCGCGCGACCCGTCGGTCGTCGTCATGGGCGAGGACGTCGGCTATTTCGGCGGCGTCTTCCGCGTGACGGACGGCTTGCAGCGCAAGTACGGCGAACATCGCGTGCTGGACTCGCCCATCAGCGAGGGCGGCATCGTCGCCACCGCGATCGGCATGGCCGTGAACGGACTCAAGCCCGTCGCGGAGATCCAGTTCGCGGACTACATCTACCCGGCGGTCGACCAGATCGCGAGCGAGCTCGCGCGACTGCGCTACCGCAGCGCCGGCGATTTCACGTCGCCAGTGGTGATCCGTGCGCCCTGCGGCGGCGGCATCCGCGGCGGCCAGACGCATTCGCAGAGTCCCGAGGCGATCTTCACGCACATCTGCGGCGTGAAGGTGGTGATGCCGAGCAATCCCTACGACGCGAAGGGCCTGCTCATCGCGGCCATCGAGGACGAAGACCCGATCATCTTCTTCGAGCCGAAGCGCATCTACAACGGACCGTTCGACGGCGACCCGAACAAGCCGGCGGTTCCGTGGAGCACGCATCCGAAAGGCGACGTGCCGGAAGGGCACTACAAGGTGCCGATCGGGAAGAGCGAGATCGTGCGGCCCGGCGGCGCGGTCACGATCGTCACGTACGGCACGATGGTCTACGTGTGCGAAGCTGCGGCGCGGAAGCTCAACATCGACGCCGAGATCATCGACGTGCGCACGATGTCGCCGCTCGACATCGACCCGATCTGTTCGTCCGTCAAGAAAACCGGCCGCTGCGTGATCGCGCACGAGGCCACGCGCTTCTGCGGTTTCGGCGCGGAGTTGTCGGCCAGCATCCAGGAAGAGTGCTTCTGGTATCTCGAAGCGCCGATCCAGCGCGTCGCGGGCTGGGATACGCCGTACCCGCACGCGTTCGAATGGGAGTACTTTCCCGGACAGGCACGAGTGGCGCTCGCCCTGCGGGCGGCCATGGGGGATGAACAGCAATGAGTCGCTACGTATTCAAGATGCCGGATCTCGGCGAAGGAACGGTTTCCGCGGAAGTCGTCGCGTGGCACGTGAAGCCCGGCGATCTCGTGCAGGAAGACCAAGTGATGTGCGAGGTCATGACCGAGAAGGCCGCGGTGGAGATGCCGGCGCCGGTCACGGGACGCATCGTTTCGATCCAGGGCGAGCCCGGCGACATGGTCGCGGTAGGTTCGGAGCTCGTCGTGTTCGACACCGACGCGGCGTCCGCCGCCGCGGGTGCCGCCCCGGCCGCGAAAGCCCCGCCGCCGCCGGAGAAGCAGCAGGTTGCCGCCGCCGCCAGGACATCTCCCGCGCCGGCCAGCAAGGCGCACGAGCAGAACGGCACGGGCACTCACAAGGCCGCGCGCATCATGGCGTCGCCGGCGTCCCGTCGCCGCGCGGCGGAAGCGGGGCTCGATCTGACGTCCGTCGCCGGCACGGGTCCCGCGGGCCGCATCGAGCCGGGCGACATCGATTCCGCGCTCGCCTCGGGCGCCGCGCAGGGTTCGCCGCCGTCCATGAACGCGCGCGCGAACGAAACCCGCGCACCGCGCAATGGCACCGAGGAAGTGAAGATCATCGGCCTGCGTCGCGTGATCGCCGAGCGGCTCACGGAGTCCGCGAAGTCGATTCCGCAGTACTCGTACGTGGAAGAGGTCGACCTCACGCGTCTCGAGGCGCTGCGCAAGCATCTGAACGATCGCCGTCCCGCCTCCGCGCCGCCGCTCACGTTCCTGCCGTTCATCGTGGCCGCGCTGGCGCGCACGCTCGGGAAATTTCCCCAGTGCAACGCGCTGTACGACAGCGCGCGCGGCGTGCTCGTGAAGCACAATGCCGTGCACGTCGGCATCGCGACGCAGACGCCGCAGGGCCTCAAGGTGCCGGTGGTGCGCAACGCCGAGTCGCGCGCGCTGCACGATCTCGCCGCGGAGATCCGTCGCGTGTCCGAGGCCGCGCGCAACAACAAATCGCCGCGCGAGGAACTCACGGGTTCCACGATCACCGTCACGTCGCTGGGCAAGCTCGGCGGCATCGCGTCGACGCCGATGATCAACATGCCCGAGGTGTCCATCATCGGCATCAACAAGGCGATCGAGCGCGCCGTCGTCGTCGACGGCCAGATCACCGTGCGGCTCATGATGAATCTCTCGTCGTCGTTCGATCACCGCTTCGTCGACGGCTACGACTGCGCGCTGATGATCCAGGCGCTGAAGGATCTCATCGAGCAGCCGGCGACGATCTTCATCGACTGACGGCTATCGCATTCGGGCGGCGGGCGCGTTGCGTCGCGGTCAGTGGCATTCCTGTCACATGCGCATCCGGCGGCGCGCTCCGGGCGAGTAGCACGTCGCCGCTCCACGACCGGCGAGTCCTACAGCAAAATGTGCGCCGGTTCCGCCGCCGCGGCCGGACCGATGGCAAATTCCCGCCATGCACTCGCGCTGCAAATCCTGCCTCTACTGCCACGTCACCCAGTACGTGAGTCTCGGTGATCCGCCACCGGTGAAGACCTGGAAGCGGCCGTTGCTGTTCGTGGCCGGCATCGCGCTCACGGTGAGCACGGTCATGGCATTGCAGTTCGCCTGGGAGCGCGCCGGCGCGACGTTCTTCGCGGCCATCACGACGATCGTCATGGGCCTGGGGTTGCTCGGGGTCGCGATTTCGTTCCGCGGTTGCGATGTCTGCGTCGCCCGCTATCTGGGGAAGACGCTGTGAACGCCCGTCCCGCACGCGCGCGCACGCATTCTCTCTGCGGCACGATGCGCCGGCTCGCCGCAGAATCTCCCGAGGCCGCGCGTTCGTCGCGCCATCACTGCCGTCACGCGGCGGTCTGGACCTGCCAGCGCTCGGCCGATTGCTCGAAGCGCATGTCGGGGCAGCGTCGCCAGCCGTCCTGCGTCAGACCGTCGGGCTGACGCTCAACGAACCTCCCGAATCGCCCGCGAGCTTCTCGCGCATGAGCACGAGCTCCTCGGCCGCGGTCGGGTGCAACGCCGTCGTGCTGTCCCACTGCGTCTTCGTGAGCCCGGCCTTCACCGCGACCGCCGCGAGCTGGATCATCTCCGGCGCGTCCTCGCCGGCGATGTGCACGCCGAGCATCCGGTCCGTCTTCCGGTCGACGACGAGCTTCATGAGCGTGCGTTCCTGGTTGCCGGCGAGCACGTTGCGCATGGGCCGGAAGTTCGTGCGGTAGACGTCGATCTCGGAGAAGCTGCGGCGCGCATCCGCTTCGGTGAGCCCGACGCAGCCGATCGGCGGCCGGCCGAACACCGCGCTTGGCACGTCCGCGTGATCGACGGATCGCTTGCGATTGTTGTAGATCGTGTCCGCGAACGCGTGGCCATCGCGGATCGCGACCGGCGTGAGGTTCATGCGGTTCGTCACGTCCCCGATCGCGTAGATGGAGTCCACGCAGCTCTGCGAATACTCGTCGACGATCACGGCGCCGGCATCGTCCAGCTTCACGCCGGCGCGCTCGAGACCGAGTCCGCGCGTGCTCGGCACGCGCCCGGTCGCGAACAGCACGACGTCGGCGTCCGCGGTCTCGCCGCTCGACAGCGTCGCGCGGATGGCCCCCGCGTGCTTCTCGAGCTTCGTCAGGGTCGATTTCATCGAGAGATTCACGCCGAGCCGTTCGGTCTCGATGTGCAGGTGTGAGCGCAGGTCGTCGTCGAAGCCGCGCAGCATCCGGTCGCCGCGGTGGACGATGCGTGTCTCGCTGCCGAGGCCGTGGAAGATGTTCGCGAACTCGAGGGCGACGTAGCCGCCGCCGATGATGAGCAGGCGGCGCGGCAGGGCGTCGAGGTGGAAGGCCTCGTTCGACGAGATGCCGAGCTCGAATCCGGGCAGCTCTGTCGGCAGATGGGGAGAGCCGCCGGTGGCGATGAGGATGCGCTCCGCGCTGAGCTCGCTGCCGGACTTCGAGAGCTTGACGGTGTGCGCATCCACGACCTCCGCGCGTTCCTCGTAGGCCGTCACGCCCGCCTTCGCGAGATTGCTCGTATAGATGCCCGACAGGCGCGTCACTTCCTTCTGGACGTTGTCGCGCAGGGTGCGCCAGTCGAATGTGGCGCCGGACACCGTCCAGCCGTATCCGGGCGCGTCCTTGAACGCCTGCGCGAACTCCGCGCCGTACACGAGGAACTTCTTCGGCACGCAACCCCGGATGACGCAGGTGCCGCCGATGCGGTACTCCTCCGCCACCGCGACTCTTGCGCCCGCGATCGAGGCGATTCGCGCCGCGCGCACGCCGCCGGAGCCCGCGCCGATGACGAAGAGGTCGTAGTCGTATTTCATGGGAACATACTAGCCGAGGGAGGACGGATGGGCCGAGGGCACAGGGCCACATGAAGCGAACGATAGTCTTCGCGTCGGCTGCGCTGCTCGCGGGATGCGGCACGTTCCTTCCGAACCCGGGAAGGCTGCAGGCATGGTCCGCGGCCGCGCACGCGGGACATTTCCACCGCGTCCACGGTCGCTGGCCCGTCGACGTGCGCGAGCTCGCGGGGCTCCCCTGTCCCCGTCTCGACGAGATGAGCGGGCAGCCGGTGCTCGCGGAACCTGCTGTCGCGCCCTGCGACTTCGTCGCGACACTTCCGTACCGGATCGTGTTGATGCCGCGGGGCGCGCAGCTCGCCATGTCGTTCCGCGACGCACGCGGCCGCGAGACCTGTAAGCTCACCGTCGTCACCCCGGAGCGAATTGCCGACACGATATCGCCGATGGTGCGGATCCACACGACGGTGTTCGGCTGTCCCGGCGAGGGAGAACTGCGATGACGACCTTCCGCGCTTTCCGCATCCACGAGCGCGACGGGAAGATAGACGCTCGATTCGAGGACATCGGCCTCGCGGATCTGTCGCCGGGCGAAGTCGTCATCGACGTCGAGTACTCCGGCATCAACTACAAGGACGCGCTCGCGGCCACGGGCGCCGGCAAGATCCTGCGCCGCTATCCGCTCGTCGGCGGCATCGATCTCGCGGGTGTCGTGCGGTCCTCGGACGACGCCCGGTTCGCGGCCGGCGACCGTGTGCTCGTGACCGGCAGTGGACTCTCCGAAAACTTCGACGGCGGCTACACGCGGCTCGCGCGGGTGAAGGCGGACAGCGTGATCCCGATGCCCGCGGGCCTCGACGCGTTCCGCGCGATGGCGCTCGGCACCGCGGGGTTCACCGCCGCGCTCGCCATCCATCACATGGAGCGCAACGACCAGGCGCCCGCGCGCGGGCCGATCGTCGTGACGGGCGCGACCGGTGGCGTCGGCAGTATTGCCGTCGACATGCTCGCGGGCCGCGGATACGAAGTCATCGCCGTCACCGGCAAGGCGGATGCGGCGGACTACCTGAGGTCGTTAGGCGCCGGGCAGGTCGTGCTGCGGCAGGATTTCCAGGCGGGCTCCCGGCCGCTCGAGCCCGCGCGCTTCGCCGGCGCCATCGACAATGTGGGTGGCGCGATGCTCGCCGGATTGCTCCGACAGGTGGATTTCCGGGGAAACGTCGCGAGCATCGGTCTTGCGGGCGGGCACGAGCTGGCGACCACGGTGATGCCGTTCATCCTGCGCGGCGTGAACCTGCTGGGGATCAATTCCTCGGCCACGCCACGGGCGGAGCGCCTGGAAGTGTGGCGGCGGATCGCGGGCGACTGCGCGCCGCGGCATCTCGATCGCATCGCGACGCGGACGATCCCGTTCGCGGAGCTGCCGGCGGCGTTTCCGGCGTATCTCGAGGGGAAAGTTACCGGTCGCACGGTCGTCAAGATTGCCGCGCAGTCGTAGACTGCGCGCATCATGAATACTCCTTCGGCACCCGTCTCCGCGGGCGCGAAACTCCGTTCCGCCGTCGCCACCGAGAAGCCGTTGCAGGTCGTCGGCGCGATCAACGCCTACGCCGCGCGCATGGCCGAGGCCACGGGTTTCCGCGCTCTCTATCTATCCGGCGGCGGCGTCGCCGCCAACTCACTCGGCCTGCCGGATCTTGGCATCAGCACGATGGACGATGTGCTCATCGACATCCGCCGCATCACCGAGGCGTCCTCACTGCCCTTGCTGGTCGATGCCGATACCGGCTGGGGCGGCGCGTTCAACATCGCGCGCACCGTCCGGTCGTTCGTCAAGGCCGGCGCCGCCGGCCTGCACATCGAGGACCAGGTGCAGAGCAAGCGTTGCGGTCACCGACCCGGCAAGGAAGTGGTGCCGAGAGACGAAATGGTCGACCGCGTAAAGGCGGCCGTCGATGCGCGCACCGATGACGCCTTCGTGATCATGGCGCGCAGCGACGCCCTCGCGAGTCACGGGATCGACGAAATGATCGATCGCCTGCGCGCCTGCGTCGCGGCAGGCGCCGACGCGGTGTTCCCCGAGGCGATCACCGATCTGGCGATGTATCGCAAGGTTCGCGACGCGGTGCAGGTCCCGGTGCTCGCGAACATCACGGAATTCGGCAAGACGCCGCTGTATACGCGCGCTGAACTGGGCGGCGCGGGCGTCGACATCGTGTTGCACTGCTGCTCGGCGTACCGCGCGATGAATCTCGCGGCGCTCAAGGTCTACCAGGCGATCCGCCGCGACGGCACGCAGAAGAACGTGGTCGCCGACATGCAGACGCGCGACGACCTCTACGAATATCTCGGCTACCACGCGTACGAGCAGAAGCTGGACGCGTTGTTCGCCGCGGAGAAGCAGAAATGAGCGACACGCTTCCCAGGCCGAAGAAGTCGGTCGCGCTGTCCGGCGTGCCCGCCGGCAACACCGCGTTGTGCAGCGTCGGGCGCAGCGGCAACGACCTGCACTACCGCGGCTACGACATCCTCGAAGTCGCCGAGACCTGCGAGTTCGAGGAGATTGCCTATCTACTGATCCACGGGAAGCTGCCGAACCGGATGGAGCTCGCGGCCTACAAGGTGAAGCTCAAGGGCCTGCGCGGGATCCCGGCGCCGGTCCGCGCTGTCCTCGAGCAGTTGCCGCCGGCGACGCATCCCATGGACGTCATGCGCACCGGCGCCTCCGCCCTGGGCTGCGTGCAGCCCGAAGCGAACGATCACGATGCGGCCGGCGCGCGCGAGATCGCGGATCACCTGGTGGCGAGCTTCGGGTCGATGCTCTGCTACTGGTATCACTGGTCGCACAGCAGCCGTCGCATCTACGTCGAGACCGACGACGAAACCGTCGGCGGGCACTTCCTGCACCTGCTGCATCGGCGGGCGCCGTCTCCCAGCTGGGTGCGCGCCATGCACACCTCGCTGATCCTCTACGCCGAGCACGAGTTCAATTCCTCGACGTTCACCGCGCGCGTGATCGCCGGCACCGGCTCGGATCTCTATTCGAGCATCACCGGCGCCATCGGCGCGCTGCGTGGTCCGAAGCACGGCGGGGCCAATGAAGTGGCGCTCGAAATCCAGGAGCGGTACGAGACGCCGGAACGGGCCGAGGCCGACATCCGCCGGCGCGTCGCGAACAAGGAGATCGTCATCGGCTTTGGCCATCCGGTGTACACGGTCAGCGATCCCCGCAACGTGATCATCAAGCGCGTCGCGGAGCAGCTGGCGCAGGAGTCGGGCGACTGGAAGCTGTATCGCGTCGCGGAACGCATCGAGTCGGTGATGTGGGAACTCAAGAAGATGTTCCCCAACCTCGACTGGTTCAGCGCCGTGAGCTATCACCTGATGGGAATTCCGACGGCGATGTTCACGCCGCTGTTCGTCCTGTCGCGGGTGACGGGCTGGAGCGCCCACGTCATCGAACAACGCGAGGACGGCAAGATCATCCGCCCGTCGGCGAATTACACGGGTCCCGAAGACCGGAAATTCGTGCCCCTCGCCCATCGTTGACGGAGAGCGGGTAAGATGCGCGCGCATTCGCGCGGGGACGACCCCGGTCGACGCGGTTCTCCGGGGACGACCCCTGTTCGTTAGGAGCTCGTCATGAACTGGCTGATTCTCGTCGTCGCCGGCCTGCTGGAGATCGGCTGGGCCATCGGTCTCAAGTACACGGATGGATTCACGAAGCCCTGGCCGTCGACGCTGACGATCGCCGCGATGATCGCGAGCATCGCGCTGCTGTCCTACGCCATGAAGACGCTGCCGGTGGGCACCGCGTATGCGGTGTGGGTCGGCATCGGCGCGGTCGGCGCCGCGATCTTCGGGATCTTCCTGTTCGGAGAATCCGCGAGCGCCGCGCGGCTCGCGAGCCTCGGGCTCGTCGTCGCCGGCATCATCGGTCTCAAGCTGAGCAGTTAGCACGTCGGAGTTTCCATGTCTTCCCACGATTACAAGTCCGCGCAGCGCCCGAGTCCGGACGACCTGCTCGTCGCCATCGCCGACTACACCTCCAACTACCGCATCGACAGCACCCAGGCGTACGAGACGGCGCGCTACTGCCTCATGGACACGCTCGCGTGCGGCCTGCAGGCGCTCAAGTATCCGGCTTGCACGAAACTGTTGGGACCCGTCGTCCCGGGCGCCACGATGCCCGGCGGCTCGCGCGTGCCCGGCACGAGCTACGAGCTCGACCCGGTCATGGGCGCGTTCTCGATCGGCGCGATGGTGCGCTGGCTCGACTTCAACGACACGTGGCTCGCCGCCGAATGGGGCCATCCCTCCGACAACCTCGGCGCGATCCTCTCGGTGGCGGACTATCTGTCGCGCCGCGCGATACTGCTCGGCGAGAAGCCCCTGACGGTGCGCGACGTGCTGACGTCGATGATCAAGGCGCACGAGATCCAGGGTGTGCTCGCGCTCGAGAACTCCTTCAACCGCGTCGGCCTCGATCACGTGCTGCTCGTGCGAGTCGCCTCGACCGCGGTCGCCACGCAGATGCTGGGCGGCTCGATGGAGCAGATCGTCAACGCGCTGTCGAACGCCTGGATCGACGGCGGCGCGCTGCGCACGTATCGCCATGCGCCGAACACGGGCTCGCGCAAGAGCTGGGCTGCGGGCGACGCGACCTCGCGCGCCGTGCGCCACGCGCTGTTCGCCCTCAAGAACGAGATGGGCTATCCCTCGGCGCTGACCGCGAAGACCTGGGGATTCCAGGACGTGCTTTTCAAGGGCAAGACGCTCACCCTGGCGCAACCGCTCGGCAGCTACGTGATGGAGAACGTCCTCTTCAAGATCTCCTTCCCCGCCGAGTTCCATTCGCAGACGGCGGTGGAGTGCGCGATGGCGCTGCACCCGCAGGTGAAGGACCGCCTCGCGCAGATCGAGCGCATCGTCATCGAGACGCAGGAGCCGGGCGTGCGCATCATCGACAAGACCGGGCCGCTGGCGAATCCCGCCGATCGCGACCACTGCCTCCAGTACATGGTCGCCGTGCCGCTCATCTTCGGCCGCCTCACGGCCGCCGACTACGAAGACGGCGTCGCGAACGATCCGCGCATCGACAGCCTGCGCGCGAAGATGGAGGTGAAGGAGAACACCACCTTCACGAAGGAATACTACGAGCGCGACAAGCGCCACATCGGCAACGCGCTCACCGTGATCATGAACGACGGCGAGAAGCTGCACCTGCGCATCGATTTCCCGATCGGCCATCGCAAGCGCCGCGTGGAGGGCATGCCGGTGCTCGTGAAGAAGTTCAGGGACTCGGTGGCGGCTCACTACCCGCCGAAGCAATCGGAGGCGATCAAGTCACTGTTCGATCGAGCCGATCTCGACTCGCTGCCGGTCAACGAGTTCATGGCCGCGCTGGTCGCGAACTGATTCGTGACCGATGCGTTCGAAGAATCCGTCTGGACGGAGAAGCTGGGTGCCGGTGCCAACCGGCTCGGGATCGATCTCGACGAATCGCAATTGACGATCCTCTGGCGCTACGCGCACATGCTGCGCGAGCGCAACGAACACGTGAACCTCACCTCGATCGTGTCGCCCGAGGGGATCCTCACGCTGCACATGCTCGATAGTTTGTCCCTCGCGACGGACCTGGGCGACGCACAACGTCTAATCGACGTGGGCACCGGCGGAGGTTTCCCCGGCATCCCGCTGGCGGTCGCGTGCCCCGGGCGGGAATTCATGCTCATCGACGGCACGCAGAAAAAAATTCGGTTCGTGGCGGAGGCCATCGCCGCGCTCGACATCCGCAACGCCCGGGCGGTCGCGGCCCGCGCGGAGTCCTACCCCGCCGAGGAGAAGTTCGACGTCGTCATCGCCCGCGCCGTGGGCCCCCTGGCGGATCTGCTGCGGGACGCCGGCAAACTCCTGGCGCCCCGCGGAAGAATCCTCGCGATGAAGGGCAAGGATCCCGCCACGGAACTGGCGGCGCTGCCGCGCGGCTGGGCGGCACAGGTGAAACGGCTGCACGTCCCCGGACTCGACGCCGACAGGCATCTCGTCACGCTGACGCGAGCGCGGTGACGACGCGCATTTACCGGCGCGCGCTCCTCGCGAGCGCGCTGCTGACGTTCGCAGCCAGCGGTCAGGGGCGCGCGCTCGACTGCAAGCTGACCACCGGGTTGGGCCCGCTCGGAGCGCCGCGCATTCTCGCGCCGACATCGGCCGTCGAGCCGTCGCCGTCGCCGGCGGGCTCGTCGACCGTCGTGATGCTTCCCGACATCCAGTACTACACGAAGTGCGGTCTGCCTCACCTGGCCGCGCAGATGCGCTGGCTCGCGGACCAGGGCGAAGTTCGCCACATCCGCGCGGCGGTCTTCTCCGGCGACCTGACCGAACACAATTCGGCGTCGGAATGGCGCTACGTGCGGGACCAGCTGCTCGCCGCGCAGTGGCACGTGCCGCTCATGCTCGCGACCGGCAATCATGATGAGGGCCCCGAGGGCAGTGCGCGTAAGCGCGGATCGATGATGCCGGCCTTCTTTCCGACTCCCCCCGGCGTCTCGCAGTCCCTGCTCGCGGAAACGGCGCGCACCGGCGAGATCGAGAACGCCTACTACCGTATCGGGCTGCCGCACGTGACCCTCGGGATCCTGATGCTCGAATGGGCGCCGCGCGCCTCGACGGTTGCCTGGGCGAACCAAGTGCTGTCCCGGTACGCATCCGACCGCGTGATCATCGTGTCGCATGCCTACCTGTACGACGACTCGACGCGCTACGACTGGCGGGCGCGTGGCGCGCAGCAGCTCTGGAGCCCCATGTCGTACCGGATGTCGAGGGGCGAAGCGCGCGACGATCCGGAGTTCGATGGCGAAATGCTCTGGAACGGTCTCGTCCGCCGGCATGCGGGCGTGTTCCTCGTGTTGTGCGGACATGTCGGCGGGACGGGCGCCGGCTATCTGGAAAGCCGCGGCGACGACGGCAATCTCGTCGGACAAGTCCTCGCGAATTTCCAGCTGCTCGATGAAGGCGGCCTCGGCTACCTGCGGATGTTCGAGATCCAGCCCGATGGACGCTCACTGCGAATGAAGACATATTCCCCGTCGCTCCGGTTGTACGCGATTGGCGACGCTCAATCCGACGTCGTGCCGATCGAACCCGCGCTCTGGTGACGCGCGCCGGCGCTGCGAGTCGATCACCCCGCGGCGCCAATCGGGTCTAAGATGACGCCCCATGAAGCGGATCATCGCAGTGGCGAACCAGAAGGGCGGCGTCGGCAAGACGACCACCGCGGTCAATCTCGCCGCCTCGTTCGCCGCGACCCGCCGCCGCGTGCTGCTCGTCGACATCGACCCGCAGGGCAACGCGACGATGGGTTGCGGTGTCGAGAAATCGCAGATCACGCGCGGCACCGGCGACGTGTTGTTAGGCGAGGCGATGGCGAGCGAGGTCATCATCCCGCTCGAATCGACGCCCGGCCTCTCGCTCATGCCGTCTAACCAGGACTTGACGGCCGCCGAAGTCCGCCTGCTCACGACGATGGCGGGCCGCGAACTCAAGCTGCGCAAGGCGCTGGAATCGGTGCAGGATCAGTACGAGGTCATCCTCATCGACTGCCCGCCCGCGCTCAACATGCTCACGCTGAACGCGCTCGTCGCCGCGCAAAGCGTGCTGATCCCGATGCAGTGCGAGTACTACGCGCTCGAGGGATTGTCCGCGCTGGTGAACACCATCGACCAGATCAAGGCCGCCGTGAATCCGCACCTCGAGGTCGAGGGCATCCTGCGCACCATGTTCGATCCGCGTAACAATCTCGCGAACGAAGTGTCGAGCCAGCTCATCGCCGTCTTCGGCGACAAGGTGTTCCGCACGATCGTGCCGCGCAACGTGCGGCTCGCCGAGGCGCCGTCGTTCGGCAAGCCGGTGCTGCAGCACGACAAGGACTCGCGCGGCGCGCTCGCGTACCTCGCGCTCGCGGGCGAAATGCTGCGCAAGGACGACGATACCGCGGCGAACGATGCCGATGTGAGCCCGCCGCCCGCGGAGGCGCCTGCCGTCGAGGGCGAACGTCCGCTCAGTTGATTCCAGGCGCCGTCGAAACCCCTGACCAACCCATGCTCGCGATCCGCGCCGTCACCGCCGCCGACTGGCCCGCCATCTGGCCCATCCTGCGCGACACGTTTGCTACGGGTGAGTCCTATCCATTCGGACCCGAGCACGGAGAGGATTTCATCCGGGCCGCGTGGATCGACGCGCCCGCCGCCACGTTCGTCGCGATGGACGGCGATCGCATCGTCGGCACGTACTTCATCAAGGCGAACCAGGTGGGTTTGGGTTCTCACGTCAGCAACTGTGGCTACGTCGTGGCGCCGGGCGCGGCCGGCAAGGGCGTCGCGTCGGCGATGTGCGAGCACTCGCAGCAATGGGCGATCGACCACGGGTTCCGGGCGATGCAGTTCAACTTCGTCGTGTCGACCAACGAGCGCGCGGTGCGGCTGTGGCAGCGCCTCGGCTTCGAGATCGTGGGAACGTTGCCGGGGGCATTCCGGCACGCGCGCCTTGGTTTCGTCGATGCGTACGTGATGTACAAGAAATTGGCGAAGTAAGCGGACGGGGGCGGAAAAAGGGGTCAGACCTATTTTTCGCGACCGCGAAAAATAGGTCTGACCCCTTTTTCTCCGCGCCCTTATCATCCCGCTCCATGAGCAGTCCGAAGAAACCGGTCATGGGCCGCGGTCTCGAAGCCCTCCTCGGGCAGATGACGCGCAAGCCCGAACCCGGCGCGCCGCCGGCAACGGGAGCACCGGCTCCGGTGAACAAGCTCCCCGGCGACGAACTCGCGAATCTCCCGCTCGATCTCCTGCAGCGCGGCAAGTACCAGCCGCGCGTCGACATGCGCCAGGAGTCGCTCGAAGAACTCGCGGCGTCGATCAAGGCGCAGGGCATCGTGCAGCCGATTGTCGTGCGTCCGGTCGAAGGCGCCACGGGAGCCTCGCAGCGTTACGAGATCATTGCCGGCGAGCGCCGCTGGCGCGCCGCGCAGTTGGCCGAATTGGCCACGATCCCGGCCGTCATCCGTCGCGTACCCGACGAAGCCGCGATCGCGATGTCGCTCATCGAGAACATCCAGCGCGAGAACCTGAACCCGCTCGAAGAGGCGCGCGCGCTCGAACGACTGATCAGCGAGTTCGGCATCACCCACCAGCAGGCCGCGGATGCGGTCGGGCGGTCGCGCGCCGCGGTCTCCAATCTACTGCGCCTGCTCGAGCTGCCGGACGAGATCAGCGCCTTCGTCGAGAAGCGCGAGCTCGAGATGGGGCACGCCCGCGCCTTGTTAGGTCTGCCGCATCGCCGCCAGCAAGTCGAAGTCGGCGCGATGGTCGCGAAGAAGGGTCTCTCGGTGCGCGATACCGAGGGCATGGTCCGCGCCATGCTCGCCAGGGCCTCCGGGAGCAGCGGCGCCGCAGCGAAGGACGGCAAGGCGCTCGACCCGAACATCCAGAAGTTGCAGGACGACCTCTCGGAGAAGCTCGGCGCGCCCGTGCAGATCCAGCACACGGGGTCGGGCAAGGGCAAGGTCGTCGTGAGCTACCACTCCCTCGATGAGCTCGACGGCATCCTCGCGCACATTCAATAGTGTCCTGTCAGTCGCGCTGCTCGCGGGTTGCGCGACGGCGCCTCGGGACGCGACCACGGACGCACTGGACTCGCTCGATCGGTGGCACATCGAAGCCGAAAGCCCCGCAGCCCGGGTCCGTCTCGAGGGCGGCGTCATGGACATCGACACGCCCGCCGGCATCACCGTGTGGCTCGACCGTGAGCTGATCGGCCCCGTCGAAATCACCTTCGACGCCACCGCCGTCTCGGCGGACGGTCCGAACGACCAGGTGAGCGACCTCAACGTCTTCTGGATGGCCCGCAACGCGGACGGCACGACACCAGTCCATGCCAAGCCGCGCTCCGGCCGTTTCGCCGAGTACAACGACCTGCTCACTTATTACGCAGGCCTGGGCGGCAACCGCAATACGACCACGCGCTTCCGCCGCTACATCGGCGACCTGCAGGTCCGGCCGCTGCTCCCGGAGCACGACCTCTCGGCCGCCGACGCGATGCTCGTCCCGAACCGCCGGCAGACCCTCACGCTGATCGCGGCCGGCACCCGCATCGAGTTCCGCCGCGACGGCAGGCCGCTGTTCGTCTACGAGGACGCCGCCCCGTACCGCCGGGGCTGGTTTGCGCTGCGCACCACCCATAGCCATTTGCGTATCCAGGACCTGCGCATCCGGCGACTTCCGGATAGGTAAAAACCGCCTGGAAAAAAAGCGGTTCCAGGGGGTTTTCGTGTTGAAGCACGGGGGGTCGGTGTATATAATGCGCGCCCCTGGCCAAGGCACACGTAAGTCGTTGCCAAGCCAAACAATTTTCGAACCTTGCCGTTGGAGCTCGCGACCGTCGCGTGCCCTTGAATTCTGTTCGGAAGTTGTCGACTTGCAATAGGAGTGTCGTGGTCACCCTTGAGTTGCCCCAAGCGAGGCGACTGGCTGGAAGCGTAGTGCTCGGTCAGGTCGTCGTCACCCTCGTAGTCGCGGCAATCTGTCTCGCGGTCTGGGGACGCGTCGCCGGTCTTTCCGCGCTCGTGGGCGGCGGCATCTCCGTCATCGCCAGCGCCGTCCTCGCCTTCATCGGGTTCGCATCGCCGGCTGGCGCCGCGGCCGAGCGCGTCGCGCGCGCGTTCTACGTCGGCGAAGCCGCGAAGCTCGGCGTGACGGTGACGTTGTTCGTCGTGGTGTTCATGACGTTGAAGGTAATGTTCCCGGCGCTGTTCGGCGCCTACATTGCCACCTTGTTCGTGTATTGGATTGCGCTGGCGAACGCGCTTCCTCCCCTCAGCGGCACCGGCGCCGCGGCGAAGCGATAGGAAACAGAATCGATGGCAGCAGCAGAACACGCCTCCGACCACGCCCCAAGCGGTAGCGAGTACATCGTCCACCACCTGGGTAACCTCAAGTACGGCGAAGGTTTCTGGACATTCAACCTCGACAGCATCTTCTTCTCGGTGCTGCTCGGTCTGATTTTTGTCGTCTCGTTCTGGCTGGCGGCGCGCAAGGCCACCACCGGTGTCCCAGGCAAGTTCCAGAATTTCGTCGAGACCGTGGTGGAGTTCGTCGACTCGCAGGTGCGCGACACCTTCCACGGCACCAGCAGGATCATTGCGCCATTGGCGCTCACCATTTTCTGCTGGATCTTGCTGATGAATTTCATGGACGCCGTGCCGGTCGACCTGTTCCCCCTGATCGGCCAGAAGGTCGGCCTCGAGCACCTCAAGGTTGTTCCGACGACCGATCTGCAGATCACGCTGGGGATGTCGATCACGGTGTTCCTGATCGTCATGTTCTACAGCTTCAAGATCAAAGGCTTCCGCGGCTTCACATGGGAACTGCTCACACACCCGTTCGGCAAGTGGATGATGCCGTTCAATCTGCTCCTCAATCTCATCGAGCACCTGGCGCGCCCGGTGTCACTCGGCTTGCGCTTGTACGGAAACCTGTATGCGGGCGAAATGATCTTCCTGCTGCTTGCCGTGCTCGGCGGCAGCTTCGCCATCAGTTCTCTCGCCGGCATCGGCGGCGCGTTCGGGCAGCTGTTCCTGGGCGTGATCTGGGCGGGCTTCCACATCCTGGTCATCCCGCTGCAAGCGTTCATCTTCATGGTGTTGACGATCGTGTACCTCTCGCAGGCGCACGAGACACATCACTAAGGTTGTTAGTTAGCTAAAGTTATTGTTCGGAGGAAAAATGGAAAACATTGCTGCAATTGCTCAGATCCAGAGTTTCACCGCCCTCGGCGTCGGCCTGATCTTCGGCCTCGGTGCGCTTGGCACCGCCATCGGCTTCGGTCTCCTCGGCGGCAAGTTCCTGGAAGGCGCCGCGCGCCAGCCGGAACTGACCCCGGCCTTGCAGGTGAAGATGTTCATCGTCGCCGGTTTGCTCGACGCGGTCGCGATGATCGGCATCGGCTTCGCGCTGTTCTTCACGTTCGCGAATCCGTTCCTGAATCAGCTCCCAGGCGCCCAATAAGTCTCGCAGCAGACGTTTCAAACGCTAGGAGAGACGCGTGGATATCACCGTCACACTGATTGTCCAGATGCTGGTCTTCATGATCTTCGTCTGGATCGTGATGAAGTTCATCTGGCCGATCATTCTCGGCGCGATGAACGAGCGCGAGCAGAAGATCGCCGCCGGCCTCGCCGCCGCCGAGCAGGGCCAGAAGGACCTGTCGGAAGCGAAGAGCCGCGCCGAAGACGTGATCAAGGAAGCGCGCACGCGCGCTCTCGCGATCGAGTCGCAGGCGCGCTCGCAGGCCAACCAGATCCTCGAAGACGCCCGCAAGGCGGCGTCGCTCGAGGGCGAGAAAGCACTGGCCTCGGCGAAGTCGCAGATCGAACTCGAGAGCAATCGTGCGCGCGACGCGCTGCGTGGGCAGGTCGTCAGCCTCGCGGTGGCCGGCGCCAAGCGCGTGCTCGAGAAAGAGATCGACGCGAAGACGCACGGCGAACTGCTCGACCAGATCGCGGCGAAGCTCTGATCATGGCCGAACGCATCACCACCGCCCGTCCGTACGCGAAGGCCATCTTCGCGCTCGCGCGCGAGGGCAACACGCTGGGGCAGACGTCAGCGTCGCTGCTGCGTGCCGCCGAGGTTGTCATCGACCCGCGTGTGCACTCGCTGCTGGGCAGCCCGCACGTCACTCCCGCGCAGCTCGCGGAGCTCGTGGCGGGCGTCGTCGGCGACAAGCTCGACGAGCACGGACGCAACTTCATCGCATTGCTCGCGCAGAACCGCCGGCTCGGTTTCCTCCCCGAGATCGCGGCACTGTTCGAGCAGATGAAGGCCGAGGTGGAGAACGCGGTGGATGTCGAGGTGACTTCCGCCTCGAAGCTCACGTCCGACCAGGAAAGCCGCTATGCCGCGGCCTTGCAGAAGAAACTCGGGCGCACCGTGCGCCTGCACACGAAGGTCGACGGCACGTTGTTAGGCGGCGCCGTCCTCAAGGCCGGCGATCTCGTGATCGACGGCTCCATCAAGGGCCGGCTCGAACGCCTGGCCACTGATCTGACGGCTTAATCCAGGAAACGCATCATGTCCGTGAAAGCATCCGAAATCAGTGACCTCATCAAGTCACGCATCGAGAACTTCAAGTCCGCGAGCGAAGCGCGCAACGTCGGCAC
>CADEED010000016.1:45346-49507 GCA_902826225.1 uncultured Pseudomonadota bacterium | reverse complement strand
GCGTCAGAACGAGATTGCAACTTTGCGGGCACTGGGCTTCTCGCCCGTGGCCATCGTCAGCGCGATTGTGCTCGAGGCGGTCTTGCTGTCTCTCGTGGGTGCGTTCCTGGGCATCGGCATGGCCTACGCAGCATTCAGCGGACAGGCCATCAACACGCTCGGTGGCTCGTTGTGGGATACGCAGATCGTTTACACGCTTAGTGTGTCGCCGCCATTGGTGCTCCTGGCGATTGCCCTGGCCGGGAGCATCGGCATCGTGGGCGGGCTGTTCCCGGCAATCAGGTCCATCCGCTCCACAATAGTCGACGCACTCAGGGCGCCCTGATTTACGGGCTCTGCGCGGACTCCCCATTCGGCCGATCGGGGGCTGTACTGGCGCGATTCCCCCCGAAAACCTAGAAACGGCTTGACTGTGAACATGCGCGCAAGCTGGACGCCGACCGGCGTCACAAAGTGTTGAGTCGGTTGTCACTAAACATCGAAGGGCTGGTCGGAGTTCGGTGCCGGTTCACACTTTCGCCACGTCTGAGGTTTGGCCCCGCGCGGTTTCTAGGTTTTGGCGTCATGCGGTTTCTAGGTTTTCGTGTCGTGCCGTTTCTAAGTTGTTGCATCACTTCGCTTTTTAGGTCTTTGCGCAGATGTGATTGAGACGCGACTGTCGGCGGCAAGGTATTCAGAAACTTGTATAAATATACAGATTCTGGAATACTCCGCCACGATGCCAAAGCCGATGCCACGACTGAAACCACTGACGTTTCTTGGCTCCAGCCGTGATGACCTGCGGGAGATGCCCGCCGCAGTTCGGCATGCGATCGGCGTGGAACTGATGACCGTGCAGTTCGGTGGCATCCCGACCGACTTCAAACCCATCGCTTCGGTCGGTGCCGGTGCATACGAGATCCGCGTTCGCGATGTCGCGGGAGCATTTCGCACAGTGTATGTGACTAAGTTTGACGATTCGATCTACGTGTTGCATGCCTTCCAGAAGAAGACCCAGAAGACCACAAAGGCGGACCTGGATCTGGCGAGGCGGCGGTACAAATTGATACCAGGAGCGAAGCCATGAAGAGCGCCACCCGTAAGTCCCCTCGGAAAAGTGATCCCCGTCTTGCCGACACGCGAGTGATCGCCGGCAGCGGCAACGTTTTCATTGATCTGGGATTCGATGAAGCCGAAGCGCGGGTGATGGCATTGCGCGTGGAGCTGATGATGCGGCTTCGTGAACGGCTACAGGTGAAGGGTTACACGCAGGTCGAAGCCGCGAAACATCTGGGCATGACCCAGCCTCGAGTGTCGGCACTGCTCAAGGGCGCCTGGAAAGACTTCAGCATGGATATGTTGCTGACGCTCGCGACTCGTGCCGGCCTCAAGCCGGAGTTGCATCTCGCAGATGGAGAGAAAAGGCGCGCGGCCTGAACCATGCGAAGAAGCTCGCGCTGACCGCTATCGCATATCGAGCGAAGTCATGATTACGCTGTGTTGTTCGCTCAAGGTCCGCAAGCGCCTTGGACTCCCCGACAAGCTACCTCCGCCCAAACCCGCCACGACCGTCCTCGGCAACTGGTACGTGAGCTTGCAGCACTTCGGCAAGCTGCAGATGATCCTGGCGACCAGTGAAGCATCGCTGTTGTCCGTCGTGTTCCCGGCCCGCGATCTTCGCCTGACGCTGGAAAGAAACTTGCAGGCGGGGCTGGGTGGGGTGCTGCTCGCGCTCGGCGTGGATGACGAGCTCATCACCCGCGAACAGCAGGAAATGGAGGAGGTCGCCTATGCGACGACCACAAACCGCAGCGTCATCGGCTCGATGAATCAACTCGGAATGTTCCTCAGCTATGAGCTCGAGCGCACCGCGGATCTGCTGTCGCTGGCGCTGCGCCTGTCGCATATTCCGATGTTGGCGCTGAAGGGGAAGGGCGGCAATACGCACCCCTTTCCGGACATCGTGACGCGCGAGCTATTCGGACTTGCAGGTCGTGTTCACTTGAACAGCTAGTCGAAAGTCCCGACGACCTTGCTAATGGCAAGGTGGTCATGCCCGAAAAGTAACCAGGTACTTGCGGGAGTTTTGCGGGACCTGGTTCTGCTTCGTCGTGCTCAGTCGTGACAAATGCAACGGATGCCATGTGAGCTTGCGATTAATGACTCAACAAAATCAACTATCTACGCTCTTCGTTTTGCCCGAGATTTTCACCCCCTCCAACTACGAACCAGGTGGTCGGGAGTTCGAATCTCTCCGGGCGCGCCAATTTCTCTTACCGCGACAACGTCTCGCGCGGAAGCGGCTTCCAATTGTCTGCCGTCCGGTTGCCCAACCCGTTCGGTATCTCCGGGCGCGCGGACTTGAGTACTTCCATGTTGTCAGCTGCCCACCGCTTGCAGCGAGCGGAAGAGGCCGCGCCCAACCTGCGCTTGCTGTCGCCCGAACAGATCGTGCGCGAGATCAAGCGGCTCGAGGCGCAGATGTACGAGCACGCGCGCAATCTGGGGTTCGAAGAGGCCGCGAAGATCCGCGACACCATCAAAACCATGAAGCAGCTCGAGCTGGGTTTGATCCCAGGCGAGGGTGGCGCGGATAGCGGCCGGGGCGGGCGCGGAGCGGCGTAGCGCCGCCACTCCGCACTCCTTGTCAGGGCGATTCCCGCAGCCCGTCGTTGCCGAGATCCAGATACGGAAGCGCAGTGCCCATGTCGGCGGCATTGATGCCACGGTTCACTTCATCACCCAGGCCCAGCTGGCCGTAGGCGTTGTATCCCCAGCACTTGATGCGCTCGTTCAGGAAGCGCGCGCAGCTGAACAACCAGCCGGCATCCAGCTGTGATGGCGTGGCGTTGCCGAGATCGACGCGCAGCGCGGTAGAGGTTCCCATCTCCCACCAGTCGTCCCCGATATCGTCATTGTTGCCACTGCCGCCGCCCTGCTGGCCCACCAGGTTCATGCCCCAACAATTCACACCGTCAGCGCCCAGTGCGCAAGTGTGGAAGCCGCCGGCGATCACGTCGGACACCGGTTCGAACGTGAAATCCATGTCCGCGGACTGAAGCAGGTTGCCCATTTCGAAAACGTCATCCCCGATGTTGTTGGCGTGTCCCGCGCCAAGCTGTCCGTCCTCGTTGAGCCCCCAGCACTTGATGTGTCCGGTGTCGGTCAGGGCGCAGGTATGGCGCGTGCCCGCGCTCACGTGGATTGGCTGGCCACTGTACGCGCCCAAGTCCACCGCCTGGAGATAGGCGCCCATTTCAAAAGGCGCGTTGCCGCGTTCAGCGGTGCTGCTGATGCCCAGTTGGCCATCGTCGTTGTAGCCCCAGCACTTGATGGTTTCGTTGTCGAGCAGCGCGCAGGTGTGCGCGTAGCCCGCGGTGATCTGCACGGCGGTGCGCCCGGGACCGAGATCCACCTGGACGAAGGTGGGGAACTCCACCCATCCGTCGCCGTAGTTGTCCGTGTTCCCGAGGCCTAACTGCCCGTACTCGTTCCGGCCCCAGCACTTGACCGCGCCGTCATCCAGCAGTGCGCAGGTGTGATCCGTGCCGGCCACGAGACTAGAGATGCCGCGATCGGGCGTGATGAGCACCAGGGGAAGGAGCGCGCCCATCTCGCCGGGCTCGTCGCCGCGGTTGTCGGTGTCGCCGAGGCCCGGCTGTCCGTACTGGTTGTCGCCCCAGCATTTCACCGAGTTGCTGTCGAACAAGGCGCAGCTGTGATCGCGTCCCAGCGCCAGCTGGCGGACCTCGACGCCGGCCCCCAGGTCCACGAAGGGCAGGGCGTTGCCCATTTCCCCCGCGTCGTCGCCCCGGTCCTGCTGGTCTCCCAGCCCCAACTGACCCGTGGCATTGGATCCCCAGCACTTGATGCTCCGATCCCTGAGTACTGCGCAGGCATGTTCCGCGCCGGTAATCACTTTGCGGGCCTTGAGAGGCACCGCGTAGGCGCTGTCCAGTGCGGACAGCGCGAAGAGGCCCAGGGCCGTGCAGGTCAGTAGCTTGTTCATGTGTTCCAGGGTTCTCGTGGTGATGTCTCACCAGGATAAACGCGGTATCCGGATCAAACCGGACATGGCAGGCCCACCGCGGTCAGGCGACCCTGACCCCTCAGGCGGTGCTTGCCTTCGGCACCACGAGGTTCAGCCGATACAGAGCTCGTCCCGGTTGGTGCCGCCGGTCG
>CADEED010000016.1:28874-45336 GCA_902826225.1 uncultured Pseudomonadota bacterium | reverse complement strand
AGACTTGTATTGGAAGTCTGGCAAACTCTACCCTATAAACCTATCTTGCGTGTCGAGAGTTCTTTGCCAACTATTCGCTCAAGCTCTTGTATCGTCAGAAGCGATGAGAGGTGATCTTGAAGTTCGAAAGGCATTTGGAAAGTTGCTGCCGAAAGAATTTGGCTTCGATGCCAGACGATTCGACGCGAGCAAATGCACCGTGGTCTTGGCAGTGGTGAGTGACCGCCCCGGTGATCTGGTGATCCCGTTCTCGATCGCTGGCAGCGGCAACGTTTTCCTCGATCTGGGATTCGATGTAGCCGAGGCACGCGTGATGGCATTGCGCATGCGGCTGATGGTGCGACTACGTGAACATCTTCAGGAAAAGGGTTACACGCAGGTCGAAACCGCGAATCGTTTGGGCATGACCCAGCCGCGAGTGTCGGCGTTGTTCAAGGGATCTTGGAGAGATTTCAGCATGGACATGTTATTGACGTTCGCGATCCGTGCGGGTCCCAAGCCGGAGTTGCATCTCGCGGCTGCGGAAAAGAGGAGCGCCGCCTGATCACGCTGTGCTGTTCGCTCAAAGTTCGCAAGCGCCTCGGGCTTCCCGACAAGCTGCCTCCGCCCAAACCCGCCACGAACGTTCTCGGCAACTGGTACGTGAGCCTGCAGCACTTCGGCAAGCTTCAGATGATCCTCGCGACCAGCGAAGCATCGCTGCTTTCCGTCGTGTTTCCGGCCCGCGATCTTCGCCTGACGCTGGAAAGGAATCTCCAGGCGGGGCTTGGAGGGATGTTTCTCGGGCTCGAGCTCGAACGCACAGCAGATTTGGTCTCAATGAGCTGATCAAGGGGAAGCGTGGCATTACCGCGGAAGCGGCCCTCGATTTGGCCGAGGCGCTCGGTACGTCGCCGCGACTGTGGATGAATCTGACTCAGCTCTTGAGTGCGCTGATCTTGCGTCCGTGCCACCAGCCGTTGAACGCCAGCACTGGACCAATCAGGAAATAGACGAAACCGGGCATCCAGGTGCTCGCGGTCGACAAGGCCAGCAGCACCGACAGCAGGCAGATGCTCATCTGCACCAGGTGTTCAACCAGCGTCGCACGGGTGTGCAGCTTCTCCGACTCGGCCAGTTGCAATGACTCGCGCCGCCGCCAGGCGTGCAGGTCCAACGTCGCAAACAAGGCCCATACACCAGCAAGTCCCAAGCCGTAGATGTAGTACAGCGCAATCACCTGGTCCCGGCTTTCGATTCGCGCCGCGGCTTGGACGTCGATTCCGAACACCGGCTCGGTCAGCATGGTGAACAGGAACTTGAGTGGATAGACGAAGAACAACACCAGCACCAGGATGCCCATGGTGATGACGCGCGAGAAAACGTCGTCCAGCCCGTAACGCCGGTGGTAGCGGTAGTGCGCGTTCCAGAACAGCATCAGCGCCGCGAAGCAGATGACGAAGGCCGGGAAGCCGCGCATCACCTCGAGCAACGCATCGAAAGTGCGCGGCACTTCCAGCGCCACCACCAGCAGCGTCACAGCGAACCCGAACACCGCGTCGGTGAAGCTCTCCATTCGGGTGATGTGCGTGCCGCGCCAGCGGAAGCCGGCTTCCAGCCTGGGAACCAGCGGCAGGCGATCACGCAACCGGGGCTGGATGGCGGGGGTTTCGGTGTTCATGGGCGCCCTGTGTGTTGTTGTGTAGACGCGATTTGCGGCCTTCGGTCTATCGGCTCCGAATCCAGCTCGATAACTTCGCACATCTGTAGACAGATTCTCCTGGTCTCCTACGTTAGCAAACCGGATGAATCAACTCGCAAGGTGTTCGGACTCAGAGGTCGTATTCACCTGAACAGCTAGGCGCCCGTCCCGACGACCTGGCCACTTCCGGCAGATGGAGGCCGGCCTGTATCGGAGGGAGACCAGCAGGCGGCCGATCCTCAAGGAAAGCACGCTGGTGGGCTCTATCGCGATCACCAACGAGCCGCCCTATCTCACGCCACGCGATGCAGTCGACATCGCCCGGATAACGAAGTAGAAAGGTGCCACACGTTGGGTTCGTCCGGTCCGCGGCAAGGGAGTATGCCGCCCATCACACGCCTTCAACCGCGAGGTTCCGATGAGACTTCCAGCGCATCCCTTCTGCCCGCGTTTCATTCGCACGGTCCTGGCGATCGCGACTCTGGTGGCGGTCACGCCGACCGTCGCGCAGGACTTCAACAATGACGGCTCCCTCGACAGCGTGATCGCGGCGCCCTACGAGAACGTCTTCGACGTCGATACCGGCCAGGACGTCGAGCACGCGGGGGCAGTCACCGTCGTCTACGGCAAGTCGCCACCGGAGCTGCCTGCGCAGCAGCTGCCTCCGCAGCAGTGGACATTGGCGAGCGACGGCGTCGTGGGCAGCCCCGAAGCCGGCGATCTGCTGGGATTCGCCGTCGCGTGGGGACGGTTCAACCCCGATCAGTACTGGGACTTGGCGATCGGCCTGCCCGGCCGGGACGTCGACGGCATCAAGGACGCGGGGAGCGTGCTGATCCTCTACGGATCCGCGGAAGGTCTCGTGGGGTCGAGGTTGCTGCAGCAAGGCGCGGAGGAGGTTCCGGGCACTGCACTTCCCGGCGACAACTTCGGCTACTCGCTCGCCGCCAGTTACTTCTGGCATCACGGCCTGCCCAAACTGCCCCTGGAGCTGAGCTACCTGGCGATCGGCGCGCCGGGCGTCACGGCCGGCTCGGCGGGGGCGCAGGGACGCGGCAAGGTCGTCGTGCTCTATCCGGGGCATCCTGCCGTCAATCAGGTGTGGCAGCAGACCGGCGCGCATGCCAAGCCGGGTGATTGGTTCGGGTTCTCGCTGGCGATCGGCAACTTCGGCGTTCGCCGCGACTCCCGCCGGGGCGAGTCGGGACTCGAAGGTCTCGCCATCGGGGTACCCGGCGAGGACGCCAATGATGTGGGCGATGCCGGCGCGGTCGAGCTGTTGTTCATGTCCACCGCCGCCGGCTTGCCGCAACGACTCGATACCGTCGGCCAGCTGCTCACGCCCCAGGGGATCGGCCAGGCACCACAGCGTTCGGCGATGTTCGGGTTCTCCCTGGCCGCTGGCGATTTGACCGGCCTCGCCGACGACGACTTCTCGGACGACCTCGCGATCGGCGAGCCTTTCCGCAACGTCGGTTTCGGCCAAGCCGCCGGCGCCGTTCATGTGGTCCGCGGCGATGTAGAACTGGGCCTCCAACCCAACACGGCGCGAACGATCAAGCAGGGGGCAGGGGTGCTAGGCTCGCCGTTGCCCAGTATCGCCGAGACTGGAGACTGGTTCGGTTTCTCCGTCTCCATCGGGCTGGAGAACAGGCTCTTCATCGGGTCGCCGGGCGAGGACGACTCCACGGGCAGCGTCCATATACTTCTCGGCGGCCCCAACTTCGTCACCTCGAGCGGGGCCACGCTGCTGCACGCGCCGGAGGGGCTGCAGCAATTCGGGTGGTCGGTCAACGCGTCGAGGTTCCTCTTGCACGTCGGGGCGCCGCGGACGAACGCCGGAGCTGGCGCGGCCGCCCGGTACGGCCGGTATGACGAAGAGGTCTACGAGTGGGGATCGCCGCTGACGCAGGACGGCATCGTCGGCTTGAACGAGCCGTCCGAGTCTGGTGACGCGTTCGGCGGCAGCGTCGGCGCAGGAGGCCTCCTCAGGTTCACGTTCTGAAGTGTGCCGGCGCAAGCACAAGTGTGCGCGCCGTGGCGTAGTGCCGCCGACTATGAATCTCGTGCGCGCCGCGGGAGGCGAGTACATCGCGAACCTGCAATGTCTCGGTAGAAGGATTCCAGGACTTCGCGGACTTGGCCGGCCTCGCGCCGCGTGAGATCGTGCGACGGCTGCCCGGGGTCGACGCGAGTCGCCGGCCAGCGCAACCGCGCAGCGAGGGGGCCACATGATCCAGCGATCCTGCACTTTCGTCTTCCTGGCATTGCTTGCCGCGGCTCGAGTCGGCGCGGCCGAATCCGCGCAGATATGGATGAGCAGCGCGGACGGCAGGCATCGTCTGGAAAAACTCGCCGACATTCCGTTCTCGTCGGGCGAAGGCGCGAAGCTCACGATCCGCGTCGACGAATCGAAGCAATACCAGCGCATCGAAGGGTTCGGCGCCTCGTTCACCGAGAGCTCGGCCTGGCTCATCCAGAAACGCATGAACGAATCGCAGCGGCGCGAGCTCCTGCGCGAACTCTTCGACCCGAAGACGGGTCTCGGCTTCGCGGTCACTCGCGCGCCGCTCGGCGCGAGCGATTTCTCGCTGGTCCACAAGACCTACGACGACATGCCGCCCGGCCACACAGACCCGACTCTCGCGAAGTTTTCGATCGACCCCGCGCGCATCGCCGTGCTGCCGTCGCTGCAGGCAGCACGAAGGATCAATCCCGCGCTCAAAGTGTGGCTGTCGCCGTGGAGCGCGCCGGCGTGGATGAAGACGAACGACAGTCTCATCAAGGGACGGCTCGACCCGAAGCACTACGACGCTTTCGCGCGCTATTTCGACAAGACTCTGGCGGCATTCAAGGCCGAGGGCGTTCCGGTCTACGCGTTGACGATCCAGAACGAGCCGCACTTCGAGCCGCCTGACTACCCGGGCATGCGCGTGGAGCCCGCTGAGCGCGCCGCCTTCATCGGCGGGCACCTGGGCCCGCTTCTGGCCAAGAAGTGGCCGGGCGTCAAACTATTCGACTGGGACCACAACTGGGACCAGCCCGAGTCGCCGCTCGCCGTGCTCGCCGACGCACAGGCGAACCGGTACATCGCCGGCGTCGCGTGGCATTGCTACGGCGGCAAAGTCGGCGCGCAGTCCGTGGTGCACGACAAACATCCGGACAAGGAAACGTGGATGACGGAATGCTCCGGCGGGAACTGGGCGCCCGACTGGGGCGGCTCGCTGGCGTGGCAGACGCAGAACCTCGTGATCGGCAACGTCCGGAACTGGGGCCGCGGCACGATCCTCTGGAACCTCGCGCTCGACGAGAACAGCGGCCCGCATCTGGGCGGCTGCGGGAATTGCCGCGGCGTCGTCACGATCGAGCGCGCCACCGGCGCGGTGACGCGCAACGTCGAGTACTACGTGCTGGGTCACGCGAGCCGCTTCGTCAAACCCGGCGCGCGCCGCATCGACTCGGATTCGGGTATCGACGGACTGCACACGGCGGCGTTCCGCAATCCCGACGGTTCTCTCGTTCTGCTCGCCGTGAACACGGCGGCGGAGAAGCGCGCGTTCTCCGTCGCCACCGCCACGAAGTCGTTCGACGCCACGCTCGATGGGGGCAGCGTGGCGACGTTGGTCTGGTGACGCGCGCGCCATGCAGGTCGGCGTCGGCGCTGTAGACTGCGCGGCATGACAGTGCGCTCGCTCTTCTTCATCGCCCTCGCGGCGCTCACCTCTGTGTCGTTCGCCGCAGAGCCCGCGCCGCTGCGCGTGATGACGTACAACATCCGCCTCGATCTCGCTTCCGACGGCGTGAATGCCTGGCCGAATCGCCGCGGCTGGGTGGCGGCGCAGGTCGAGTGGCTGCGACCGGACCTCTTCGGCATGCAGGAGGTGCAGCCGGGCCAGAAGGCTGACCTCGCTGCGGCGCTGCCGCGCTACCGGATCTTCGGCGAGGGGCGCGACGAGCAGGGCGCCGGCGAGGCGTCACCCATCGGCTACGCCGCGCAACGCTTCGAGTTCGTCGAGGGCGGCCAGTTCTGGCTCTCGCCCACGCCCGAGGTGTCGTCGAAGGGATGGGACGCCGCGTATCCGCGCATCGTCACCTGGACGCGCTTGAAGTCGCGCGGCGCGCCCGTGGTGCTCGCGGTCAACACCCACTGGGACCACATCGGCGAAATCGCGCGACGGGAGTCGGCCCTGCAGATCGCGCGCTGGCTCAAGGCCAATGCGCGTCGCTGCGAAGCCATCGTGCTGCTCGGGGACTTCAACACCGGGCTCGATACCGAGCCGCTGCGCACGATCGTGCAGGGCATGCCCTCGCTGCGCGACTCGCGTGGCCTCTCGAAGTCCGCGCCGTTCGGGCCCGCGGGGACGTTCAACGAGTTCAAGTCGGCCGCGGTCAACGACACCGCGATCGACCACGTCTTCGTCGGCACCGGCATCGACGTCGAACGGTACGCCGTCATTTCGCAGGTGATCGACGGTCGCGTGCCGTCGGATCATTTTCCGGTGCTGGTGGACCTGACGCTCGCGCCCTGCCGGTAGAGCAGCGCGTTCGCGCTGTAGACCAGCAGCCCGGTCCAGATCAGCACGAATCCGGTCAGGCGAGCGCTGCCCATCGACTCGCCGAAGAACATCAGGCCGCAGAGGAACTGCAGCGTGGGCGCGACGAACTGCAGGACGCCGATCGTCGAATAGGGCAGCTGGCGCGCGCCGAACGCGAAGAGGACGAGGGGCACCGACGTCACGATGCCGCCGGCTAGCAGCAGCCCGTCGACCAGGACGCCTGCGTGCCCGAACACGCCGCTGCCATCGAGCTCGCTCCACACGAGGAAGCCGAGCGCGAACGGCATGAGCAGTATGGTCTCGATGGCGAGGCCCGGCAGCGCATCGACGCTCGCGGTCTTGCGGATGAGTCCGTAGAACGCGAACGACGACCCCACCATCAGCGCGATCCAGGGTGACTGACCTGCGATGAACGTGAGGTGCGCGACGCCGGCGGTGGCGAAGGCGACGGCCACCCACTGCGCGCGGTTCAGCCGCTCCGAGAGCACGCAGACGCCCAGCATCACGTTGATCAGCGGGCCGATGAAGTAGGCGAGGCTGACTTCGAGGACGCGGTGGTGCACCACCGCCCACGCGAAGCCGAGCCAGTTCACCGCGATGAAGCAGGCGCTGGCGACGAGCCGGAGCAGGACACCGTCGCGCTGCACGGCCTGCCGCAGCCGGCCGAATTCGCCAGTGAATCCCAGCCACGCGAGGACCAGAACGCATGACCACACCACGCGATGCGCGGTGATCTGCGTGGCGGAAACCGCGCGCAGGCCGATCAGGTACAGCGGGAATAGTCCCCACATTCCGAACGCGGCGAGCGCGGCGGCGTATCCGCGGCCGGCATGGGGTTGGGTGACATGAGTCGGGGGCATCGGCGGTCATTCTGCCGGAGATGCCCGGCGGGCGCGGCGGTCTATTCCTACACGCTCCGTCGGCATGCCTAACTAAAGTCGGCGGCCTTCCGCGGCGCCGACGGGCATCCCGCCGTGGAGGGATTTCCGACGACAGGGTCTGTGCGCATGGTCCGACAGTCTGTCGACGACCCGCCGCCAATGATCCCCGCTGGCAAATGTCCCACATGAAAGGTCAGCACATGAACATCGAATTCCCACGGGGAAGTGGTTCCATCGGTCGCGCGTTCGCGCGCGCGTGGATCGCGGGCTTGCTCGCAACGGGTCTCGCCGCGTGCGGCGGAGGCGGCGGAGATTCCGCGCCGCCGGTCGGCAACAACCCACCGCCGCCGCCAGCGCCGGTCGACGATACGCCGCGGCAGTCGGCGACCGCGATCGATCTCAACGACAATCACCAGGTCGGCGTCGACAACTGGCCGAACGGCAACACGGCGACGGGTGGCCAGGGTGCGACGGTCAACGGCATCCAGTGTCTCGTGAACATGCCGGAGACGTATCACGTCCACACGCACGTTTCGATCTTCCTGAACGGCGTGGCGCAGGCCGTCCCGGGCAACATCGGCATCGTGCGCAGTGTCGACCCCGACTGCTTCTACACGATCCACACGCACGACAAGTCCGGCAAGATCCACGTCGAGAGCGACGCGCCGGGCTTGTTCACGCTCGGCCAGCTGTTCGCGGTCTGGGGGCAGCCACTCACGAACACGAACCTCGCCGGCTACACCGGCTTGCCGATCACCATCTACTCGACCGACGCCGGCGTCGTGACGGAAGTCGAGAGCAATTGGGACGCGATCGAGCTGCGTTCGCATCGGGAGATCACCATCGTGATCGGCACGCCGATCACCGAGATCCCGAACTTCACGTGGAGTTCGATGTAACGGGTCCCCTCGACCGCACGGGACAACGGCCAGCCGCAGTGCTGGCCGTTGTCGCCAAGTGCCGTCACCCGGCCGGCACCGATCTGTCGCCGACCCGAAGAGAAAATTCCGCGCTCGGCGGTACAAGTTGCAAAATTTGCGCGGCGAACGCCTGATCGCGCGCGAGTCGCCTGAGTGATGCCCCGATTTGTCTGCCCGTCGCGACGCTCGCGGCAGCCTCGGCCCGTTTCTGTCGCGAGTCCGCGCCAAAAAAACGCGGGCGTCGTGCCGGCAGTTCTGCGAACTGCGTTTGCGGGCGAAACCTCCGTGACGAATTCTTCATGCCGCTTGTTTGCATGTGGATTTCTTTGGCATGGATTCAAGGCCGCTCGCTTTCTGTTCCTTGTTGCTTGCCACCCTTTTCCTCGTCGACGCCGCGCAGGCCCAGACGGCGGGCGTCGTGAATCTGCGGGCCAACCAGACTTCCGCGACCGGGTCGATCGCGCCGGTGCTCACGTGGTCCACCAGCCCGGCGGCGCGCACGTGTACCGCGAGCGGCGGCTGGTCCGGCACGAAGGCCGCCAGCGGTTCGCAGACGCTGCCCGTCATCAGCACCTCGACGACCTTCAACCTGTCGTGCACTTGGGGCAACGGCAGCGCCGTCGTGCGCTGGACGATTCCGCGCACCAATACCGACGGCTCGGCGATCACCAATCTCGCGTCGTTCAAGGTGATGTACGGAACCAGCGCATCGGCGCTGAACCAGACGCTCAGCGTCACCGACATCACGCGCTCGTCGGCGACCGTGAACTCGCTCGCGGCCGGACGCTGGTACTTCACGGTTCGCGCGGTCAATACGCGTAACGTCGAGTCGTCGAACAGCAGCGTCTGGCAGAAGGACGTCTCCGGCGGCACCGCGGCGGGCAGCGTCCGGATCAACGTGACGGCCGCCCCGCCGACCGGCACCTGGCGCACGGTGACGCAGCCCGTCTACGACGTGACGACCGTATCGACCGGTACGCGCGTCCTGGGTCAACAGGTGGGACTGATCGCGGTGGGCCGTCCCTGCGACCAGAATTTCCGCGTCACGCAGAAGTTCTACCGGGTCACGCGTTCCGAGGTGACTTTCCAGCGCAGCTCACGCTCCACCGAGGTGGTGGCGCGCTGTCTGCCGCAGTAGTTTCTCGAGAAAAGGTCCGGGCGAGGTTTCCATGGAGCGTGAAACCCCGCCTGGGCCGATTCTCCGACTGGTTGATCCTATTCGATGGTGAACCACTGCACTTCGACGCGGCGGTTCAACGCCGCATCGGTCGCGCCCGACGGTTCCTCCCAGCCTCGTCCCACCGACTCGACGCGCGATTTGTCGATCTCCGGATACTTCGCGATAAGCGCATCGTTCACGGCCATCGCGCGCTGCCGCGACAACTCCATCGCCTTGAGCGCCATGCTCTGCACGAGTTGTTCGCCGCCCGACTGACGGAATTCGTTGATTCGCGCATTGTCGACGTGCCCGCGCAGCACGACCGTCGAGCCTGGCGACACCTGCAGGAATCGCTTGATCGTCTGCAGGTATTCCTGGTTCTGCGTCGCAGTGCGATCGAGGTTCGAGGAGTTCGGCTCGAAGAAGAAGCGGATGTCCTTGCTGAGGAGCGGGTCGCCTTCGAGCGCCGCCTGCGTCGCGGTACGGATCGGCGCGATCGCGATCTTCTGTTCGGAGAACGGGCTGCGCTTGAGGAGCGCGTCCAGGTGCGTCGTGTCGACGAAGCGGGCCGGGTCCGTCGGGTTCTTGATCACGCTGCCGTACGCGAGCACCGACGACTGGAAGATGCCGCCGAACGAACCGGCGGAGTCGATCGTGCCGGCGAAGAACGCCTTGTTCTCCGGTGCGTTGGAGAGATGCACGTTCGCGAGCTCGTCGCGCGCTTCCGCCTCGGTCCACTTGAAGGCCTTCGCGACCACGGCGATGTTCTCCGCCTGGTTGTCGCGCAATCGCCGGTTGCCCTCGAGGATGCCGTGCACGAGACCCTGCACCATCTTCGGATTCGCCTTCGCGAAACCCTTGTTGACCGCGAGCACGTCGGCGACGACGAGCAGGTTGCGGTTCGACACGAGCGCCTTGGCGGCGCCCTTGCTGGCCTCGATGACTTCATCGGTCTTGGGCGTCCAGCCGACACAGCCATGGAGGCGGCCGCTGCCGCGCGCGAGCTCGTGCTGGTACGCATCGCAGGCGACGAAGGCATCCTCGTAGAAGACGAGGCCCAGCGACCCGGGCGCCGGCTTCGCGTCGAGGTCGCGCAGCACGGTGACGGACACTCCCGCTTCCTGGGCGAGATAGCGGATGAAGAACTCGCTCTCGTTGAACTGCGAGGCGGCGAGCACCTTGTCCTTGAGTGCATTGATCGAAGTGATGCCGCGATCGACGACGACCATGTCGGCGCCGCGCGAGTACCCGATCTGCACGGGGATGATCGCGTCGAATTGCCGTCCCAGGACGGCGAGCGCATCGGTGGTGGTGGCGATCGCCGCGAGCTTCCCGTTGTTGAGTGGACTCCACGTCTCGCTCTCGCTCATCGAGATCTGCACCTTGAAGCCGTACTCCTTCGCGAACAGCGAGTCCGGGTTCGCGTCGAGCCCGCCGTTGGCGACGATGAGGCCGCCATACCCCGCGTACTCGCTGATGTCGATGCGCAGCGTGTTGTCCTTGGGGACGTACGCGTTCGCGGCTTCGAGCGCAGGCGAACCGCTCTGCGGCTCGATCGGGGTGGGCGCGTCGCCGTCGGGCTCCGCGACGCCGTTGCCGGCCGGCTGCGCGCGCGGCTCGGCCGGCGTCTGCGACGTCGAGGCGCCGGTCGCGTCATCGGACTTCCTTCCCAGCCACAGCCAGGCGCCGAGCCCGACTATGCCCAACAACAACACGATCGTGATGACGTTGCCGGCGGCGGAGCCGCGCGAACGGAATCGGGACACCATGATGCTTCTCCTCACTCAGACACTCTCGTGGCGCCGCGCTTCTGGGCGCGACGCGAATCCAGCAGGTCCGCCGGAGGCGGTTCGTCGAATTCGAGGCCCGCGAACAGCTCGCGCTGATCCTTGAGCCAGCGATTCGCTTCGTTCAGCGACGCCGTCACCGCGTCCAGCGACTGCGCCATCGTGTTCTCGTCGGTGGCGAGCAGCGATTGCTCGCGCACGAGCGACACCTGCTGCCGCAGCCGGCCGATCTCCGCGTCGACCAGTTCGAGGCGACGCTCGGCATCCGCATGCGCGTCGTGGCGTGCCTTGATCACCTCGAGCTGCTGCTCGAGGCTGCGGCGCAGCTCGTCGTCGGCATCGCCGGACGCGAGGCGGGCCCGGCAGCGCTTCTCCTGCTCGTCGAGTTTCTTGCGCTCGCGGTCCGCGACGGCGATGACTTCGACGAACGAGGCGCGCGCGGCGAGGAGCTTGAGGTGCAGCCACGCCATCTGGCGCACGTCGTTGACCTGCGAAGGATGATCGCCGCTGCGCTGTAGCAGGCTCACGATCTCCGCGGCTTCGCGTTCGATGTCGTACTGCTGCGCCTGCGTGTGCGAATCGAGATGCGCGAGCAGGTTGTCGTATCGCGCGTTGCTGTCGGTGAAGCCGGCCTGCGCGTCGACGACCTTGCGAAAGCGCTCGTTGCGCGACACCGCCCACAGGTAGATTCCCTCGAGGCCGAGCCCGATGAGCCACAGGCCCGGGTTCACGAGTGCGCCCAACAGGCCGAATGCCGCGACGCCGAACCAGTTGGGCGGGATCGGCATGCCGAACGGGCGGGCGTTGAAGGCCTTCGCCAGGTAGGAGGGTTTGTCGCTCACGCCGGGGTCACCAGCGAACGGAAGGCGGGCGGCACGAAGTTGAGATCCGTCGCTTCACGGATCGCGAGCCGCATCTGGAATTCCAGGACGTCGGCGGGCACCGGGTTCTGGTAGCCGACGAGGCTCGCCTCGAGTGCAACGCCGCCGGCCACGTTCTGCGTCTTCGAGTGGCGGTACGCCTTCACCACGAGCGCCTCGGCGGCGCCCGGTGTCAGAAGCGTCGGCATGCGCCCTTCGAGCCGCGACAGGTCCGCAGCTTCGAGCGCGAGCCCGTAGCGCTTCGCGAGCGTCGCGATGAGCTGCGCGCTCTCGGCCGGGGTACTCGTGGGCAGCAGCGGCACCTTGACGTCCACGCGGCCCGGCCGCTTGAGGTCGACCTCGATGAGGTCGGGACGAGAGGAGGCGAGCAGCCACAGCACGCGGCCGCGGTTCGAGCCGTCCGACATCTCCTGCGCGATCATCGAATAGATCCGGCCCGAGAGGCCCGAGTCGCCGCTGCCCGAGTCGCGCTTGCCGAGCGTCTGGTCCGCCTCGTCGATGAAGACCATGCAGCGGCCGAGTGCGCGGATGAGGCGGAAAATCTTCTCCAGGTTTCCTTCCGAGGAGCCGACCCAGCGATCGCGGAAGTTCTTGAGCTTCACCACCGGCACACCGGCTTCACCGGCGAGGCACTCGACCAGGAAGGTCTTTCCCGTGCCCACCGGGCCGCAGAGCAGGTAGCCCATCGGCAGCGCCTTGAGGTCGCCGGCGCGCCACAGGGCGATGTCCTGTCTGAGCCAGGCCTTGAGCGCGTCCTGGCCGTGATAGTCGGCGAGCGAACGCTTCGCTTCGATGAACTCGACGAGCCCCGCCGAGTCGCGCTCGACGAGCTCCTTCTTGAGCTTCGCGAGATCCGCGTCGGCCAGGGGTCTGCCTTCGTGGTGACGAATCCGGATGAGACTTTCCAGGCTCGAGACCGTGACGCCCGCGAGCGCGGCTGCGAGCTGGGCGTGATTGGCATCCGTCGCGAAGGCCTTCGCCGATTGCGCGCGTAGCAGGGTGACCGCGCGTTCGAGCGCAGGGGCGTCGGGCAGCGGCACGCGCGTGCGCGTGGTGTGCGCGGAAGAGGCGATCAACGGCTCGACGTCGTTGAGGTTGTCCGCGATCAGGAGGCTCGTGAACGCCAGGTCGCTGAAGGGCGATTCGGACGCCCACGCGCGCAACTGGCTGGTGATGCTGCCGTGCTCGAAGCCCGAACCGTCGGCCGGCACGATCTGGTCGATGTCGCGCAGGATTACCGCGACGTTCGGGATTTTCTCGTTCGTGCCGAGCGCGCGCAGGTTGCCGAGGTAACGCAGGTAGCGGCCTATCCACTGGATCGCGGGCAGCGGCTCGCGCGCGAGCCGTTTCAGATCCGCGCCCTGCCACTTGTCGACGTGCTCGCCGCCGCGCTCGATGTTGAGCCCGTTGCCGAGATCGTAGGAGATGACGACGCCGAAGCCCTTGAGCAGCGTGTCCTCGAGGAAATCGGCGAGGTTGAGCAGGCGATCGCCCACGGCCAGGCGGTCGTGCACGTTGCCGTAGAGGATGAACTGGCTCGACGCGCCGCTTTCGTAGGCGAGCGCCAGCTCACTCGCCCAAGCCGGGGCGGAGGTGGGTGCGGGCACCTACGTGCTCACTGGGCTTGCGGCTTCTCGGTTTCGCCCATCGAGCGCTCGGCCGGCGCGGGAGCCGCCGCGCCCTTGATCGAGATGCCTTCGCGCGCGGCGAAGTCGGCGAGCGCCTGGTCGGCGAGCGCGGTCATCTCGGCTTCCTTGACCTCTACCTGCGACATGTCGACGGCGTCGCGCGCGACGCGCGCCCGGCCGGCGGCTTTGTCACGCTCTTCGGTGACCATGCTCTCGAGGCGATTCAGGGTGTCGCCCGCGCCGCCGATGTTGGTGATCATGCCGGCGGACATCTCGTGGATTTCCGCCATCGCCTGCTTCATGCGCATGTCGTTGATGGCGCCCTTCAGGCCCTCGATCTTCGCGCGCGCGGTCTGCATGGCGACGTCCCGCGCCTTCACGAGGTCCTTGTAGGTCTTCTCGGCCTGCTCGAGCTGGGTCCGGTTCTCGGTGAGCTGGGCCTCGACCGACTGGAGCCGCAGCGCGTACTGGCCGGCGGCGGAGTTGTTGCCCGCGCGGACATGGACGGTGGTCTTGGCGCGCAGGTCCTTCTGCTCGGCCTCGAGCTTGCGCACCTGGCTCATGAGGCGCTCGCACAATCCCGCGTGGGAGGCGAGGCCCTGGTTGAAATTGCCTATCTGCTTGCGCAGGTTTTCCTGCTCGAGCTCAAGCAACGCTTCGGGATTGCGCTTTTCGATGCCCGACACGAACAGCGACAAGAACCCCTTAAACAGATTCGCAATCCGCCCGAACATGGTCTCCCTCCCGAGATGGCGCCTGAGCTGTGCCGAGGCACCGAGAATAAGGGTAGGGGCCCCCAATGCAAGCGCCGCGCGCATTCGCCGTGTAGGCGCCGTCTGGCGAGGTTCGACTTGATGGCAGCGGCTCCGGCGGTCGCGCGGATGGCCGGCGCCGCACGCTAGACTTCGTCCGGCATGACAGAGTGGCGACGGATACTCCATCGATTTCGCGACGGTGCGCTCTCGCAGGACCAGCTCCTAGCAACCGTCGACTCCCTGGTGGCCGGCGGCGCCGACGCGCTGGCGCTCGAGAACGAGCTGCGCGCCGAGCATGCGCGCGCGCCCTTCCCGGGCGGCATCGAGGGGATCCGCGCGCGCATCCGGGCCGACGACCGCACCGTGGTCCAGCCGCCGCCGAACTCGGTGTACACCGACAAGACCCAGGTCATGCCGCTCGAGCAGGATGTCACGCAGTTCCTAGACGGCGACAACGCGCCGAACCACCGCGCCCCCGTCGACATCAACACCGTGCTCCTGCATCGCTTCAAGCTCGTGCAGCTCGTGGGCGAGGGCGGCATGAGCGACGTCTACAAGGCCATCGACCTGCGCAAGGTCGAGGCCGGCGCGCGCGATCCGCACCTGGCCGTCAAGGTGCTGACCGTCCGCTTCGACGACTACTTCAGCTCGCTCGCCGTCATGCACCACGAAGCGAGCAAGCTGCAGACGCTGACGCATCCGAACATCGTGCGCGTGCACGACTGGGATCGCGACGGCCAGACGGTCTTCATGACGATGGAGTACCTCGACGGCACGCCGCTCAAGTTGCGCATGAAGCGCGATGCGCTCGCGCCGACGATGCCGCGCGAGGAAGCGCTGCGCATCGTGTCGCAAATGGTGGATGCGCTCGAGTTCGCGCATGCGAAGAACATCGTCCACGGCGACCTCAAGCCCGGCAACGTGATCGGCACGCCGGCGGGGGACGTGAAGGTCATCGATTTCGGCATCGCGCGCTTCCTGCGCCGCACGCAGGAGGACCCGAACGCCGAGGCCTGGCGCGGCCGCTTCAGCGCGCTGACGCCGCACTACGCAAGCCCCGAGATGCACGACGGCGCGGACCCGGATCCGCGCGATGACGTCTTCGCGCTGGCCTGCATCACGCACGAACTGCTCACCGGGACGCATCCGTTCAGGCGTATGTCGTCGGCGGACGCGCGCGAGCAGCGGCTGCCGCTCGCGCCGTCGAAGTTCCTGAAGCCGATCGAATTCCGCGCGTTGCAGAAGGCGCTCTCGTTCGACCGCGCGGAGCGCACCCCGGGCGTGCGGCAGTTCTACGCCGACCTCACCGGCGAGCGGCAGAAGGCGAGGCGGCGCGGCGTGCGCTGGGCCGTGGGCGGAATCCTCGCCGTCGGGCTGCTCGGCTTCCTGTGGGCAAGGTTCCTCGCGCCGGGCGTGAAGACGGCGCCGCTCGTGCCGGGCGACGTGTTCCGCGACTGCCCCACGTGTCCGCTCATGATCATGCTGGCGCCGGGCTCGTTCACGCAGGGCTCCGCGGCCGATGACGCCGACGTGCTCTCGTTCGAGCAGCCCGCGCACGTGGTCCGCATCGCGAAATCCTTCGCCGCCGGCATCTACGAAGTGACGGTGGGTGAATATGCGGAGTTCGCGAAGGACCATCCGCGTTCCTCCGAGGGCTGCATGTCGTACGACGGCGAGTGGCGGCTGCATGCCTCGGTGAACTGGCGCAATGCGGTGGCCGGGCAGCGATCCTCGCACCCGGTGACCTGCGTGAGCTTCGGCGACGCGACCGCGTACGCGGAGTGGCTCTCGAAGCGCACGGGGCACGTGTACCGCCTGCCGAGCGCATCCGAATGGGAGTACTTCGCGCGCGCGGGCGCCGTGTTGCCCTGGGCGAAGCCGGAGGATGCGTGCAAGAGCGCCAATGCCGCGGATGCGACGGCCGCGCAGGCCTATCCGGGCTGGGCCACGTTCGCCTGCGAGGACGACTACGTGCGCTCCGCGCCCGTCGGCACCTTCGAGCTCAATGCGTTCGGCATCGCCGACACGCTCGGCAATGTCTTCGAATGGACGCAGGACTGCTGGCGCGACGACTACACGAACGCGCCGGCCGACGGTTCCCCCGTCCGCGACGGCGACTGCGCGCAGCACGAGGCGCGGGGCGGTTCGTGGTTCACCTCGCCTGCGTTCGTACGGCCCGCCTATCGCAATCGCTTCGCGGCCGGCTACCAGGCG
>CADEED010000016.1:0-28864 GCA_902826225.1 uncultured Pseudomonadota bacterium | reverse complement strand
TCAGGGAGATCGGAAATGCCCGCTGAATCACGCCGTTCGGGTTCCTGGCTCGCACCGGTCGTCCTGCCACTGGTGCTCGCCGCGTGCGTCAGCCGGCCGCCGTCCATCGCGCACGTGCACCTCGGGCATGCATTGACCGGCGTGCACGTGACGCCGGGCCGGCAGGGCTACCTGCTCGTCGCGGAAAAGCAGGCCGAAGACGTCTACACGCTCGCCGCGGAGGCGACGCAGACGGCGGATCTCGCGCTGCTCAAGCAGCGGGTGCAGGCCGCGGTCACCGCGACGACGTCGAAGGAGGGTTTCGGGGTGAAGCACTCGATCGTCATGGCCGCCAACCACATCTCGTTCGCCGCGACCTCGCCCGACGCGTCGCCCAACGTACAGCAGGGCGCGACGGAGTTCGCGCGCAACATCGTGCGCGTGGTCGAACGCTGCGAGCTCATCGATCTCCTCGCCATGGACGTCGCCGCGGCGAGCTCGGTGGACGAGGCGCAGTTGCTCGCGGGCGAGATCGCGAAGCTCGCGAAGTCGAACCGCGACGGCGAGGACACCGACCAGGACGGCGTCGTCGGCGGCAAGCCCGCGGAGTACGGCATGAAGCAGCTGCGCGCGGAGCTCGACGGCATCATCGCGCGCGAGAACCCGCCCTACCGCACCGTGGGGCAGTGGTACCTGTTCAACCTCGTCAAACTACCGAACGGCGTCTGGGTGTTCGACAAGCTCGGCCGCGGTGGCAACATCGAGGGCTACCAGTGATCCGCGCGCTCGCGCCGCTCGGCTTGCTGTGGCTGCTGGCCGGCGCGGCGCACGCGCACGACGGCGGTGGCGTCTGCGCGGCCGGGACGCCGGCCGTCTCCGCGGCGCATGCGGCGCTCGACGCGGCGCCCGAATCGCTGCCGAAGCGGTTCGCGCTGGCGGACGCGCTGATCCAGGCCAATTGTTACCCGGAGGCGGTGCGTACCCTCGAGGAGGGCGAAGCGCTGCATCCGCGGAACCCCGATCTGCAGACCAGGTTGCGGAACACGCGCAGTCTTTCCAGCGAACAGACGTACTTCGCGGGACTCGAGGAGGCCGAGGTGGCGGCGCGCGTGTCGCGCAACCTGCTGCGCTGTTCCCGCCTGGGCGAGCTCAACGCCTGCGACGAGGCGCTCAAGCTCAGGCCCGACGACGTGCAGATCGTGCTCGCGAAGGCCGACGCGCAGCTCAAGATCAACCGGCCCGCGGACGCCGAGGTCACGCTGCGCAGGGCGCGCCAGCTCGCGCCGAACGACGCGAACGTGTCCACGAAGACCGCGCTGGCCCAGCAGCAGCGGCAGGCCGCCCTCAATCTCTGCAAGCGGCGAGAGGACGACGCCGCCCTCGCGGCCTGCCAGTCGGCGCTGTTGCGCGGCGCCGCGGACGAATTCGACGTTCACTCGCGGCTCGCGCAGCTGCACCAGCAGCGCAACGAGTCCGCGGCGGCGCTCGCGTCGTACGTCGCCGCCGACGCGCTGCACGCGGGCGATCGCAACGTGGCGTTGGGCATCGTCGCGCTCACGGATGCGGGACCGCGCAAGGACGCGGTGACACTGCTCGCGCGCGGGTCGGCATTGCTGACGCTCGAGCGCGGCCGCGAGGCGCTGGCTGCGCTCAGGCAGGCGCAGAGCCTCTCGCCATCATTGCCCGATCTGCGCACGCTCATCGGCCGGGCGGAGGCCATCGCGCTCACCGAGGTGCCGCCGAAGCCGGCGGCCGTCGCGCCGCCCGCGGCGGCGGTGCAGGTCGCGGAGGCGCGCGCGACGCCGACGGTGGCCGCGCGGCGCTATTCGAATGCGGCCGAGCCCAGCCGCAGCCACTGAGCTATTCCTTCGCGGGGATCTTGTCGACGACCTGCGGCTGCATCGGCGCGAGCAGCGCCATGACGCGGTTCTGCACGCGATACGGCACGCCGACCTCGTCGAACGCCTTGTAGAGATCCTCTGCGAGCGCGTTGAACTGTTCGTTCGTCGTGTTGAGCTTCTTGTGCGACTCGATCATGTCGCGGCCCAGGTATTTGCACGGACCGCCGGTGAGTTCGCACAGCTGGTCGTAGAGCAGGCTCTTGAACTTGTCGATGTCCGTGTCCGCGAACGTGAAGTTGATGCGTTCGTCGACCAGCATGATCTCGACGAGCTTGTCGACGGACGCGCGCAGCTTGGGTTCGCCGCCGATCTGCGCGAAGAGTGTTTCCTCGGCCTGCGCCTGCGTGGCCCAACCCAGCGATGCGGCGAGCAGGCAAGCGGCGAAGAGGGAGCGCATGAGCGTGATTGGTTTCATGTCAGTACCCGAACTGGACGGATAGATAGGAGCCCGTCTGATCGCGATCGACCGTCGTCGCGGGCCCGAGGATGCTGCCGAGATTCACGTAGGCCGCGACCACCGACACGTGCCGGTTCGGTGCCCAGGCGACGAACAGGTCCCAGGCGTCGCCTTCGTCGTCGACGCCCAGCGAGCGCGGCTTCTGTCGATACTCGCCGCCGAGCGCCAGCTTGCGCGTGAGCATGTAGCCCACCGTGGTCTCGAGGTTGAATTTGCCGCTGTCGTTCACGTCGCCACCGTAGCCGAGCAGGCCGAACTGGTTCGCCTTCGTGTGCCGCAGCGTGACGTTCAGGAGCAGGCTTTGCGCGAGGAATACCTTCGTGCCCGAGAGATAGAGGTCGACGCCGTCCTCGTCTGTGGCGCCGAGCTGCCGCGGGCTGGTGAGCTCGCCCGCATTCCCGATGCCGCGGTGGCGCTTGAACTCGGCGCCGAGCGCGAGCTGCGGCAGCCACGTGTCCTGGCCGTACACCGCATCCCCGGCGACCCGCACTTTCAGCCCGAAGATGTCCTGCGACACCTCGAGGCCTTCGAGCGCCGCGCCGGTGACCTCGAAGTCGTGACGCGCCGCGGAGATCTCGACACGGTCGGCAATACCGATGCCGACACCGTACGTGCGCAGCTCGAACTCGCGCAGGTTCACCTGGGTGTAGTGCCCGTTGAAGCCATAGCTGTCCTCGGTGCCGTAGCCCGTGATCAGCGCCCACGGCACGAGACCGCCGCCGCCGGCGCCGTCGACGTCGCTGAAGCCGCCCGTCAGCAGGAGTTTGCCGCGGTCGGGGACGATGAGATTGCGCGGCGGGTTGGGGATCGGCGCGTCGGACTTGCTGCTGCTCGTCACCGGCGCGGAAGAGGGTGTGGTTTGCGCCTGGGCCAGCGGCGCGAAGGCCGCGGCCAGGCTCAGCAAAACGGTCGATCTCACGGCCATTTTCTCGGGTCCATCTCGCCTGTGGTGGATGCGATCCTACGGGAGGCCCGTTTCGGAATCATGCGATCCTCGACATAAGCGCGCGGGTGTGGGACACGGCCCGACATGTGACGGCGGCGCGCGTCGTCCGATTCCTACAACTAGTTAGTAGGTGACGCATGAAACGAGTGTTGCAGAGTCGTTGGATGGCCGCGGCCGCGGGCGCCTGCGTGATGGGCGTCGCGTTGCTCGGAGCCCGTACCTGGGCGGCCGACGAGCCGTCGGCTGAAACCGTGTTCAGCGAGCTGTTGCCGAACGTGCCGGGCACGAGGCTCACGGTCGTCCGGGTGAACTATGGTCCGGGCGGAAAGTCCGCGAGCCATGTGCACGCCGGGTCCGTGTTCGCGTGGCCGACGACGGAGCCGTCCTCAGCAAGCCGTCGGGATAGGGCGCGGTCTAACTCTTCCTGGCGAGCAGCAGTAGTTCGGTGACGGGCAGCGGCGAGCGCACCAGCCCGTACCTGCGCAGGATCCCGAATTCCCACAGCGACCACCACGGCGTCGAGGTGCGGATGTCGCGCGGCGCGACGCCGAAGCCGGCGTCGCGAACCATGCGCACGTACTCGTCCGCCGAATGTTGTACGCCGGGCGGGTGACGGAAGAACCAGCGCACCGACCAGGTGTCGATGAACTCCTCGCAGGATTCGCCCAGCAACAGCATCCCGCCTGGCGCGAGCACGCGGAACAGTTCGCTCAGCACCTGCGCCTGCTGCGAGCAGTGATGGATGAGCTGGTGGCAGACGATCGCATCGACCGAGCCGTCCGCCAGGTCGAGTTTCTTCACCGAACCCTGCATCACCGTGACGGGCACCGCGCATCGGCCGGCGGTGTCGCGCGCGATGCGCACCATGAGCGGATCGATGTCGACCGCGACGATCTCGCGCGGCCGGAAACGTTCCGCGAGCAGTTCGAACGAACGCCCCTGTCCGCAACCGACATCGAGCAGCCGCCTGATCGGCGGCATCGACGGTCCCGCGATCTCGCGCATCTCCCGGAGCGCCACCGAGAGCACCTCGCGGTACCACGTCTCGGTGCTCAGAAACCATTTGCCGAAGCGGGTTTCGGAAACCCAGTCGGCCGTCGTCGATTCCATTGCACAATGATAATCCATGAAGGCCTTCGCACTAAGAGCCGTCGAGGCGCTGCCGCTCGCGGTGTTCCTGATCTACATGGCGGTGATGGATCCGCGCGCCCAGCTGGAGTGGCGCGCTCCTTACTATGCCGCGACTTCGCTCGCGATCGCGGCGACGGTGCTGCTGTGGCGCAACGGCGCCGTGCTCAACCGCATCTACCTCGGCATCGCGTTGTATTTCGTGAGCGGGACGATCGCGCTGATCACGCGCTGGCCATGGCTCAACGAGGAATACGGCCGGCTCGAGGGATCGGCCATGCTGTTCTGGGTGCTGGGCGTCGGCATCGTCGCGACCCTGTTCAGCCGGCGCGGCTACCTCGGCATCGACGCGCCGCCGGCGACGGTCCGCCGGAAATCCTGGCTGCTGCTGGCGATCACGGTGGCCGCGACCGCGGTGTCGCTCGCATTCGTCGGCCGGCGGGTGCTGTCGTCGTTCGTGCCGTTCATCGCGGTGTTCGCCGCGCACGGCATCATGAAGAGTAAGATCGCCGCAGGTCATTTCCGGAGCCTTCGATGAACCTCCCCCGAATCGTGGCAGCCGCCTGCCTGTTTGCCGTGGTGGCGCCGCTCGCGAATGCCCAGACCCGCAGTGCGCACGATGCCAAGGCGCGCGAGATCTACGCGAAGTCCATCGCGATCCCCACCTCGCTCGGCAACGCGAAGATGATGGAGTTCGCCGAGTACCTCGCGGGCGAGTTCCGCGCCGGCGGATTTCCCGCGGAGGACATCCACATCCTGCCGTTCAAGGGCGAGGGCGACGCGACGGCCTCGCTGGTCGTGCGTTACCGGGGGTCCGGCAAGGGCGGCAAGCCCATCCTGCTGATGGCGCACATGGACGTCGTGACCGCGAAGCGCGAGGACTGGGAGCGCGATCCGTTCACGTTGATCGAGGAAAACGGCTTTTTCTACGGCCGCGGCACCTACGACGTGAAGCAGGGCACCACGGCATTGACCGCGACGTTCCTGCGGCTCAAGGCCGAGAAGTTCGTCCCGACCCGCGACCTCATCATCTACTTCAGCGGCGATGAGGAAACGGCGATGGAGACGGTGCGCGACGTCGTGCAGAACCACCGCGAGCTGATCGACGCCGAGTACGCGCTCAATTCGGACGGCGGTGGCGGAACGCTCGACGACGCGACCGGCAAGGCCTTGTACTTCACGCTGCAGGCGGCCGAGAAGACCTACGCCGACTATTACCTCACCGCGCGCAATCCCGGCGGACACAGCTCGCTGCCGCGCGACGACAACGCCATCTACGAGCTCGCCGACGCGTTGACGAAACTGCGGGCATACAAGTTTCCCGTCCAGTGGAACGACACGACCGTCGCGTCGTTCGCGCAGGCGAGCACCACGAAGACCGGCCCGGTGAGCGTCGCCATGAAGGCGTTCGCCGCGAAGCCCGGGGATCCGGCTGCCGTCGCGGTTCTGGAGAAGGACGTGAACTTCAACAGCCAAATGCGCACGACCTGCGTCGCCACCATGCTGACGGGCGGCCACGCCGAGAATGCCTTGCCGCAATCCGCGCGCGCCAACGTGAACTGCCGCATCTTCCCCGGCGTCAGGATCGAGGACGTGCAACGCACGTTGCAGGAAATCGTGGGCAAGAACGCCGATGTCTCGCTCGTGCGGCCGTCGATCTCGAGCGACGCCTCGCCTTTGCGCCAGGACGTCATGCAGGCGGTCACGCGCGCGATCCACAAGATCCAGCCCGGCGTGCCGATCGTTCCGTCGCAGGCCTCGGGTGCGACCGACGGCCTGGTATTCCGCGCCGCCGGCATCCCGACCTACGGCGTCGACGGCAATTTCGTCCGGCCGAAGGACGAGTTCGCGCACGGCCTCAACGAACGGCTGCCGGTGCAGTCGTTCTACGACAGCCTCACGTACTGGCACGCGCTGCTCACGGACCTCGCGGGCAAGCGTCGCTGAGACGGGGATGAGCTCTCCGGTCGAACCGCTCGGCACGCTCGAGGTCGCGCTGCTGCACGCGCGGCGCCTGATGGAGCGCGAGCCGCAATCCGCGGTCGAGCAGGCACGCGAGATCCTCAAGGTCTTTCCGGACCAGCCGAACGCGCTCGCGTTGCTGGGGCTGTCCCTCGGGCGCGTCGGGCAGGGCGATGCCGCCATCGAGGCGCTGAAACGCGCCGTGCACTTCCGTCCGGAGCTGCCGGACGTGTGGCGCGCGCTCGGCGATCACTACTCGGCGCTGGAAATGCACGCAGCGGCCGACGAGGCGTACGCGCAGCACATCCGCCACTCGACGCACGATCCGCGGCTCATGAATGCCGCGCTCGCGCTCGCGGAGAACCGCATCCCGGAGGCGGAGACGATGCTGCGCGAGCATCTGCGCCGGCATCCGACCGATGTCGCCGCGATCCGCATGCTGGCGGAGGTCGCCGCGCGCATCGGCCGCATCAACGACGCCGAGACCCTGCTCGCGCGCTGTCTCGAGCTCGCGCCGGGTTTCACGGCGGCGCGCCAGAACTACGCGATGATGCTGCATCGGACCAACAAGCCGGCGGCGGCGCTGCGCGAAGTCGAGGCTCTGCTGGCGGACGAGCCGTCGAACCCGGGGTTGCGCAATCTCAAGGCCGCGGTTCTCAACCGCGTCGGCGAATACGAGGAATCGATCGCGCTGTATCGCGCCGTGCTCGACGACTATCCAAGACAGCCGCGCGTATGGATGAGCCTGGGGCACGCGCTCAAGACCGCCGGCCAGAACGCGCCCAGCATCGAGGCTTACCGGCGTTGCATCGAACTCTCGCCGCAGTTCGGCGAGGTGTGGTGGAGTCTCGCGAACCTCAAGACATTCCGCTTCACGGCGGACGACATCGCCACGATGCGCGCGCAGCTCGCCCGCACCGACCTCAAGAACGAAGACCGCTTCCACTTCGAGTTCTCGCTCGGCAAGGCGCTGGAGGACGAGGCGGACTTCGCGGCGTCGTTCGAACATTACGCGCGCGGCAATGCGCTGCGCCGCAAGCTCATCCGCTACGACGCCGAGGACAACGCGGCGCACGTTGCCCGTTCGAAGAAGCTCTTCACGCCCGCGTTCTTTGCCGAACGCGCGGGATGGGGCGCCGTGGCGGCCGATCCCATCTTCGTGGTCGGCCTGCCGCGTTCGGGTTCGACCCTGATCGAGCAGATCCTGGCGTCACACTCCCAGGTCGAGGGAACCCAGGAGCTTCCGGACGTCACGATGATCGCGCGCGCCATCGGCAAGCGCACGTCGCGCGGCGAAGAGTCCGCCTATCCGCGGGCGCTCGAGAAGTTCTCCGCGGACGAAATGCGCGCCTTCGGCGAACAGTATCTCGCGCAGACGCGGATCCAGCGCAAGACGCAGCGGCCATTCTTCATCGACAAGATGCCCAACAACTTCGCCCACGCCGGGCTCATCCACCTGATGCTGCCGAACGCCAGGATCATCGATGCGCGCCGCCATCCGCTCGGCTGCTGCTTCTCGTGCTTCAAGCAGCACTTCGCCCGCGGCCAGAACTTCACGTACGACCTCAACGAGATCGGCCGGTACTACGCCAACTACGTCGAACTCATGGCGCACTTCGACGCCGTGCTGCCGGGGCGCATCCACCGCGTGTTCTACGAGAACATGGTCGAGGACACCGAGGCCGAAATCCGCCGGCTGCTCGAGCATTGCGGGCTGCCGTTCGAAGACGGGGTGCTGCGCTTCCACGAGAACGATCGAGCCGTGCGGACGGCCAGCTCCGAGCAGGTGCGCCGGCCGATTTTCCGCGAGGGGATGGAGCAATGGCGCCATTACCAGCCCTGGCTGGGGCCACTGGAACAGGCGTTGGGCGCCGTCCTGGAACGATATCCCGGCACCCCGTTTTGATTCTGTGGCCTGTGGCATACACTCGGCGTCACTGGCAGGGACGAGCCGAACGTCCACGAAACCAAGACAACCGGGGAACGCCATGAGCCGAGAAACTCTGAGCATTGCAGATGCCGTCAAACGCACGTTGCCCTTCGCGGGCGCGGTACTCGTCGGGGCGACTGCGGCCCAGGCGCAACAGGCGGAGGAGGTCGGCCTCGACGAGGTCGTCGTCACGGCGCAGAAGCGCAGCGAAAGCCTGCAGGACGTTCCTCTCAGCATCCAGGCCATCGGCGAGAAGCAGCTCGCCGAACTCAAGGTCGACAGTTTCGCGGACTACGTGAAGTTCCTGCCGAACGTGTCGTACCAGTCGATCGGCCCCGGCCTCGCGCGCCCGTACATGCGGGGTGTCGCCAGCGGCGAGAACGCCAACCACTCGGGTCCGCTGCCATCGGTCGGCATGTACCTCGACGAGCAGCCGATCACGACGATCACCGGCGCGCTCGACGTGCAGATCTACGACATCGCCCGCGTCGAAGTCCTCGCCGGTCCGCAGGGCACGCTGTACGGCGCCAGTTCGCAGGCGGGCACGATCCGCATCATCACCAACAAGCCCGATCCGGAGGCGTTCGACGCGGCCGCGGAGATCACCGGCAGCACGCTCGAAGGCGGCTTCGGCTACTCCGGCCAGGGCTTCGTGAACATTCCGATCGGCGAGAAAATGGCCGTGCGCCTCGTCGGCTGGAAGACCTACGAGCCGGGTTACATCGACAACGTGCGCAGCACGCGGGTGTTCCCCACCTCGGGCATCGCGCTCGACAACAGCGCGTTCGTCGAGGACGACTACAACGACATCGACAAGGTCGGCGCGCGCGCGATGCTCGGCATCGAGCTCAACGACAACTGGACGATCACGCCCTCGGTCATGTTCCAGAAGACGAGCGCGAACGGTTCGTTCGGCTACGACCCGACGGTCGGCGACCTCAAGGTCGCGCATGGCCTGCCCGAGGGCATCGAAGACAAGTGGACGCAGGCGGCGTTGACGCTGAACGGCAAGATCGGCAGCTGGGACCTCACGTACGCCGGCGCATGGATGAAGCGCGACGTCGACACCGAGCTCGACTACGCCGACTACGCATTCTTCTACGACACCTGCTGCTCGTACGGTGCGTACATGTACGACAACGACGGCGAGCTCATCGATCCCTCGCAGTACATCGTGGGCCGCGACGGCTACAAGAAGGTGAGCCATGAGCTGCGATTGAGCTCACCCGCGGAGAACCGCTGGCGCTTGACGGTCGGCGCGTTCACGCAGAAGCAGAATCACGCGATCTTCCAGTCGTACCGCGTGGCGAACCTCACGGACGCCTTCGACATCCCCGGCAATCCCGACACGCTCTGGCTCACGGACCAGGAGCGCCAGGACAAGGACGACGCGCTCTTCGGCGAGTTCTCTTTCGACATCACGGACAAGCTCACCGCCACCGCCGGCATCCGCTTCTTCGAGGCCGAGAATTCGCTGGTCGGATTCTTCGGCTACAGCCTGGGCTTCAGCGGCATGACTGGCGAGGCGGCATGCTTCGACCAGACCGATTTCCGCGCGGCCCCGTGCATCAACCTCGACAAGGTCACGAAGGAAGACGGCAACACCAAGCGTTTCAATCTTTCGTACAAGGTCTCGGACAACGCGATGGTCTACGCGACGTTCTCCGAAGGCTTCCGTCCGGGCGGCATCAATCGCCGCGGCACGGTTCCGCCCTACGCGGCGGACTTCCTGACGAACTACGAGTTCGGCTTCAAGACCACGATGGCCGACAACCGGGTGCGCTGGAACGGCGCCTTCTTCCGGCAGGACTGGGACGACTTCCAGTACTCATTCCTCGGCGCCAACGGGCTCACCGAGATTCGCAATGCGGGCCAGGCGCAGATCACCGGTTTCGAGACCGAAGTGGTGTTCGCCGTGACGAACGGCTTCACGCTGTCGACGTCACTCTCGCTGCTGAATGCGGAGACGACGGCCGACTATTGCGGCGTGAACTTCAGCGCGGACGATCTCGAGCCGGGCGATCCGCGCATCGGCACGCCCGTCGCCGACTGCTCCGATCCGGACGCGCCGGCGGGCACGATCGTGCAGGCGCCGAAGGGGCAGGAATTGCCCGTGCAACCGCGCTTCAAGGGCAACATGGTCGCGCGCCACGAATTTCCGCTCGCGGGTTTGAACGCGCACGTGCAGGGCGCGCTGGTCTACCAGGATGCGGCGTGGACCGACCTGCGTACGGCCGAGCGCGACATCCTCGGCAAGCAAGAGGCGTACTCGATCTTCGATCTCTCGGCGGGTATCTCGAACGACAGCTGGGGTGTCGAACTGTTCGTCAAGAACCTCACCGACGAGCGCGCGGAGATAGGCCGGACGACGGAGTGCGGCATTTTCCAGCCGGGCACGGTGCCGATCAATTCGACACCGCTGTGCGGCCTGCAGCCGTACATCATCACGAACCTGCCGCGGACGATCGGGATCACCTTCTCGAAGCAGTTCTAGAGCAGCGCCGACACGGCGTCCGCGACGGCATCGCTCGTCGCGAGACGCCCGCGCTGTTTGACGATGTCGAGCGCCGCGATGCGGTAGGCCTCCGCCATCGTCGGGAAGTTGAAGACATTGTCGACGTACGCGTCGACGTCGAGCTCCGCCGCGAGGCCGAGCTGCCCGATGTGCACGAGCTCGGTTGCGCCGTCGCCCGCGATGTGCACGCCGACGACACGGCGGCCGCCCGGGTCCGCCACGAGCTTGAGCAGGCCGCGCTGCGAGCCATTGATCTGCCCCCGCGCGATCTCCTCGAAGCGGGCGCGTCCGACCACGGCCCCGCCGAAATGCCGGCGCGCTCCGGCCTCGTCCAGGCCCACCGTCGCAATCTCAGGGATCGTGTAGACGCCCGACGGCAGCCGGGAAACGGGATCGGAGGGCACCAGCAGCCCCAGCGCGTGGCAGGCGGCGCGGCGACCTTGCTCCATCGAGACCGACGCGAGCGCCGGCGGGCCGATGACGTCGCCGGCCGCGTAAATGCCCGGCGCGGTCGTCTGCAGCCGATCGTCGACCTGCACATGCCCGCGGCCCGTGAGCGCGACGCCGGCGTTACCGGGCTCGAGTCCGTCGACATTCGCGAGCCGTCCCAGGGCCACCAGCACCTTGTCGGCCAGGATCACGCGGCCATCCTTGAAGCCGGTGCTCACCTGCGACACGCCGTCCCAGCGCGTGCTCACCGCCTCCGCGCGCGGGATGTATTCGCCGCCGTTGCGGCGCAGCTCGTCGAGGTAGAACGCCGTGAGTTCCGGATCGAGGAATGCCAGCGGCTTGTCCTGCTGGTCCGCCTGCGTGACCTTGCAGCCGAGCGCGGCGAACATGGCGGCGTACTCGCTCGCGATGACGCCGCCGCCGAGCACCAGCAGGCTGCGGGGCAGATACGCAAGCGAGAGGATGGAATCGCTGTCGAGCACGTGTTCGTGATCGACCGCGAGACTCGCGGGCGCGCGCGGCCGGGAGCCGGTCGCGATGACGACGATGTGCGCACGCACCGTGGCCAGTGAGCCGTCGATGCGGCGCATGGCGAGCGTGTGCGAGGTCCCGTCACGGGCGCGGTCCCGCGCGACGAAGCTCGCGCGGCCGCGCAGCAGGGTGATGTGATTGCGTTCGAGCTGCGCCTGCATGTATGCGTCGTGCGCGGCGACCGTCACGCCGACGCCGTCGAGCAGCGAGCGCATCGGTTGTTCCATGAGATCGACTCGCCGCACGCGCTGGCGCAGCGCGTGCTCGCGCAAGGACTTGCTCGGGATCGTGCCGGTGTGCACGCAGTTGCCGCCGACCTCCCGGTCGCGTTCGATGATCGCCACCCGCTTGCCGGCCTTCGACGACTGGATGGCCGCTTTCTGGCCGGCGGGTCCCGAGCCGATGACGAGGACGTCGAAGTCGAGCGGCGCTGCGGGGCTCACGTGAAGCTTTCCGCGGTCGCGTAGATCGCGGCACGCTGCGCCATGAAGGTGAACAGCTCGTCCGGGTAGATGGACAGCTCGTCCATCCACAGCGAAACCGGGCCGAGCATCGAATCGGGCAACTCGCCACCGGCGCCGGGCGTGCGCAGTTCGTCGGAGATCTGCCGCGCGAGCGCGACTTCCATGACCTCGACGCGCGACTCGGTGGCCTTTGCCGGGTCGCGCCAATGGCTGATCGCCGCGGTCACGGCGGGCGGCAGCGACCAGGCTTTCGCGAGCTGCGCGCCCACCCGCGCTTCGTGCTGCGCCGCGAATTTCAGGACGGCCTGCGGATCGGGAGACAGGCGGTTCATGAGCGCGGCGGAGCCGACGCGGGAGAGCACGATGGCGAGCCCCACGCGGTGGAGCAGGCCACACAGGTAGGCGGATTCGACGTTGCGTCGCTTGAGGCGCGCGACTTCCTGCGCGAACAGCGCCGTGGTCACCGACTCCCGCCACAGCTCCGTCATTTCCCTGCGGAAGTGAGTGGATGCGAACACCTGGCCCTGCACGGCGACTGCGTAAGCGATCGTGCGCACCTCGCGCATGCCGAGCCACGCGATGGCCTGCGGCAGCGTGACCACCGGTGCACGGCGCGCATACAGCGCGGAGTTCGCGATGCGCATCACCTGGCCGGCGAGCGCGACGTCGCGCTGGATGAGCCTGGCCAGTTCGGCGGCATTGGCGCCAGCGGCGCCGTCGTCGGACTCGTCCGCGCGCGTGAGGCGCGTGACTTCGACGGCCACCTGCGGCGGCGGCGGCAGCTCGAGCGACTCGTCCGCCATGGCGGCGTGCAGGACGCGATCGAGTTCCTCGGTGGAGATGGTCTGCGCGGAGCTCTTCATGGGACGGGCTTCGGGGGATGGCCGTCCCGTTAACGGCCGTTCGCCCGGCCGCTTGATCCGGGCGGCAATCGTCTGCCGCCCGGCGTAGCTGCATCACGGAATCAAGGGCTCAAGGGGCTGGTGGCGACCCCACCATGTGGATCAGTTCCCACGTGTGCCCGTCCAGGTCTTCATAACCATGGGCGTACATGAACCCATGGTCCTGCGCCTGGCGCGGCACTTTCGCGCCGTGCTCGCGGGCGAGCTGCACGAGGCTGTCGACCTGCTCGCGGCTGGTGCAGGAAACGCAGGTCAGCACTTCCGTGGACTTCGCCGTGTCCGTGATCGCCTTGTTCGTGAACGTCGAGAAGAACTTCTCGACGAGCAGCATCGCGTAGAGCTTGTCGCCCAGGATCATGCAGGTCGCGTTCTCGTCGGTGAACTGCGGGTTGAACGTGTAGCCGAGTTTCGTGAAGAACTCGACGGACTTATTGAGATCCTTGACGGGCAGATTGACGAAAATGTCGGAGTGCATGGGATGGGCCTCGGGTTAGGGAGCGATGGCGAGCTCGCGCGTCGGACGCACTTCGATGCTGCCGTATCTGGCGGGCGGGATTTTCGACGCGATCTGGATCGCCTCGTTGAGATCGCGCGCGTCGATCAGGTAGAAGCCCGACAGCGCTTCCTTCGTCTCGGCGAAGGGGCCGTCGGTCACGGAGACCTCACCGTTGCGCACGCGCACGGTGGTCGCGGTGTCCGTCCGATGCAGCGGCGTGCCGCCGAGCAACTGGCCCCGGTTGCGCAGGGTGTCGCCGTAGGCGGCGCAGTCGGAATCGGAACAGGCATCCCAGACGTCGGGCGCGAGGTACACGAGGCATAGGTATTTCACGGCGGTCTCCTGATCGCCCGCAGGGGGCGCATGAAGTAGTCGAGTGGCGGCCCGGGAAATCGACAGGCCGGATTGCTCATTCCGAATGCTTTTTCAGGTCGTGAGTTCGGCGACTCGCCTCTCGAGGAAGCGCCGGGCGGGGCCCTGGGCCGTCAGCTCGATGGCGCGCGCGTACGACTGGCGCGCCTCGCCATGGCGTCCGAGCCGCCGCAGGAAATCGGCGCGCGCCGCATGGGCCAGCGAATACGACGAGAGCTTGCCTGCCGCCAGCAACCGGTCGACCTCGGCGAGCCCGGCGTCGAACCCGTCGCGCATCGCAACGGCCACGCCGCGATTGAGTTCGATGACCGGTGAGGGCGTGATCCGCAATAGCAGGTCGTAGAGGCCGACGATCTCGTTCCAATCCGTCTCGCCGGACGAGGGCGACTCGGCGTGCACGGCGGCGATCGCGGCTTGCACGGAGTACGGCCCGAAGTTCTGCGACGACAAGGCGGCGCGCACGAGTTCCGCGCCTTCGGCGATGAGCGCGCGGTTCCAGCGGCTGCGATCCTGATCGTCGAGCAGGATCACTTCTCCGCTCGCGGTGTGGCGCGTCTCGCGCCGCGACTCGTGCAGCAGCATCAACGCCAGCAGCCCGCGCACCTCGGGTTCCGGCAACAGTTCGAGGATCAGACGGCAAAGGCGGATGGCCTCGCCAGACAGGTCGGCGCGCGTCGGCGCTTCGCCGCTGCTCGCCATGTACCCCTCGTTGAAGACGAGGTAGACGACGCGCAGCACGCTGTCGAGACGCCCCGCGAGCTGTTCGCGCGCCGGCACTTCGAAGGGAATGTTGGCGTCGCGGATCTTGTTCTTGGCGCGGACGATGCGCTGCGCGAGCGTCGGCGCGGGCGTGAGGAAGGCGGCGGCGATCTCCTCGGTGGTGAGGCCGCAGACTTCGCGCAGCGTGAGCGCCACCTGTGCATCGGGCGCGATCGCGGGATGGCAGCAGGTGAAGACCAGCCGCAGCCGGTCGTCCTCGAGCAGTTCGGGCAATGCGTCGGGCGCCGCGGAGTCGTCGGTGAGCGACTCGGCGACGTCGGGCCGGTCCTCGAGATGGTCGAAGCGCTTCTCGCGACGCTGTTTGTCGATCGACTTGAATCGGCCCGCGGACACCAGCCACGACCCCGGATTCTGCGGAATGCCTTCCGCCGGCCATTTCTCCATCGCGGCGCGAAAGGCGTCGGCGAGCGCTTCCTCGGCGCGGTCGAAATCGCCGAGCAGGCGGATCAGCGTCGCGAAGATGCGGCGGGAATCCTTGCGATAGAGCTTGTCGATCTCCGCGCGAACACGCGCGATTTCAGCAGCGGGCATTAAAGGGGTCAGATCTATTTTCGGGGGGCGGAAGGGTCGTACGTCCGGCAGCCGACGTCAATCGCCACTCCGGAAGGCATTGACCCGATTTCGGGTCCCGCTTACACGATTCGCCACAATGGCGTTCGCGGGGCGCCCGATTGTCCGTCCATCGTCACGCCCATGGACGGAAAATCCGCCGCTCACCGGGAATCCGGCAGCCGATCGATGATCCTCATCTGGTCGATCGTGCTGGTGCTGTTCGCCGCCGCCGCGCTTGCCCGCTAACTATTGCGTGCGAGTCTGCTGGTAGAGCACGACCTGCCACTCGCCGCCGCGCTTGACGTAGATGCGCGTGAAGCGGATGCGCGGATAGGGCTCGCCGCGGATGGTTCCCACCGCGGTCGCGCGGCCCGTCACCACGGCGGTGTCGCCGTACACGCGGATCACCATGTCGTCGAGCGTGTTCGACGTCATGTTCACCTCCGACGAGGCGAGGCGCTTCATCTGCGTCGCCTTGTCGCGGATGTTGCCCGCCATGTCGATCTGCACGTAGTCGTCGGCCGTGGCGGTCTCGATGGCCGCGACGTCCTTGCGCAAACCGGCGTCGATCCGCTCGGCCTCCATCTTGCGGATGAGCGCAACGGTGGCCGGATCGCCCGAGTCCGCGGCCCGGGCCGGGCCGACTCCGGTACCGAGAAGGCAAAGGATTGTTAGCACACGAACCATGTTTCACCCCGCGGGACCATTGCCGTAATATAACTAAACGAACTTTCATAAAAGAACGCCCACTCTTCTTATACGGGCGTCAGCGGGGGATCGATGTCCACATCCAGGCATCTCGGCGTCATCGTGACCGCGAGTCTTGCGGGTCTGTTGTTCGGCTTCGACACGGTCGTCATCTCCGGGGTCACGAGTTCCATCCGCGAAACTTTCCATCTCGCGCCCGGCAGTTTCTGGGCCGGCTTCGCCGTCGCGAGTGCGCTCATCGGCACGTTCCTGGGTGCGCTGGTCGCCGGACCGCCCGGCGACAAATACGGATCGCGCGATGCACTCAAGGCGGTCGGCGCGATGTACGTGGCCTCCGCGCTGGGCTGCGCGTTCTGCTGGAACCTCGAGTCCTTCTACTTTTTCCGCTTCGTGGGCGGGCTCGCGATCGGCGCGTCGTCGGTGCTCGCGCCCGTGTACATCGCCGAGATCGCGCCGGCCGATCGGCGTGGCGCGCTCACCGGCCTGTTCCAGTTCAACATCGTGTTGGGCATCCTGCTCGCGTTCGTGAGCAACGCCGTGGTCCAGCAGTTCGCGGGCGATTCGGATCCGTGGCGCATCAAGCTTGGCATCGCTGCGGTGCCGGCGATCTTCTTCCTCGCGATGATGTACACGATTCCGCAGAGCCCGCGCTGGCTCGCGCAGCGCGGCCGCCGTGACGAGGCACGTGCGAGCCTCGAGCGCGTCGGCGTCCCGGACCCGGCGGCGATGCTCGCGGAGTTCGAGCTCTCGGCCGAAACCGCGCGACGCGATTCGGCGCAGCGATTGTTCGCCGCGGCGTACTTGAAGCCGATCCTGCTCGCGATCCTCATCGCGATGTTCAACCAGCTCTCGGGCATCAACGCGATTCTCTACTACCTCGGCGACATCTTCGCGGCCGCCGGCTTCGACGATCTGCGCAACGAGTGGCAGCAGGTGGCCGTGGGCGCGGCCAATCTCGTCGCGACGATCGTCGCGCTCACCGTCATCGATCGCGTCGGCCGCCGGAAGCTGCTGCTGATCGGCTCGGTCGGCACGGCGCTCGCGCTCGCGGGCGTCGCCGCGATCTTCGCGACGGGGCAGGGGCGTGGCTACCTGCTCGCGATGCTCATCGTCTTTATCGCGTTCTTCGCGTTCTCGCAGGGCGCGGTGATCTGGGTGTACCTGAGCGAGATCTTCCCGACCGCGGTGCGCTCGCGCGGCCAGGCGCTCGGCAGCGCGACGCACTGGGGCATGAACGCGGTCATCGGCCAGGTTTTCCCGATGGTGGCCGCGTACACGCAGGCTTTGCCCTTCGCGTTCTTCGCGGCCTGCATGGCCCTGCAGTTCTTCGTCGTGCTGTTCGTGTTCCCCGAGACGCGCAAGGTGCAGCTCGAGAAGATGGGCGCGGCGATCTCCGTCAGCCGTTGAACCGCGAAATGTGCCCGCGGCCCCAGGCGCGGACGTTCTCGACCAGCGGCAGCAGCGATCGGCCGTAGGTCGTGAGCGAGTACACGACGGGCTGGGGCGCGCGGACGCGCGCGTCGCGGTTCACGATCTCGTCGGCCATGAGCTCGCGCAGTTGCTCCGTGAGCACCTTCTGCGAAATCGACGGCATGAGCTTGCGCAGCGCCGCGAAGTGGCGCGGCGATTCCGCCAGCCAGTAGATGATGATGAGCTTCCACTTGCCGCTGATGGCTGCGAGCGCGGCCGTCAGGGGGCAATCGCTCACGGGATTGCGCCGGCGCGGTCGAGATTTCCGGATGGCCATGGTTACCTGGACGTTCCTTATGGCGCCGCGCGAAGGCGCGCAGTACAAAGCGGCATGAAAACCTTGTCGACCCTGATTGCATTATGCGTCCTCAGCGTCTGCGGCGCCGCTCACGCGCAGGCGCCCGCAGTGCGCGACGGCCGACACGACTTCGATTTCGAGTTCGGCGCGTGGCACGCGAAAGTCGCGCGGCTCACCAAGCCCTTGTCCGGGTCGACCGAGTGGGTGAACTACGAGGGGCCGTCCGTCGTGCACCAGATGTGGGACGGTCGAGCCAACATCGGCGAGATCGATCTTGCGGGGCCGGCGGGGAACATTCGCGGCATGAGCGTGCGGCTCTACGACCCCGAGTCCCGACAGTGGTCGATCCGTTGGGCGAACGCGCGCGACGGGTCGCTGGGACTGCCGATGATCGGCGGGTTCGCGGGCGGACGCGGCGAGTTCTACAACCAGGAAGACTTCAACGGGCGGGCGGTGTACGTGCGGTTCATCTTCTCGGAGATCACCGCCACCACCTTCAAGCTGGAGCAGGCTTTTTCCGCCGACGGCGGCAAGACCTGGGAGCCGAACTGGCGCGCGAGTTTCGTGCGGAAAGAGGCCGGCCGTTAGGTCCCCTTGCGCCCGCCCGGGCGCCTCGCGATAGTCGGCCCTCACAACCGCAGGGGGTCGCCGTGTCGCCAATCAGCCGCCGAAGCATGTTCACTCTGGGTGCGGGTCTCGCGCTGCCGGCGTTGTCGGCCGTCCCGGAGGGGTGCGGCAACCAGCCGAACACCGCGGCCGCGCTGCAGCCGCCGCTGCTGCTCACCGACTGGGCATGGCTCGCCCGCTACCGCGAGGAGAACGCCAAACTACTCGCGGAAGGGGGAAAGGTGAAGGCCGTGTTCCTCGGCGACTCCATCACCGAGGGTTGGGCGCGTACGGACACGGGGTTTTTCTCCAACGGAGTCGTGGGGCGCGGCATCAGCGCGCAGACGACGCCGCAGATGCTCGTGCGCATGCATGCGGACGTGATCCAGCTCAAGCCGCGCATCGTGCACATCATGGCGGGCACGAACGACATCGCCGGGAACACCGGCCCGATGACCTTGCAGGACACGCAGAACAACTTCATGTCGATGTGCGCGATCGCGAAGGCGCACAGGGTACGCATCGTGCTCGGCGCGAGCCCGCCGGCGTCGAAATACTGGTGGGCGCCGAACCTGCAGCCGCACGACGCCGTGGTGGCGCTCAATGACTGGCTGCGCGGCTATGCGAAGAAGATCCGTGCGAAATACGCCGACTACGCCGCGGCGTTGTCCGACGGCCAGGGCGGGGTGAACAAGGAACTTGCGAAGGACGAGGTGCATCCCAACAAAGACGGCTTCGCGGCGATGCGGAAGGTCGTCGAGGCCATGTTGCGGTAGGAGGAGTGATGGCAACCGGTTGGGCGAAAGAAGGCGCGGTCCAGGACCAGATCGACGCGACGGTAAAGGACGCGATCAAGCGGGCGAAAAGCCAGTTGCCGGCCGGTCCGTCGCTGGAGTCGTGCGCGGAATGCGGCGTGAAGATCCCCGAGGCGCGACGCGAGGCGATTCCCGGTGTGCGCCTGTGCCTGCCTTGCCAGGAAGAGGCGGACAGGAAGGCCACGCACAACGCGGGCTACAACCGCCGTGGCAGCAAGGACAGTCAGCTCCGCTAGACGGGTGGGGACAGACTCGGGTCTGTCCCCACTCCGGGACCCTGGCTAATTGCAGCCGAGGACTCTGTCCGCGACGGTGCCGAGCCTCGCCTGCGACAGCGTGATGTCGAGCTTGCCCGACGATTCGATGCGCAACGCTTCGTTCACCTTCGAGACGTCGACACCCGCTTTCGCGAGGCACTTGAGGGGCACGCCCACGGTCTGGAACTTGCCTTCGGGCAGCGAGGCCAGCGCCGCCGAGAAGTCGATCGTCCCGCCGCAACCCGCGCCGCAGCTCATGCCGAGCTTCAGGTCCTTTGGCACGTCCGCGTCGCGGCGCAGCCGCACCAGCAGCAGGATGTCGCCGTTGGCTTCACGCGATATGTCGACCGAGCCTTCGCTCGACAGCTGGATCTGCGCCGGGCCGTCGCCCGCGAACTCGAAGCGACGCGCGCCTTCCTGCACCTGGTCGTCGACCGCCGTGACCTTCACACGCCCGCCGATCGCCGCGACCGGTGTCGTCGTGACGCGAGTCGAGTCCGCGCCGTTCGACACGCGCAGCGACCATGGCTGCACCGGCACGCCCTTGTCGAAGAACGAGCCCGTCGTCATGAGCTCCGCCGGGACGCCCGGATCCTCGGCGAGAGCGTCGAGTTCCTTCGGCTCCGCATAGGTCAGTCCGAAGCCGAACGCGAACAGCGGGTCGTAGGCGTCCTGCCCGACATTGAGCGGCGCACCCGTGGCATCGCGCGGCCACGAATACGAGAGTTTGCCGGTGAAGTCGTAGTTCACCTCGCCGCCCTTCTTGCGGAAGAGCACGTCCGCGATGCCGCCGCCTTCGCTGCCCGGCAACCATGCCGCGACATACGCGTTGGCGAGGTTCAGCTCGCGGTTCTGCCACAGCGGTCGACCGGAGAGGAGAATGGCGACGACCGGGATATTCTCGTCCTGCAGCTTCTTCATGATCTCGAGGTGCTGCGTCATCGAACCCGGTAGCGTGAGCACCTTGAGGTCGCCCTGGAACTCCGCATAGGGGTTCTCGCCGAACACCACGATCGCGACGTCCGGCTTTTTCTTGTAGGTACCATCGGCCGAGAGCTCGGCCGAGCCGCCGCCAGCCTTCGTCGCCGCCCTGACGCCGCCCCAGACGGACGTGCCGCCCGGGAAGTCCGCGTTCGTGAGGCCCGTGCCCTGCCAGGTGATCGTCCAGCCACCCGATTGCTTGCTGATGCTGTCCGCGCCGTCACCCGTGACGAGCACGTGTTTGCTGGATGCGATCGGCAGCACGCCGCCGTTGTTCTTGAGCAGCACCAGCGACTGGCGCACCGCATCGCGTGCGAGCGCGCGCTGCTCTGGCGACCACATCTTCTTGAAGTCGCCCGCGAGCGGACGCTTGCTGGGAGGGCCGGCCTCGAAGATGCCCGCGCGGAACTTCACGCGCAGGATGCGCGTGACGGCATCGTCGAGCCGTTCCATCGGGATCGTGCCGTCCTTCACCTGCTTGAGCGTGTTCTCGTACAAGCCGCGCCAGGAGTCCGGCGCCATGTACATGTCGAGGCCCGCGTTCAGTGCCTGCGGGCAGTTGTCGTTCGTGCAGCCTTCGACCTGGCCATGACCATTCCAGTCACCGACCGCGAAGCCGTCGAAGTTCATGCGCTTCTTGAGCACGTCGGTGATCAGTCCCTTGTGGCCGGTGAGCTTGACGCCGTTCCAGCTCGAGAACGAGATCATGACCGTCTGCACCCCGGCTTCGATGGCCGGCACGTAGCCCGCGTTGTGGATGTCGCGCAGCGTGGTCTCGGAGATCTTTGCGTCGCCCTGGTCGATGCCGCCCTCGGTACCGCCGTCGGCGAGGAAGTGCTTGGTCGAGGAGATCACGTGCTGGCCGTTCAGGAATTCGGCGCTGCCGGGCTCGCCCTGAACGCCGCGCACGAATACGCCGGCGAAGGACGCGACCACGTTCGGATCCTCGGAGTAGCCTTCGTACGCGCGGCCCCAGCGGTCGTCCTGCGGCACGGTCACCGTCGGCGCGAACGTCCACTCGATGCCGGTGGTGCGCACCTGCTCGGCCGTCGCCTTTGCGATGTCGGCTAACAACTTGGGATTGCGCGTGGCGCCGAGGCCCACGTTGTGCGGGAAGAGCACGGCGCCGACGATGTTGCTGTGTCCGTGCATCGCGTCGATGCCCCAGATCATCGGGATGCCGGCGCCGCCATCGCTGGTATCGATGGACGCGTAATAGAACTCGTCGGCAAGCTTGAGCCAGTCCTGCGGAGGCGAACGTTCGTTGTTGGCCGGCGCAGAGCCGCCGCCGGCCAGGATCGAGCCCAGGTGGTACTTCTTTATGTCCGCAGGCGTGATGCTGGCGATGTCGCCCTGGATCACCTGGCCGACCTTTTCCTCGACGGTCATCTTCTTAAGTAATGCCGCAACCTTCTCTTCGAGCGCGGCGTCCTTTTCGAAGGGCCACTTGGGACTTGGCCAGATCTCGGGATGCACGGCGGCAGGGTCTTCGGACTTGACCTCCGCTCCCGGCGCGTCCTTGGCCGCGTCTTTACATCCGAACAGAAGCAGCAAGGGCGCGAGCGCGAGCGCGAGCGCGGCTCCGGCCTTAGACCGGACAACGGACAGGGAAGGGGACATCGAAAAACTCCTGTTTTTGGGCGCCGACAGCCTATGCTGTCTGCCGTTTAAATTCGAGTTCTGATAGTTTCGCGACCGCTCGGGGGACAGGGGAGATCATGGAACCGGATCGAAGGGTCAGGCGGATCGCCATCGTTGGCGGCGGTCTCGCCGGTTGGCTGGCGGCGGCGACGCTTGCGCGCAAGCTCGGCGGCCAATGCTCTATCCACGTCATCGATTCGCCGGAAGTGCCCGCGCCGGGGTTCGGCGACGCCACGATGCCCGCCGTGCTCGAGCTGCTGCGCTTCCTCGGGCTCGACCAGAACGACTTCATCGAGAAGACGCAGTCCACCTACTGCCTCGGCACGCATTTCAGCGACTGGTCGGCCGTCGGCCAGGCCTTCTGGCGGCCCTTCGGCGCCTTCGGCGCCCTCATCGAGCGTCGCCCGTTCTTCCACTACTGGCACAAGGCCCGCGCCGCGGGACTCAACCCGCGCATCGAATATTTCAACACCGAAGTCGCGATGGCGCAGATGGGCCGATTCATCTTCCCGACGAACTCGCTCGGCGTGGCGACGCATTTGCGTTACTCGCTGCACGTGGATGCGGGTCTCGTGCAGCGCTACCTGCGCACGGTGGCCGAGCGCGCCGGCGTCGTCCGCCTCGAGCGGAAGTTAGTCTCCGCCACGCGACTGCCGGATGGCGCGATCGAGGAGCTGCAGTTCGAGGACGGCGGCAGACTGCGCGCCGATCTCTACCTGGACAATACGGGCGCGCGCGGCCAGCTCATCGGCGAGACGCTCGGATCGCCGTACGAGTCGTGGGGATCCCTGCTGCCCTGCGACCGCATCGTGCACGTGCCCGCGTCGCTCGACGACACGCGTCCGCCGAACGTGCGCATCACCGCGCGTCCCTCCGGGTGGTCGTGGCGCATGCCACTCCAGCAGAACACCAGCGTCGGATTCGTCTATTCGAGCGCGCACCAGTCCGACGAGGCGGCGCTCGGCGAGCTCATGGGCACCGTGGTGCGCCCGATCGGCGAGGCGCGCCGGCAGTCTTTCGAACCCGGTTGCCGACGGCAGCCCTGGGTGAAGAACGTCGTCGCGATCGGGGGCGCGGCCGGCCACCTCGAGCCGCTCGCCGGATCGAATCTGCACTTCGCGAGTCACGGGATCTTCAATCTGCTCGATCACTTCCCCGACCGGCAGTTCGACCCGGCGACCGCCGCCAGCTACAACGCCGGCGTCGCGAAGGACTTCGAGCACGTCCGCGACTACGTCCTGATGCACTACGCCGTGACCCGGCGCGACGACTCGCCGTTCTGGCGCGATGCCGCGGCGCGCGCGTATCCCGACCCGCTCGCGCAACGCCTCGAGATGTATCGCGCCACCGGCCGCATCGTGTCGGAACGCCTCGATCTCTTCTCCGATCTGGACTGGTTCTTCGTGCTCGACGGCGCGGGAGTCGTGCCGCGCGACTACGACCCGCTCGTCGACCTCGCGGACTTCGAGCAGGTCAAACGCCTCATGCATGCGATCAGCCAGAAGGTGGTCGCGGACGTCTCCGCGGCGCCGACGCACGACAGCTTCTTCGCCTCCGCCAATGCACGTCTCGGCAATGCGCGCCGGGCGGCGGGCGGACCGGCGGGCTGACGTGTCCGCGACCCCCAAACTACTCGCGGGCGTCGAGCTCGGGGGCACCAAGTGCGTGTGCATCATCGGCACGGGCCCCGACGACGTGCGTGCCATCGAGCGTCTGCCCACGGTCGAGCGCGAGGAGACCTTGCGCCAGATCGACGCCGTGCTCGAGCGCTGGGGCCAGCAGCACGGGCCCGCGCTCGCGCTCGGCCTCGGGTCGTTCGGTCCCGTCGACCTGCGCGAGGATTCCCCCACGTGGGGCTACATCACGAGCACGCCCAAGCCGGGCTGGCGCAATACGGACGTCGCGCAGCGCCTCGGCCGACGCGCGGGCATCCCCGTCGCGTTCGACACCGACGTCAACGGCGCCGCGCTCGCGGAGGGCCGTTGGGGCGGGGCCCGCGGACTCGACGACTTCGCGTACGTCACGGTGGGCACGGGAATCGGCGTCGGCTCGATCGTCCGCGGCCGTTCGATCTTCGGCCTCTCGCACGCGGAACTCGGCCACATCCGAATCGTGCGCAAGGCCGGCGACACGTTCGCGGGAGTCTGTCCGTACCACGGCGATTGCCTGGAAGGGCTTGCCTCCGGACCGGCCATCGAAGCGCGCGCGGGCATGCCGGCCTCGCAACTCCCGCCGGATCATCCGGCCTGGGAATTCGTCGTCCACGCGCTCGGTCAACTTCTGCACACGATGGTCCTGACGACCGCGCCGCGGCGCATCTTCCTGGGCGGCGGTGTGCCGAGTGCGCAGGCGCATCTCTTCGACCGCATCCGACACGAACTCGTGCGCAGCCTCAACCAGTACGTGATCGCTCCGGAGCTCGAGCAGGGTCTCGCGCAGTTCATCGTGCCGCCGACGCTCGGCACGATGGCAGGGCCGCTCGGTGCGCTCGCACTCGCGGCGGATGCCGTCGCGCGCGCGGATCTGCACAAGCCATCGATCTCGACCGCGTTGCGATGAACCCGCGATGAGCCAAGCCACCGGCAAGCACATGCAGCTCTCGGGGACGAATCTCGAGCGCGCCGGCGATCACAACCAGCGCGTGACCCTGCACGCGATCCGCGTGAACGGGCCCATCACGCGCGCGGAGCTCGCTCGGATCACCGGGCTCACGGCGCCCGCCATCGCCAACATCACGAAGCGGCTGCTCGTCGAGAACCTGATCAAGGAAGCGGGTCGCCGGCGCGGCGGTCGCGGCCAGCCGGCCACGAAGCTCGTGATCAATCCGGACAGCTGGTTCTCGATCGGCCTTAACGTCGATCGCGACCACGTCACGATGGTCGTGCTCGATTTCGAAGGTCGCATCCGGGCGCGTGCCACTCGCGAAGTGAGTTTTCCGCTGCCTAAGGATGTCGAGACGTTTTTCGCGAAAGGCGTGGACAAGCTGCTCGCGAAAGTCGGCATCGGCAGCGACCGCCTCCTGGGGATCGGCGTCGCGCTGCCCGACGACATGCCGCGCGCAGCGATACTGCCGAACCAGCCGGCGAACTTCGGGCTGTGGGCGTCGGCCGATATTCCGGCGCTCATCAACGGAGCCCTCGACGTGCCGGTGTTCGTCGAGAACGACGCCGCCGCCGCGACGATGGGCGAAATGCAGTTCGGTCTGGGCAAGCAGCATCAGACGTTCTTCTACATCCTCATCACTGCCGCACTTGGCGGCAGCCTCGTGATCGACGGCAATCATTTCCGCGGCGCGACCGGGCGCAGCGGCGAGCTCGGCCTGCTGCGTGGCCGCGACGCGACAGGCCACGAGCGACAGATCCAGAACATCGTGTCGCTGTCGGCGCTCTACAGCCGGCTCGCCGCGCAGGGCATCACGGTATCCGCGCCGCACGAGCTCACCGAGCTCGACGACAGCGGCCAGGCCATCATCGGCGCATGGGTCGAGGCGGCGGCCGACACGCTCCTCGAGCCCATCGTCGCGATCAACTGCCTCGTGAATCCCGAGACGATCCTCATCGGCGGCCGACTGCCGTCGCGCATCGTCGACCAGATCGCGACGCGGCTGAACCAGCGCCTCGTGGCCTACGCGGCCACGATCCCGACCATCGCCGTGGTGTCTCGCGCCGCGCTGTCCGACGATGCGCCCGCCGTGGGCGCGGCGATCCTGCCGTTCAGTCACCGATTGCTTCCGACACGGACCGCGCTCATGAAGGTTGCGGCCTCCTGATTCTCCTTCCGACTCAACTTCTGCCAGAGGGAACCGATGGACTCTAACTACAAAGGCATGCGCGGCGGCTTCGCGACCGTGACGACCCTGTTCTTCATGTGGGGATTCATCACCGTCTCCATCGATCCACTGATCGCCGCGCTCAAGGCGATATTCAAGCTGAGCTACACCCAGTCGTCGCTCACGCAGTTTGCCTTCTTCATGGCGTACTTCGTCGTCTCGCTGCCCGCCGCGGCGCTGATCGCGCGGCTCGGCAACAGCAAGTCGATCATGTTCGCGCTCGGGGTCATGGTGGTCGGCTGCTTCATCGTGCCGGCCGCGACGCACTTCGACACCTACTGGCTGGTGCTGGTGGCGCTCTTCGTCATTGCGAGCGGCATCACCATCCTGCAGGTCGTCGCGAATCCGCTGGCCGCGGCGCTCGGCCCGCCGGATCGTTCGCACTTCCGCCTGACGTTCTCGCAGACGTTCAACTCGTTCGGTACCTGGCTCGGCCCCTGGCTCGTCTCGGGCATCATCCTCTCGGGTGGCATCTTCGCCGTCACGCACGGCGCCGAGGTCACCGCGGAGCTGCGCGCGGACTCCTTCCGCCGCATAGACATGGTGTTCCTCGCGATCGCGGGCGCGCTGGTGCTGCTGGCGTTGTTCATCTTCGCCTTCCGCAAGCTGCTCGACGTCACGAAGCCGGTGGACGAGGGCCAGCGGCCGTCGATCGCCACTGCGTTCAGATCGCGCTGGGCGCTGTTCGGTGGAGCCGCGATCTTCCTGTACGTCGGCGCGGAAGTGTCCATCGGCAGTTTCCTGACGAACTTTCTGCACGAGCCTGACATGCTGAACATCCCGCTCGAGGACGCGGGGAAAATGGTCAGCTACTACTGGGGTGGCGCGATGGTCGGCCGTCTCGTGGGCAGCATATTGCTGTTCGTCGTGAAACAGCGAGCGCCCTGGCTGCTGGCCGCGTTCGCGCTCGGCGCCGCGCTGTTGTGTGTCGCGGTGTCGCAGCTGCAGGGACCGACCGCGGCGTATCTCGCTCTGTCCATCGGCCTGTTCAATTCGATCATGTTCCCCGTGATCTTCACGGCGACGCTCGAGCGTTCGACCGCCGCGCCGGCCGCCACCTCGGGCCTGCTGTGTCTCGCGATCGTTGGCGGAGCGCTGCTGCCGCTGCTCTACGGCTTCATCGCCGACAACGCCGGCCTTCATACCGCGTACTTCCTGCCGGCCGCCGCGTACCTGCTGATCGTCGTGTTCGCGGTGGCCGCGACCCGCGCCAAGCTCGTGCAGCACGGCACCGTCGCGGCTGGCGGCGCGGGTCACTAATATCGCGGTCATGGATGACGCACGCGCGACGATAAAGGCCCGGCACGCGCAGCTCGGCAGCTGGCTGCTCGATGCCGCGTACCCCGTGTGGTCCACGAAGGGCGTGGACCCCGCGGGCGGCTTCTTCGAGCGGCTCGGCCAGGACGGCAAGCCGCTCGCGGACAAACGCCGCTGTCGCGTGACGCCGCGGCAGGCGTATTGCTTCGCGATGGGCCCATCGCTCGGCTGGCGCGGTGATGCCGCCGGCCTGGTGAAGCATGGGCTCGACTTCTGGTATACGAAGTTCCAGCGGCCAGACGGACTGTTCCGCACGCTGATCAACGCGGACGGATCGGTGGCCGACGATCGCGCCATCACCTACGACCACGCCTTCGGCATCCTCGCGTTGAACCTCGGTGCGACGCTCGGCGCCGAATGGCGTGCGCTGCGCGAGCGGCAGGCGCAGGAGTTGTTGGGCACGGTGCTCAAGCTCACGAAGCGGCCGACCGGGGGCTTCGAGAACGGCGTGCCGACGAGCCTGCCGCTCGAGTCGAATCCGCACATGCATCTGTTCGAAGCCACGCTCGCCGGATGCGAGGTGTCTACCGAGACCAGCCTGTGGAAGCCGCTCGCCGATGAGATCGCGGAGTTCTCGCTGGCGCGCTTCTTCGATCGCCACGGCCTGCTGCACGAGTTCTTCGACGAGGAATGGAAGTTCGCGCCGGGAATTCCCGGGCGCATCGTCGAGCCCGGCCATCAATACGAATGGGCCTGGCTACTGCTGCGCTGGGCCGGCGACCGCCATCCCAGGGCGCGCGCCGTCGCGCTCAGGATGATCGAAGTGACGGAGGCGAATTGCGTTCGCGACGGGCTCGCGTTGCAGCAGGTGCTCGACGATTTCTCGGACCACGACGCCAGCGCGCGGCTCTGGCCGCAGACCGAGCGGCTCAAGGCGGCAGCACTGGCCGCGCGCATCACGGGCGAAGCGAAGTACCTTGCGATGGCGGCGTCGGCGGCGGACGGGATGCTGCGGTATCTCGCGACGCCGATCCCGGGCCTTTGGTACGACCGGATCGATTCGAGCGGAAAAATCGTGGATGAGCCGGCACCGGCCAGCACGTTCTATCACCTGGTTGTTGCCGTGGCGGAGATTGCGGCACTTGCGCGCAGTTGAGGGTTGCGGGCGCGCGCGGCGGACATCGGCCACGCGTTGAGCATTTTTTCGCTGGCGGTGGTTTCACCGCGTGTCCACTGTCCGCCGCGCGCGGCCACCATTCGCAGCTTCGTTCAAAGAGGGCCGGCGATCGCATCAAACGAAAAGAGAAGAGCGCCAGCTTCGAAGCCCGCGCTCCCATCTTCTCTTTTCGAAAATGCGACCGACGCGTCCGCATCCGGAGAAAAGAGTGAAGAGGGTGATAGCCAGGGCTCGTAACTCGGGAAACCCAAATTAACGATCAGCAAGTCGGCGGCGACCCGACCTGATCCCCCCTTACAACCACCGCCGGCGAAAAAAAACTCACCACGCGGCCGCTGCTTCCCGCGCCCATCTACCGGCCTCCTGACCCAATCAATTCGCCGGCCGAGGCCCCGTAGACTCGCGACATACCACCCGATACGGCATCTCCACGCTGCTAGGCATTACTTCCTCCCCCAGC
>CADEED010000015.1:43539-51000 GCA_902826225.1 uncultured Pseudomonadota bacterium | reverse complement strand
CCGAACCGGCTACACGGGGGAAGACGGATTCGAAATCATCCTGCCGTCGGGCGAAGCCGCGCGAGTGTGGAACGATCTCAACTCCAGGGGCGTGAAGTCCGCCGGCCTCGGCGCGCGCGATACGCTGCGTCTCGAAGCCGCGATGAACCTCTACGGCAACGACATGGACGAGACCCAGAACCCGCTCGAGTCGGGTCTCTCGTGGACCGTGTCGTTCGAGAACCCGTCGCGCGATTTCGTTGGGCGCAGGGCGCTCGAACAGCTCAAGGCCTCGGGCGTCACGAAGAAATTCGTCGCGTTGCTGCTCGAGGATCGCGGCGTCCTGCGCGGCCACCAGAAGGTTGTCGTCGCCGGGGTCGGTGAGGGCGAGATCACGTCCGGCACCTTCTCTCCCACGATGGAGAAGTCGATCGCGCTCGCGCGCGTGCCGAAGGCCACGGGCGCGACGGTTCAGGTCGACGTGCGCGGCAAGTTGCTGAACGCGCGCGTCGTCAAGGCGCCGTTCGTACGCAACGGCAAGATCCTGGTCAGTTAGTCTTTTTCGCGGAGCACTGAAATGTCCAATATCCCGGCCGATCTCAAGTACACCAAGTCGCACGAGTGGGTGCGTACGCTTTCGAACGGCAACCTCGAAGTCGGCATCACGGACCATGCGCAGGGGGCGCTCGGCGATCTCGTGTTCGTCGACGTGCCCGAAGCGGGCAAGTCGCTCAAGGCCGGAGATTCGTTCGCAGTCGTCGAATCGGTGAAGGCCGCTTCCGACGTGTACGTGCCGGTCGCGGGCGCAGTGGTCGAGGGCAACGCGGCCCTGAGCTCGCAACCCGAGCTCGTCAATTCCGAGCCCTACGGCGGCGGCTGGATCATGCGCCTCGAGCCGAGCGGCGCGCCGTCGGGGCTGCTGAGCGCCGCCGAGTACCAGGCGCACCTCGACGCGGAGGGCTGAGCATGCCGTTCAATCCGCAGACTCCCGGCGACGTCGAGCAGATGCTCGCCACCATCGGCGCCAGCAAGGTCGATGACCTGTTCGACGAGATCCCGAAAGACCTGCGCATCGAGTCGCTGGCGGGCATTCCGGACGCGTTGAACGAGATGGACATCGGCAAACTGATGTCCGCGCGCGCCGCGCAGGACGGCACGCCGCTCAACTTCATCGGCGCCGGCGCGTACGAACACCACATCCCGTCCGCGGTCTGGGCCCTGACCACGCGCGGCGAGTTCTACAGCGCGTACACGCCGTACCAGGCAGAAGCCTCGCAGGGCACGCTGCAGCTCATCTACGAGTACCAGACGATGATCACGTCGCTGACCGGCATGGACGTGTCCAATGCCTCGCTCTACGACGGGGGGTCCGCCGTCGGCGAATCCGCGCTCATGGCGATCCGCGCGCATCGCAGGTCGAAGTCGCAGCGCATCCTCGTCCCGACCACGGTGAATCCGTTCTATCGCAAGGCCGCTGTCTCGACGGTGGGGAACCAGGGCGTGAAGCTCGAGGAAGTGCCCTGTCCGAAGGGGTCGCTGTCGATCGCGGACCTCGAGAAATACGCCGACGAGGACGTCACCGCCCTCGTGATCCAGCAGCCGAATTTCTTCGGCGTGCTGGAGGACGTGGACGCACTCACCGACTGGGCGCATGCGCACAACATGCTCGTGATCGCGTCGGTGAACCCGACCTCGCTCGGCATCCTCAAGCCGCCGGGCGAGTGGGGAACGAAGGGCGCCGACATCGCCTGCGGCGATTGCCAGCCGCTCGGCGTGCCGCTGTCCTCGGGCGGGCCTTACGCCGGCTTCCTCACGACGAAGATGGAGAACGTGCGCCAGATGCCGGGCCGCATCGTCGGGCGCACCGTCGACATGGACGGCAAGCAGGGCTTCGCGCTGACGCTGCAGGCACGCGAACAGCACATCCGCCGCGGCAAGGCCACGTCGAACATCTGCACGAACCAGGGTCTGCTGGTCACGGCGGCAACTATCTACCTGAGCCTCATGGGTCCCGAGGGGCTGGCACGGGTCGCGAATGCCTGCCATGCGCGCACGAACGAGCTGCTGGCGGCGTTGGCGAGAGTGAAGGGCGTGAAGGTCGCTTTCGACCGGCCGCGCTTCCACGAGGCCGTGGTGCAACTCGACCGGCCGGTCGCGCCCGTAATCGCCGACCTGGCGCGCAAGGGCATCGTCGGTGGGTTCGATCTCTCGAACGACTACCCCGAGCTCGGCAACGCGCTGCTCGTCTGCGCGACCGAGACGCGCACGCGCGAGGACATCCAGAAGTACGCCGACGCGCTCGCCGAGACACTCAAGGCCGCCGTGCGCGCCGCCTGAGGGAAGAACATCATGGCCATGCAAAAACATCCCGAAAAGATCATCTTCGAGTATTCGCGACCCGGTCGCGGCGCCTTCGGCCAGTGGCCGACGGAGCGCCACTCCCCGAACGAGCCGGCGTCCGGCATCCCCGCGAACCTGTTGCGCAAGAGGAAGCCGCTGTTGCCCGAGGTCAGCGAACTCGAAGTCGTTCGCCACTTCACGAAGCTCTCGCAACTCAACTTCTCCATCGACACGCACTTCTATCCACTCGGGTCGTGCACGATGAAATACAACCCGAAGGCGTGCAACCAGTACGCGATGCTGCCGGGATTCCTCGGCCGTCATCCGCTCGCGCCCGAGTCGCTGGGGCAGGGCTTCCTCGCCTGCATGTACGAACTGCAGGAGATGCTGAAGGAGGTCACCGGCATGCAGGGCGTCGCGCTCTCGCCGATGGCCGGCGCGCACGGCGAGTTCGCGGGCGTCGCGATGATCCGCGCGTACCATCGCGCGCGCGGCGATCTCGCGCGCAACGAGATCATCGTTCCCGATGCCGCGCACGGCACGAACCCCGCCACCGCGGTCATGTGCGGCTGCGTGGTGAGGGAGATTCCGACGAAGGACGATGGCGACATCGACGTCGAGGCGCTCAGGCAGGTCGTCGGCCCCAACACCGCCGGCATCATGCTCACGAATCCTTCGACCTGCGGCGTGTTCGAACGGCGCATCAAGGAAGTGGCGAAGATCGTCCACGACGCGGGCGGGCTGCTGTACTACGACGGCGCGAACCTCAACGCGATCCTCGGCAAGGTGCGCCCGGGCGACATGGGCTTCGACGTCATCCACATGAACCTGCACAAGACCTTTTCGACGCCGCATGGCGGCGGTGGGCCGGGCGCGGGCGCGGTCGGCGTGAGCCAGCGCCTGCTGCCGTTCATGCCCATCCCGGTGGTCGGCAAGGAGGCCGGCGTCGGCAAGGACGGCGACCGATACCGCTGGCTGACGGAGAAGGACCTGCCGCAGTCCATCGGCCGTCTGTCCGCATTCATGGGCAACGCCGGCGTGCTCATCCGCGCGTACATCTACATGCGCATGCTGGGCCGTGAAGGCATGCATCGCGTGGGCGAATACGCCACGCTCAACGCGAACTACCTGATGGCGCGGCTCGCCAGGGCGGGCTTCGATCCCGCGTACCCGGGACGCCGCGCGAGCCACGAGTTCATCATCACCGCGAAGAAGCAGAAGGACGTGCTCGGCGTCTCGGCGATGGACTTCGCGAAGCGCCTGCTCGACTACGGCTTCCATGCGCCCACTACCTACTTCCCGCTGCTCGTGCCGGAATGCCTGCTGATCGAGCCCACCGAGACGGAGAGCAAGGAGGCGCTCGATGGCTTCGTGGACGCGATGATCGCGATCCTGCGCGAAGCCGAGACGCAGCCGGACTACGTGAAGACCGCCCCGCATACCATGACCGTGCGCCGCCTCGATGATGTCCGAGCGGCACGTCAGCTCGATCTCACCTGGAAACCGGCGACTTCCCAGGGGCTGCGCCCCACTCCGGAAAACGCAGTCCCTTCTTGAAGAAGGGACTGCGTCCATAAATGGACAGGTGCCTCTGGTAGAGTCGTCGTCCAATGAACGACGTCGGCGACCGCTTCAAGCCCACCGGGTTCACCCGGATGTTCCGCGCCTTCGGCGCGAGCATGAAGGGCTTGAGCGGCGCGTTCCGCGAAGAGGCCGCGTTCCGGCAGGAACTCGCACTGGCAGTCGTGGTCATCCCCCTGGGCCTCTGGCTGGGCCGCAATGGCATCGAGCGCGCCCTGCTGATCGCCCCGATGTTCGTCGTGCTCATCGTCGAGCTCGTGAACAGCGCCATCGAGGCGACGGTCGATCGCATCGGCCTCGAGCGGCACAAACTTTCGGGTCTCGCCAAGGACATCGGATCCGCGGCGGTACTCATGTCACTGCTGCTGCTCGCGGTGGTGTGGTTACTGGTGCTCTGGCGCTGATCCACGTTTCGAGAGGTTCCTGGATGCATTCACGCTGCACGCTTCTGCTTGGCCTGATCCTCGTTGCTCCCGCCTTCGCGCAGAACGCGCGGCCGCAGCTCGTCACACAGAGCGCGAGCGCGCAGGCGGCGATCCCGCAGTCGGAAGGCGAGAGCGCGGCCTGGCGCGGCACGCTCGCCCGCGTGGCGGAGAGCGTGGTCGCCATCGAGATCGACCAGACGCGCGCGTTCGACACCGAGTGGAACTCCTCGGCGCAGGCCACGGGCTTCGTGGTGGATGCCGAGCGCGGTCTCATCCTCACCAATCGTCACGTCGTGACGCCGGGCCCGGTCACCTCCGAGGCCACGTTCCTCAACCGGGAGGAAGTGCAGCTCTACCCGGTGTACCGCGATCCGATCCACGATTTCGGCATCTACCGGTACGACCCGAAGAAGCTGCGGTTCATCAAGCCGCGCTCGCTGCCGCTCTACCCGGACGGCGCGCAGATCGGGCGTGAGATCCGCGTCATCGGCAACAACGCCGGCGAGCAGCTCTCGATCCTCGCGGGAACGCTCGCGAAGCTGGATCGCGACGCGCCCGAGTACGGCATCGGCAAGTACAACGACTTCAACACCTTCTACCTGCAGGCGGCATCGGGCACCTCGGGCGGTTCGTCCGGCTCGCCCGTGATCGACATCCAGGGCCGCGTCGTCGCGCTCAATGCGGGCGGCGCCTCGAGCGCGGCGTCGAGCTTCTATCTACCGCTGGGACGCGTGAAGCGCGCGCTGGAGCTCATCCAGTCCGGCAGGGCCGTTTCGCGCGGCGCGTTGCAGGTCGTCTTCCACTACACCCCTTACGACGAGCTGCGCCGACTCGGCCTGCAGGAGAAGACCGAGGAGTCCGCGCGCAAGACTTTCCCGGCGCTCACCGGCATGCTCGTCGTCGACGAAGTGCTGCCCGGTGGACCCGCCGACGGTACCCTGCAGCCCGGCGACGTGCTCGTGCGCGTGAACGGCAAGATGGTTTCGGAGTTCGAGCCGCTGGAGCAAGTGCTGGACGAATCGGTCACCGGCGCGGTGGACCTCGAGCTCGAGCGGGGCGGCAAGCCGATCACCGCGAAGCTCACCGTGGCCGACCTGCACGACATCACGCCCAACGCGTATCTGGAGTTCGGCGACTCCGTCGTGCACACGGTGTCGTACCAGATGGCGCGGCATTTCAACGTCGCGGTCAGCGGCGTCTATGTCGCGAACCCGGGCTACATCTTCGGCGCGGCCGGCGTGCCGCGCGGCGCGGTCATCGCGAGCGCGAACGGCAAACCGACGCCGACCCTCGCGGCCTTCGAGGCCGTGGTCACCGGTCTCGCCGACGGCGAGCGCTTCACCGTGCGGTATTCGACGGTGGACGATCCGAACGGGTCGAGCGTGCGCAGCGCGCGCATGGATCGCCGCTGGTTCGCCGCGCGGCACTGCCTGCGCGACGATGCCGCGGGTCTGTGGCAATGCGCGCCGCTGCCGGCACTCGGCTCCCTGAAGCCCGACGTGGGTGGAAGCACCCGCTTCGGCAAGCCGGACGATTCGCGCGCCGCGATCCTCGCGCCGTCGCTCGTCGGCGTGGGCTTCGACATGCCGTACTCGGTGTCGGGCATCACGGAGCGCAACTACCGCGGCACGGGCCTCGTGGTCGATGCCGCGCGTGGCCTGATCGTCGTCGATCGCAACACCGTCCCCGTCTCGATGGGCGACGTGCGCGTCATCTTCGCCGGCACGCTCGAGATCCCGGGCAAGGTCGAGTTCGTGCACCCGCTGCACAACCTCGCGATCGTGAGCTACAACCCCAAGCTCATCGGCAGCACGCCGGTGAAGAGCGCGAAGATGATCGACCGCAGGATCGCGCCGGGAGAATCGCTCTGGGTCGTCGGCATGGGGCCGGACAGCGAGCTCAATGCCCGATCCACGCAGGTTGCCTCGCTGTCCCCGATCCAGCTGCCGCTGTCGCGCACGATGCAGTTCCGCGAGAGCAATCTCGAGACCGTCCAGCTCGTGAACGGGCCGACGGACTTCGACGGAGTCATGACGGACGAGGACGGCGCGGTCATCGGCCTGTGGTCGAGCTTCGCCTGGGAGCAGGGCCGCGACCTGCAGCAGGAGAATCGCGGCGTCGCCATCGGCGTCGTGCAGGACATGCTCCGACGCGTGCAGGCGAAGCAGTCGCTGTTCTCGCTGGAGGCCGAACTGGTGCCGCAGCCGCTCGCGGCCGCGCGCCGCCTGGGCCTGTCCGACGCGTGGCTGCGCAAGCTCGAGATCGCGAGCCCGAACCAGCGCCAGGTGCTGTCGATCGTGCGGCTCGTGGGCGGATCGCCCGCCGTCGGCCGGCTGAAGCAGGGCGACATCCTGCTCGCGATCGACGAGAAGGTGGTCACCAAGTTCCGCGAGGTCGAGCTGGCCGTCGCGGACAAGCCCGAGGTGAGCGTCACCGTCTGGAGAGACGGCGAGGAGAAGGTGGTCCCCCTGTCCACCGCCGCGCTCACCGGCGCGGACCTCGATCGCATCGTGATGTGGGCCGGCGCGACGCTGCAGGCGCCGCACCGCGCGATGATCGCGCAGCGCGGCATACCGCCCGAGGGCGTGTACGTCGGCTATTTCGCGTATGGCTCGCCGGCGACGCGCTACGGACTCTTCCCGGGCCGGCGCATCGTCGAGGTTGACGGTATCCCGACGCCGAATCTCGATGAATTCCTGAAAGTGGTGTCGGGCCGGCCCGACCGCTCGGCGATCCGCTTGCGCACCATCACCTGGAACAACGCGCCGGAAGTGATCACGCTCAAGCTCGATCGGCACTATTGGCCGACCTACGAGGTCAAGCGCACGGATCAGGGCTGGGAGCGCCGCGACCTCGAGTAGCGAATAGGGGATTGGCCCCAAAACGTCGTTTGGTGCCGAACCTCGTCCGGCGCGCTGACACGTGCACGTTCTCCTTGGAGGTTCGGCACCAAACGACGTTTTGGGGCCAATCCCCTACAATCCGCGCCATGGTCCGGATCGTTCGCGCCAACGCCAAGGAACTCGAAGAAGCCGTCACGGCGCTCCGTGACGGCGAACTCGTCGCGTTTCCAACCGAGACCGTCTACGGACTCGGCGCGAACGCGCCGAACCCCCCCGCGGTTCACCGACACTTC
>CADEED010000015.1:26635-43529 GCA_902826225.1 uncultured Pseudomonadota bacterium | reverse complement strand
GATCCGCAGACGTGCCCGCCGTAGTCCCCGGCGGGCAGGACACCGTGGCGATCCGCGTGCCGTCGCACCCCATGGCGCAACAGCTGCTGACGGCTTTCGGCGGCGGCATCGCCGCACCGAGCGCCAATCGCTTCGGGCGCGTCAGCCCCACGCGGCCCGAGCACGTGCGCGAGGAGTTCGGGGACGCCGTCCGCGTCGTCATGGATGGTGGCGAGTCGCAGATCGGCCTCGAGTCCACCATCGTGAGCTTCGACGGTGAGCAGGTGCGCCTGTTGCGCCCGGGGTTCATCACCTATTCGCAGCTCAAGGAGGTCGTGGGCGACGTCGTCGTCGGTGCCGGCGCCAACACGCCCCGCGTGCCGGGCGCGAAACAATCGCACTACGCGCCGCTCACGCCGATGACCATCGTGCCGGTCGACGAGATCGACAAGCGCGCGGAGCAGGCGTCCGAGGGCGGCCGCCGCGTGGCCGTGCTCGCGCAGCGGCTGCCGCTCAAGACCTACACGTCGGTCACCTGGATCAACGCGGGCCGCCGTGCGGATGCCTACGCGCACGACCTGTATTCGAACCTGCGCGCGCTCGACAAGGCCGGCTGCGAGCACATCCTCGTGCAGGACGTGCCCTCCGACGAGAAATGGACCGCCATCCGCGACCGCCTGACGCGCGGCGCGGCCATGGGTGTCGCGAGCGAGCACGATCAGTTCGCCGAAACCGGCGGCTACAGCGTCTTGCCCTGAAGACGAGGCGGGGGACGGTTCCCCTTTTTCGAGGAGAGGTACATGGCAGTTCCCTGGCTCGTGGTGGGACAACTGGTCCTCGCCAATCTCGACAGGATCATCAGCGTCGTGAGACCGGCGCTCACGCGCAGGAAGCCCGATGCGCCGGCACCGCCGGACCTGGCCGCCCAACAGATCGCGGAACTTCAGGCGGCTACCGCCAACAACGCCGAACAGATCGCCGCGCTCGCGACACAACTCAAGGAAGTCGTCGCGGCGCTCGAGCAGGCGGGGCAGGCCGCGGCGGCGGATCGCGCGGCGACGCGCAAGCTCGCGGCGGTGTCGGGTGGGGTGGCCGTGCTTGCGCTCATCACGGCACTGGTCGCGGTATTCATGCGGTGAGCGAGGTACGACGATGCGGCACGCAATCTTGGGTCTGACCCTGGTGGCGGCTTCGATGACGGCGCAAGGCGAGATCACGCGTCACTCCGGTAGCGCCGACCCGCTGCCCGAGCAGAAATACATCCACGTCGTGAGCGAGAAGGACTCGCCGGTCCAGCAGACCTGGATCAAGGCGAAGGATGGCCTGTACATCGCCGCTGCGATCCGCAAACCCGGGGGCAACGGGCCATTCCCCGCGATCGTCATGTTCCACGGCGCGCCGGGCGGACGCGGAATGGAACAGCTCGTCGGCTGGTCGCGTGGCGATCACGGCGGGCCGGTCTGGGAGCGATTCCTGCAGGAGGGGTACGTCGTCGTCGTCGCGGATTACCGCGGCGGTCCCTGGAACGAGGTGAACGTGCCGGCGAAGGAGGGCGCAACGAACGCGCTCGACGATGGCGTGAGCGTCATCGAATACGTGCGCGGGCTGCCCTACGTGAAGCGCGCGGAGGTCAGCGTTCATGGCGTGAGCCTGGGCGGCAATCTCGCGGCATTCATGGCGTCGCGCATCCCCGACCTGCACGCGGTGGTGCTCGGCGCGCCCGCGCCGATCTGGTTCCTGGGGTATCACACGCGGCCGTGGAACGAGGACTCGTGGAAGGAGCCGCCGGATGCGGCGATCACGCGCGCGAACATTGCGCCGATCCGCACGCCGATCCTGATCCTCGTGGGGACCCGGGACCGGTTGTTAGGGCTGGACGAGGTGCTGCACGCCGAACTCGCAAAGGCGGGAAAGGCGGTGACGATGCACGTGTACGAACACGGGTATCACGACTTCGTGCTCGGCAACCAGGGGCACAAGCGCGACGACCTGCCGCGCGGCGAGTACCTGATGCAGGGCGCGCTCGATGCGCTCGAGCTCACCGTGAAATTCGTGAAGACCCCGAACTGACGAACGCCGTCGCCCCGACGGCGTTCGCCGACGTGGGGCGCAGCCCCTAATAGTGCGGCGGCTTTTCGTGCGCCGTCGCGCTCGGTCCGAAATCCGATTCCAGCGCGGACACCTTGTCCATCAACCGCTGGTTCCGGTCGAGCGCCGCGTCGAGCTGTTTCTGCTGCCGCGCGACGACGTCGCTGATCTCGGCCAGGGCACGCTCCAGGTGCGCGAGCTTTTCTTCGATGGAGTCGAGGCGGTCAGTTGGGGACATTCCTGATTTCCTGGCCAAAGGGGACGCGCCTCACAGGGTATGCCCGGCAACGTCCCTTCGGCGAGGGAGGCGCGTCCCCATTACCCAGGAAATCAGGAATGTCCCCAAAAAACATCGGCGCCCTGGAATCCCTTCCAGGGCGCCGGCGGTTTCCTGCCAGCTCAGGAATCCCGGAGCGTGGCTCAGTACCAGATGTCGTAGATCACATCGAGCACCACGCCGGTGGCGATGGCCGTCAGCAGTACGTCGTTGCCGACGCGCACCCAGTGGTAGCCATACGGAGGCGAGTACAGCCGGTACGGATGCCAGTCGTACACGATGTACGAATGACCGTACCAGGCGCGGGGCAGACGGTCGCCGCGGTGCCACACGCGGTAGTACCAGCCGTGCGGGCGATGGTACGAGCCGAAATGGAACCGATAGCGCGCGTAGTCACGACGGTCGTGCCGGCGGTTGTCCCAGTAATTGGGGTGGCGGTTCCAGTCGCCGCGATAGCGATCCCAACGGTCGTTCCGGCCGTTGTGATTGCGATCACTGTAGTCGTGACGGTTGTTGTCCCAGTCGCGGCGGTCGTTGTCGCGGCGGTCCCAGTCGCGACGATCGTTGTCGCGGCGGTTGTGATCCCAGTCGCGGCGGTCGTTGTCACGGCGGTCGTTGTCACGGCGGTCATGATCCCGGCGATCGTGGTCGCGGCTGCGGTCGAGCGGCGGCGGGTTGTGCCGGCCCTCGGTCCGCGGCACGACCTCGCGGCCACGGTGGTCGTTGCGGCCGTTGTTGCCGTGATCGCGACCCCGATCGTTGTCGCGACGGTCATTGTCGCGGCGGTCGTGGCCACGGTCGCCGCCGCGATTGTCGCGGCCGCCGTTTTCGCGCACGACTTCACGCGCGATCTTGCCGGTGACCTTGTTGTCGTTGCCGCCGAAGGCCGCAGCGCCAGCCAACAGCGACGCCATGACGAGCACGAGAGTAGCGGGGCGTTTCATCTTCAGTCTCCTAAAGCCGGACCTGTTCGATCCGTTGCGGGGCCAGTATCAGCCGGCCTTGCTGAGCGGATGCTGAATGCCAACGTTCAGTTTCGTTCAGGTTGTTCAGGTTCGGGAGCTTGACGCTTCACTGGGCGGATTTCTGCGCGATTTCGACGTCCTTGCGGACCTCCCGGTCGAGCTCGTCCCAGTCGACGATTCCTACGCGGTTCGTCCACAGCGGGTTCCTGTAGGCCTTTCGCGCGGAGGCTGAATACAGCCCCCAGGTCTCCGCCGCACGGCGGAGTTCCTTGACCGCCAAAGCCTGGTCGTCGGGGTGCCTGGTGACCCGGTATTGCGCGAGGGCGGTCGCGCCGCGGATCTTGGACGAGTAATACCACCCCAGCAGCGCCATTCGGGTGATGTCGTCCAATGTTGCCTCGAGCTCCGCGTTCGGTTGAGCCGACCTGCGCAACCCAGGCGACGCGTGGAGCGCCGAGAACACGCGCTCGTCGATCCGGCGAGCCACCTCGAGCGGCGATGTTCCGCGAGGCACATCGCCATTCGCGACGCCCGCGACGTAGTCGGGGATGGAAATGTTGTCCGTTCCGGGATGAACCCTCTGCGTGATGAACGTTTCCACGCTGTGGAAGCCGCTCTCGGTGCGCGCCGGGGCGGGGCGACTCCGGCACGCCTCGATGTACCACTGGAAGTCGAAGTCCGCCCAGTGAAAGCCCGTCACGAGCGGATAGATCATCGAGGCGTCCTGCCAGGCAGCCAGCAGTCTTGCCCCATCGACACCCGGAAATCGCTGGCCGACGAGCGCGGCGATACGGGAGTCGTCGAGCGTCGGGTCATATCCCAATCGCCCCCACAGCAAGGTGTGGAGCCAGTGCCGGTCGGCTTCGAGCTGGTGCGGTACGGGAGGAACTCGGCTCACGAAATCCCGCCCCCAGATCCACATGTCGGAACCGACGTAGAAGCCGCGCGACTTCTCGCGCGGCATGTTCACGATGAATTCCCGCACGAAATCCGGGGCAGCCCAGCGGTGCAGGAGTGCGTCATCGTTGCGGATCGTCCAGAGAGTTCCGAGATCGCCCAGCGAATCTACATGGCCGCGGTGAAAAGTCTGCTCAGTCGATGACAGCGCGTGCGCCTGGGCGTACTTGAAACTGAATAGAAACTCCACGTTCGCGAACTTGCGCAGCGGCGCAAACGTCGCCGCGATGTCCTGCGTCTTCGCTTCATGCTGGCGGTGGATGAGGCGGATGGAACGCTTCGGCTCCGCGCGCGCCGCGTCCATCACGCCCAGGCCATAGGTGGCGAAGGCCCAGTCTTCCTTGCGCTGGAACGCGCTGTCGCCACCATTGTCCGATGGACCCGGGTCGCCCATGTTCTCGCCCACCGTGAGGCCGATGCCGCGCAACAGCGGGTACGTACGGAACAGCTCGCGAACGCTCGCGCGAAAATAGTCGCGAGTCTTCCGATTTTCGAGCGAGTCGTCGATGCCGTACTTGCCGCCGACTCCGTAGGTGAAGATGTTCCAGGTCACCACGTAGACGTCGATGTTGCGGTCGCGCGCGTGTTGCATCACGCGCCGCCAGAAGGCGATTTTCTGGTCGATCGTCAGCGCCCTCACGACTTCCTTGTGAGCGAGCATCGCCGGCGTGACGAGGCCCACGGTGCGAGTGGAGTAGTCCTCGTCGAATCGGATCTTCGAACGCCACACGTCGTTCAGTGCCACGTCCGGAAACTCGGGGACCTTCACCATCGACGGAAACGGATGCAGGTTCCACAGCGTCACGGCGTTGTAGCGGTCGCGCGCGAGCTGATCGAGATACGCGCGCCAGAATTCGAAGTCCCAGACCGTGCCGATGTTCGCCTGCGCGGCATCGCTCATGTCGGAGTAGCTGGGGCTGCGCAAGTCGAGAGGCAGGTTGAACTTCGTGCCTCGCAATGCGAAGTGCGGATTGCGCTCGATGGCCTCGAGCCCGTCGACGCCGCGCGTGCGGATCTGCTCCGCGAGCTCGAGGCCCCCGTACATCGCGCCGCCGACGGTCGTGCTCGAGACGTGGATCAGCGTGTGCCCCTCGTCGCGGAACGCGGTCAGCGCGAAGCCATCGGGTTGCATGGCGGGAAACTCCCGGCCGCCGGGCTCGTTCGCGCGATCGAACCTGATGAGTACCCCGCCCTCGAAAGGCGGCTTTCTCGAAGCAGTATCGCCACGACGACCGACTTCGAACCCACGCGAGCGCAGCGCCTCGTCGAGCGCCTGCACCGCGAACATCGTGGGCGCCGAGTCGGGGTCGAAGTCGATGAACGCCTCGGCGGCGGCCGCGGGCACGCAGGACGCGAGCGCCAGCGCCGCGCCGACCAGGATCCGCGTGAAGTCGATCATTCGCCCCTCTCGAATGCTGTCCGCTCGTCGAGCGTACACTGATGGCGCCATGCAGCCCCGACTCCCGGTGTATTTCATCTCGCACGGTGGTGGCCCCTGGTCGTTTATGGACGAGGCGTCCCGTGCGCCCTACGCGAAGCTTTCGGCCGAGCTGGCCGACATGCCGCGGCAGGTGGGCGTCCGGCCCGCGGCCGTGCTCATGGTTTCCGCGCATTGGGATGAGCGTGCGTTCACGCTCACGTCGCATCCCGCGCCGCCGATGATCTACGACTACGGCGGCTTCCCCGATTACACCTACCGCATCCGCTACGACGCGCCCGGTCACCCGCTGCTTGCGGCCCGCGCACAGACATTGATCGAGGCCGCCGGGTTGCCGGCCGCCCTCGACTCCGAGCGGGGCTTCGACCATGGCCTGTTCACGCCGATGAAGGTCATCTATCCGCTGGCGGACATCCCGGTGGTGCAGCTGTCACTGCTGCGGGGTCTCGATGCGGAGAGTCATCTGGCGTTGGGCCGCGCCATCGCGCCATTGCGCGACGAGGGCGTGCTCATCATCGGCAGCGGCCTGAGCTACCACAACCTGCGCGAGTTCTTCAGCCCGCGCGGCTGGGGGCCGTCCCGGGAATTCGACGCCTGGCTGAACGGCGCCCTCCTGGGCGGGAGCGCGGAGGAGCGCGCCAAACTACTGATCCGCTGGGAGAGCGCTCCGGCGGCGCGGGCGGCCCATCCGCGCGAGGAACACCTGCTGCCGCTCATGGTGGCCGTGGGCGCCGCGGGCGACGATCCGGCCGAGCGGTCATATCGCGAGACGGATTTTCTGGGCGGCCTGACCGTCAGCAATTTTCGTTTCGCGAGCGGGGTCAGACCCCATTTTCCAGCGAATGGGGTCTGACCCCATTTCCCTAGTCGGCCGGCACGGTGCGTTCTTTCGCCCAGTCGCGCAGCTCCGCGACCTTCTCGCCGAGCACGACGGAGAGGGGGCGGGTCGCGTCGATCTCGGTTGCGATGATCGCGGCGCTCACGGGCTTTGCGCTCGAGTGGGCGGCGTAGAGCGCGGAGACGACGGCTTGTTCGATCTCCGCGCCGGAGAATCCCTCGCAGCGCGCGACGAGCGTGCGCAGGTCGGCGTCGCCGAGCGTGATGCCGCGTTTCTTGCAATGGATGCCGAAGATTTCCAGCCGCGCGGCGGGTGAGGGCAGGTCGACGAAGAAGATCTCGTCGAATCGCCCCTTGCGCACGAGCTCCGGCGGCAGGGCGGTGATGTCGTTCGCGGTCGCGACGATGAAGACGCGCGCGCGTTGCTCGGCGAGCCAGGTGAGGAACGTGCCGAGAACCCGGCGCGACGTGCCGCTGTCGCCGTCGCCGCTCGACAGGGCCTTCTCGATCTCATCGAGCCACAGCACGCAGGGCGCGAGCGCCTCCGCGGATTTCAGCGATTCGCGCAGATTCTTCTCGGACTCGCCGTGCCACTTCGAATACAGCGCGCCGAAGTCGAGGCGCACGAGCGGCACGCCGAGCACGCCCGCGGCGGCGCGCGCCGCGAGGCTCTTGCCGCAGCCCTGGACGCCGAGCAGCAGCACGCCCTTCGGTGCGTCGAGTCCCGGCGCGCTGCCGTCGAACGCGGCTTTGCGCTGCAGGATCCAGCGGCGCAGGTTCTTCATGCCCCCGACCTCCGCGAACTTCGCGGTGTCGGGTTCGAACGAAAGGGTCCCGCCCCGGTTGAGCAGCTGGTACTTCGCCGCGAGCAGCGGCTTGATGTCGTCCTCGACGAGCGCGCCGTCATTGAAGATCGCGCCGCGCGTCAGCCTTTCGACGTCGTGCAACGGCAGGCCGGCAAGATTGTCGACGAGCTTGTCGACCACCTTCACGTCGATCTTCGGCATGCCACCCTTCATCTGCGCCCACTCGCGCGCCATGCGCATGACGATCGCGTGACGCTCCTTCTTGTCGGGCATCTGCAGCGTGAAGCGCGCGGCGAGGTGGTCGAGTTCCTGCGGCAGCTTCATCTCGTGGCTGATGAGCACCACGGTGCGCGCGCACCTGCCGTAGTCCTGCGCGATGTCCTTGAGCGTGCGCACGAAAATCGGGTTCTCGAGGTACGGGTGGAAGTCGAGGAGCACGTAGATGCCGGGCATCGTCGTCGACTTCACGTGCCGCAGCAGCTGCTCGGGCTGCGCGAGCGTGCGCTGGGCGCCGCCGAGGTCGACGTCGACCCGCAATAGTCCTTCGGTCACCGTCCACTGGAAGACACCCCAGTTCTTCCCGCGCTGCGCCTTGAGCGCCGCCTCGCGAACCACTTCGGTGGCGCGGCCCTCCTCGCGGCTTTCGATGATGACCAGGGCCACCCGGGAAGCGAGCAGCGTCTGCAGTTCGTCCGCGGGGGCGTGGTGGGTGGCGGGAGCATTCATGCGCGCGGGACTGTAGCAAAACACCCGCGCGGAACGGCGACGCCGGTCTACAATTTGCCCCTTTTCCGGAAGGGCGAATCCTTGGCTACCAGGTCCCGCAAATCGGCCGCGAAGGCGTACATCGATCCGTTCGACCCGGCGGAGATCCGCCGGCTGGTCGCGGAGTTCGGCTCCCCGCTGCTCATCATCGATTGCCAGCGCGTGCGCGAGCAGTACCGCAAGCTCCACCGCGCGCTGCCGGGCGTCGACCTGCACTACGCGTTGAAGCCGCTGCCGCACCCGTCCGTCGTCGAGACGATCGTCGAGCTCGGCGGGTGGTTAGACCTCGCCACCACCGGCGAGACGCAGCTCGTGACACAGCTCGGCATCGACCCGGCGCGCTGCATCCACACCCACCCGATCAAGCGCGACATCGACATCCGCAACGCACTGCACCTGGGCGTGAAGATCTTCGTCGCCGACAACCCGGACGAGGTCCGCAAGTTCGAGGCCTACCGCGAGCAGGCGGAGCTGCTGCTGCGCGTCTCGTTCCGCTCGCCCGGCGCCGTCGTGGATCTCTCCCGGAAGTTCGGCTGCGACCCGGAAGACCTGCTCGACCTCGCGCGGCTCGCGCGCAAGCTCGGCATCACGGTCCGCGGGCTGTCCTTCCACGTGGGTTCGCAGGCGGCCGACCCGAGCAAGCACGTCGAGGCCATACAGGTGTGCGCCAAACACATGGCGGCAGCGCGGCGCGAAAAGCTCGGGGTGTTCGATACGCTCGACATCGGCGGCGGCTACCCGATCGAGTACGGCCAGAAGGTGGCCGACATCCAGCGCTTCTGCGCGCCGATTCGCGCCGCGCTCTCCAAACTACCGGCACGCCTGCGCATCATCGCGGAGCCGGGCCGCTACCTGTGCGGGCCCGCCGCGATCGGTGTGTCGTCGGTCATGGGCCGCGCCAAGCGCGAGGGCCACTGGTGGTACTACCTCGACGACGGTCTGTACGGCTCGTACAGCGGCCAGCTCTTCGATCACGCGAAGTACCCGGTCGAGTCGCTCAAGGAAGGCGGCGAGAAGTTTCCCTCGGTGCTCGCCGGTCCGACCTGCGACAGCATCGACGTGATCGCGGAGAACCTCATGCTGCCCCAGCTCAAGGCGGGCGACCTGATCGTCGGGCGCGCGATGGGCGCCTACACGTGGGCCAGTGCTTCGGAGTTCAATTTCTTCCCGAAGGCAACGGTGGTTTCCGTCAACCGCCGGCCGGGAGATCGGGGTTCCGTCGTTCCATTGCCGTTCTGACGTGGCAGACTGCGCGCATGCGCGCCCTGCTCCCATTGCTCGTCCTCGTGCTGGGCGGTTGTGCGTCTGCGGCCGTGGAGGATGCGAACGCGCCGCGGATCGTCAGGATCGGTGACGACTTCAGCCTCGCGGTCGGCGAACGGGTGCAGCTGGCCCAGGCGCCCTTCACGGTGCAGTTCGATCGTGTCTTCGAGGATTCCCGCTGCCCGATGGACGCGCGCTGTGTCTGGGAAGGAAACGCGAAGATCGCGGTGCGGGTCGAGGCGGCGAAGACTCTCGAAAAGGAGTTCGTCGAGGTCATCGCCACCCACATGGTGCTCCATACGAGCGAACGCTTCTCGCGGCGCCGGCAGTACGGCGGCCACGACGTCGTCCTCGTCCATCTCGCGCCGACGCCGATGAGCGGCCAGACGGTGAAGGACTATGTCGCTACGTTGCGCGTCGAGGCCAGGCAGTGAAGCGACTCGGGGCCGCGGCGTTGCTGGTGCTGCTCTCGGGCAACCCCGGCGCGCAGGAACCCGCGCCCACCGGGCCGCCGCCGATCGAACGTTCACTCACGCTGTCCAACACGCACACGAATGAAAACGTGACGGTCGTGTTCAGGCCCGGCGCGGGATTCGACAAGGACGCGCTCGAGAAGCTGGATCGGATATTGCGCGATCATCGCAATGGCGAGAGCCATGCGATGGATGTGCGGCTGTTCGACCAGCTCGCGGATCTCGCGCGGGCGGCCGGCGTCGAGCCGCACTACGAGATCATCTCGGGATTCCGTTCGCCGGAGAGCAATTCGAAGATGGCGGCGCGCGAGGGTAGTGGCGTCTCCAAGAACTCGCTGCACATGCAGGGACGCGCCATCGACGTGCGGCTGCGGGGGTGCGACACCGCGAAGCTGCGGGACCTCGCGCTCGCGGCGAAGCGGGGCGGCGTCGGCTACTATCAACGCTCCGATTTCGTGCACCTCGACACCGGCAGCTTCCGGACCTGGGTCGGCAAGTGAGCGAAAGGCGCCCGCTCGCGACACCCCGCATGGACATCGACAAGAAGTGAGCTCCCTGCCACCCGACACCGCGATTCACCGGCGCGTCAACGATGCGCGCGCCGGTCGTGATCCGACCGTGCTTGGCCGCTGCACCTCGGGCTGGGCAGTCTTCGGACATCAGCAGTTCGTGCCCGGGTATCTGCTGCTCCTGCCGGATCCGGTCGTGCCGGATCTCAACGCGCTGACGCCGGAGAGTCGGACCCAGTTCCTGCTCGACATGTCGCGCCTCGGCGATGCGCTGCTGCTCGCCACGTCGCCCGTCCGCATCAACTACGCGATCTTCGGCAACCTCGAGCCCGCGCTGCATGCGCACATCGTGCCGCGGTATCGCAACGAACCCGAAGCGATGCGCACCCAGCAACCCTGGGCCTACGACTGGAACGTCGCGCCGGCATTCGACGCGGCCGCCGCGGCGCCGCTGATCAAGTCGCTGCGCGCCGAGCTCGCGACGCTCGGCACGCTGCGGGCGCCGTGATGGCCGTGCAGCCGCAATATCTCGAGTACGTGCTCGAGCAGCTCGCCGCGCTGGGTTCGCTGCGCTCGCATCGCATGTTCGGCGGCATCGGCCTCTACAGCCGCGAGCTGTTCTTCGGGCTCATCGACGACGACACGCTGTACTTCAAGACGGGCGAATCCAACATCGCGGAGTTCCGCGCGCGCAACATGCCGAGATTCATGCCATTCCCGGACAGGGCGGAAGTGGTGCTCGGCTATCACCAGGTGCCGGCGGACGTCATCGAGGACGCGGAGCAGCTCGTCGCCTGGGCCCGTCAGGCGGTGGCGGTCGCGCTGACCGCGCAGACGAAGACGGCGCGGCCGCGCCAACCGAAGGCTAACGCTAAGGCTAAGGCGAAGGCGAAGGGGAAGGCCAAGGCCAAGGCGCGGCGCAAATCGAAGACGCCGCGCAAGGCCAAGGCGCGGCGCCGCTAGCTCTCGACTCGCGCCACTTCCCGCCGCGCGAGGTCTGCCAGCGATTCGATCGGCGCCGAGCACGTCGGCCCTCGGCACAGGTAGGCGCGCGTCAGCGGGCCGGACTTCTTGTCGGCGATCGCGGGATCGAGGCCTTGAACGTCCGACGGGATTGCGAACACGAGACGATGCGGCGCGTACTGCTGCGCGAGCTCCGTCTGCCAGCGGCGCGCTTCGTCGGCTGCGCCCCGCACGATGACGATCTCCGGCGGCGCCAGGAATTCCTCGAGCGCCTCCAGCAGGCTCATGTGTCCGTGCGGAATGCGCGCCATCGCCGCCCAGGCGGCACGCAGCGTGCGCTCGGCGGCGGCGAGCCAGCGAGTCTCGCCGAGCAGGAAGCCCGCCCGCTGCAGCGCGCGTGCCGCGATGCCGTTGCCGGCGGGAATCGCGTCGTCGTTGAAGGTCTTGCTGCGGTGGATCAGCGTTTCGTGATCGTCCGACGTGAAGAAGAATCCGCCGGAATTGCGATCCTCGAAGTGTTCCAGCATGGCATCGAGGATTTCGCGCAGCCACGCCACGTCCTCGTTTCGCCAGCGTACCTCGAGCATCTCGAGCAGGGCATTGGCGAGGTACGCGTAGTCGTCGAGGTAGGCGTTGAGATGCGCCTTGCCGTCCTTGGCGGTCGCGAGCAGGCGGCCATCGCGCCACAGCGCCCCGCGGATGAATTCCAGCGCGCGGTCCGCGGCCGCGGCGAATTCCGGGCGCGACAGGCTGCGCGCGGCCAGTGCGAGTCCACGGATCGCGAGCGCGTTCCAGCTCGTGAGGATCTTGTCGTCGAGCCCCGGCCAGACTCGCTTCGATCGCAGTACGCGCAACTTTTCGCGCGCGGAATCCACCAGTCGCTGCACGGCAGCGGCTTCCATCGACTTCTCCTTCGCGATCTGCTCGATCGAGACGAACACGTGGCAATGCCATGCGCCTTCGAAATTGGGTTCTTCGTCGAGACCGAAGCGGCGCGCGAACACGGCGTATTCCTCGGCCGTGAGCGCGGCGCGCACCTCGGAGCGGGTCCACACGTAGAACTTGCCTTCGTGCCCCTCGGAGTCCGCGTCGTAGGCGGACCAGAATGCGCCGCCGGCGCCGGTCGACGGCTGCGTCATCTCGCGCAGCAGCCATTCGGCCGTTTCGCTCGCCACGCGCGCGAACAGTGGCTCGCCGGTCGCGAGCGCTGCGTCGGCGTAGGAGGCGAGCAGCGCGCCGTTGTCGTACAGCATCTTCTCGAAGTGCGGGATCATCCAGAACTGGTCGACCGAGTACCGCGAGAAGCCGCCGCCGAGCTGGTCGTACAGGCCGCCTTCGGCCATGCGAGTGAGCGTGAGCGTGGCCATGTAGAGCGCGTGCAGGTCCGGCGCGGTGCCGGACGAGCTCGCGTACCAGTGGCGCAGGAGGCGGTCGATCGAGCCGGGATGCGGGAATTTCGGCGCGTCTCCGAAGCCGCCGTACCGCTTGTCGAACGACCTGGCCAGTTGCTCGCGGGCGCCGTCGAGCGGCGCGCGGGTCAGCGGCGCGTCCGGACCCAGGGGCGGCGGCACGAGGTCGTCGTAGACCTTCATCAACGATTCGTTCTGCGCGCGCAGCTCGGGCATCTGCTCGCGGTAGTACTCGGCGACGCGACGGATCAGCGTCGAGAAGGCCGGCATTCCATAGCGCGGTTCCTTGGGGAAATACGTGCCGCCAAAGAACGGCTTGTGATCGTCGTGCGTCAGGAACATGGTGAGCGGCCAGCCGCCGCCGCGCTGCGCGATCACCTGGTGCGCGAGCTGGTAGATGCGGTCGATGTCGGGCCGCTCTTCGCGGTCCACCTTGATGTTCACGAACAGCTCGTTCATGAGCCGCGCGGTGGGCTCGTCCTCGAAGGATTCGTGCGCCATCACGTGGCACCAGTGGCAGGCCGAATAGCCGATCGAGAGCAGGATGGGCTTGCCGCTGGTTCGCGCGAGCTCGAGCGCCTCCGCTCCCCACGGATACCAGTCGACGGGATTCGCCGCGTGCTGCTTCAGGTATGGGCTGGTTTCTTTCGCCAGTCGATTGTCGGTCATGCCCGTTAGAATACGCGGCATGCCCATTCCCGTCCTGAAGCTCAAGCGTGGCGAAGACCGAAGGCTGCGCGCCGGACACTTGTGGGTCTTCAGCAATGAGGTCGACACCGCCGCGACGCCGCTGACACAGTTCGAGCCCGGGTCTGTCGTGCAGGTGCTCTCCGACAAGGACCAGTTCCTGGGCTTCGCCTACGTGAATCCGCGCACGCTCATCGCCGCGCGCATCGTGGTGCGCGACGCGGACTATCCACCCGACGCGTCGCTGATCGAGCATGGCGTGAAAGTCGCGCTGGAGCTGCGCGAGCGCCTGTACCGGGAACCGTACTACCGGCTGGTCTTCGGCGAGTCCGATCGTCTCCCCGGACTCGTCGTCGACCGCTACGGCGACGTGTTCGTCGCGCAGAGCGGCACGGCCGGCATCGACCGCCTGCGCGGCGAGGTCGAGGCGGCGCTCGCGAAGGTCTGCCAGGCGAGGTCGATCGTCTGGAAGAACGATTCCGGCGCGCGCGAAATCGAGGGCCTGGAGAAGTCGGTGGAGAACGCGCCGGCCGAGATCAGCGTGCGCGAGCAGGGCGCCACGTTCACGGCGCCGCTCGCCGACGGACAAAAGACCGGATGGTTCTACGACCAGGCGGCGAATCGCGAGCGGCTGCGCCGCTACCTGCCGGCGGGCGCCCGCGTGCTCGATGTGTGCAGCTACGCCGGCGCGTGGGCGGTGACCGCCCTCAGGAACGGCGCGGCTGGCGCCACGTGTGTCGATTCATCGGCCACCGCGCTCGACTACGTGGCGCGAAATGCCGCGGCGAACGGCGTGCAGGTGACGACGCTGCGCGCCGACGCCTTCGACGCATTGAAGACTCTGCAGGAGCAGGGCGCGCGCTTCGACGTCGTGATCCTGGATCCGCCGGCGTTCGCGAAGCGGAAGAAGGACATCCCGCAGGCACAGGCCGCTTATCGAAAGCTCAATCAGCTCGCGCTGCCGCTCATCGAGCGGGACGGCATCCTCGTCTCGTGTTCCTGCTCCTACCACATGGGCGCCGATGAATTGCTCATGGCAATCCAGGGGGCGGCGCGCCACACGAGCCGTTTCGTGCAGGTCCTGGAGCAGGGCGGGCAGTCGCCCGACCATCCCGTGCACCCGGCGATCCCCGAGACTCGTTACCTCAAGTCATTTTTCTGCCGCGTCCATCGCGATTGACTAGAATTCACGCCTCATGATCGAGTATCCCGGCTTCGACAAGATCGCCCTCGAGATCGGCCCGTTCGGCAGTTTCGGGCCCCTCAAGATCCACTGGTACGGAATCATGTACCTGGTGGCATTCGCCGCCGCCTGGTGGCTCGGCCGCGTGCGCACGCAGCGCCCCGGCTCCACGTGGAAGCCGGCCGACATCGACGACTTCATGTTCTTCGGCATGCTCGGCACGATCCTGGGCGGGCGCCTGGGATACGTCTTCTTCTACGGACTCTCCTACTGGGCGAAGGACCCGTGGTATCCCGTCAAGGTGTGGGACGGCGGCATGTCGTTCCACGGCGGCTTGTTAGGCGTGATGATCGCGTTCGCCATTTTCGCCGTTCGCCGGAAGCGGCGCATCGCCGACGTGTTCGATTTCGCCGCGCCGCTGCCCGGCATCGGCATCTGCGCCGTGCGCATCGGCAACTTCATCAACGGCGAGCTGTGGGGCAAACCCACGGACGTCTCCTGGGCGTTCATCGTCGACGGCGTGCCGCGCCACGCCACCCAGCTCTACGAGGCCGCGCTCGAAGGCATCCTGCTGGCCTCGATCCTCTGGTGGTACACCTCGAAACCGCGGCCGCGCATGGCGCCCGCGGGGCTGTTCCTCATCATCTACTCGCTGTCGCGCATCGCCGTCGAGTTCTGGCGATTGCCGGACGAACATCTCAACGAGGCCGCGCACGGCTACCTCTTCGGTGGCTGGTTCACCATGGGCATGCTGCTCTCGCTGCCCATGCTGTTGATCGGCCTCACGCTGTTCTTCATGGCGTACAGACGGCGCGAGCCCTCCGGCAACGTGAGCATCGCCAGGGGATGAAGCAATATCTCGATTTCATGCGCCAGGTGCGCCGCAACGGCGCACGGAAGGCGGATCGCACCGGCACCGGCACGCTCTCGGTGTTCGGCCACCAGATGCGCTTCGATCTCGCGGCCGGATTCCCGCTGGTCACCACGAAGCGCGTGCACTTCAAGTCGGTGGCGTACGAATTGCTCTGGTTCCTGCGCGGCGACACGAACACGAAGTACCTGCGGGATCACGGCGTCACGATCTGGGACGAGTGGGCCGACGCGAACGGCGAGCTCGGCCCGGTCTACGGCAAGCAGTGGCGCAACTGGCCCACGCCCGATGGCCGCCACGTCGACCAGATCTCGGAAGTGGTGCAGCAGCTGCGGACGAATCCGGATTCGCGCCGCATCATCGTGTCCGCGTGGAACGTGGGCGAGCTCGACCGGATGAAGCTCATGCCCTGCCACGCCTTCTTCCAGTTCTACGTCTCGCAAGGCAAGTTGAGCTGCCAGCTCTATCAACGCAGCGCGGACATCTTCCTCGGCGTGCCGTTCAACATCGCGTCGTATGCGCTGCTCGTCCACATGCTCGCGCAGCAATGCGACCTCGACGTCGGCGATTTCATCTGGACGGGTGGCGACTGCCATCTTTACTCGAACCACCTGAACCAGGTGGACGAGCAACTCGCGCGCGTGCCGCTCGCGCTGCCGAAGCTGGCTCTCACGCGGCGCCCGCCCAGCATTTTCGACTACGAGTTCGAAGACTTCGCGCTCGTGAACTATCAACACCATCCGGCCATCAAGGCCCCTGTCGCGGTATGAGCCCAGCCAAGTCCAAGTCCAAGTCCAAGTCCAAGTCAAGGCGCAAGTCCAGACGAGCAAAACCCGTGATCGACATGTCGAGCCAGCCTCAGCCTGCAAAGGGCGGTCCGGCGATCGAGACGTCACCGCGCATCGAGGTCTGTGATTCGCCCGTGCACGGCCGCGGTGTCTTCGCCGTCGCACAGATCAAGAAGGGCGATCGCATCATCGAGTATCTCGGCGATCGCGTCTCGCACGCGGCCGCGGACAAGCGCTACGAAAACCACGACGAGAGCGACAACCACACGTTCCTGTTCATCGTCGACAAGGACACGGTGATCGACGCGGGCGTCGGCGGAAATGCCGCGCGCTTCATCAATCACCAGTGCGAGGGCAACTGCGAGTCGGTCATCAAGCACCGCCGCGTGTTCATCGACGCCACGCGCGATATCGCACCCGGTGAAGAGCTCGGTTACGACTACGAGATCGGCCGCGAGAAGGACGACCCGCCGAACGTCGACGAGATCTATGCCTGTCGATGTGGATCCCCCAAATGCCGCGGCACGATGCTATGGCCCCCCCGAAAGAAACCGACGACCGCGAAAAAGCATCCGAAACGCCGCACGGAAGCGAAGCGGCGCGAGCACCTCCTGCGCGACCTGCGGCCTTACGGCC
>CADEED010000015.1:0-26625 GCA_902826225.1 uncultured Pseudomonadota bacterium | reverse complement strand
GCAAAAAAGCATCCGAAACGCCGCCCGGAAGCGACGCGGCGCGGCGCACGCTCGCGGCGTCGAGCCTGATCGACCAGCTCGCCGGCACCGGCATCGCGGTCGTCGACGATTTCGTCGTGCCCGCGCTCGTGGCCGGGTTGCGCGCCCGCGCGCGCGAGCTCGATGCGCGCGGCGCGATGCACCCCGCGCGCATCGGCCGCGGGGTCAATGAGCGGCGCGCCGCCGACGTGCGCGGCGATTTCATCGCCTGGCTCGAAGAGCCGCAGCTCGACGCCGAACAGCAGCTCCTCGAAGTGCTCGAGCAGACCCGCGTCGCGATGAACCGCTCGCTGATGACCGGGCTCGTCGACTTCGAAGGGCACTACGCGCGGTATCCGGCCGGCGCGGGCTACGCGCGCCACTCGGACCGGCCGAAGGGCAGCGACGTTCGCGCCATCTCGGCCGTGCTCTACCTGAACGAACGCTGGACCGCGGAGGACGGCGGCGCGCTGCGCATCTTTGCCGACGACGGCGAGAGCATCGACGTGCTGCCCGCCGGAGGGCGTCTCGTGGCATTCGATGCCCAGCGCTTCGAGCACGAGGTCCTGCCCTCGAGGCGCGAGCGTTTGAGCTTCACCGGCTGGTTCCGCCGCCGCTCCCTCGACGAACTCGCATGAGCGGGCCCGCCGCACCCAGGGTGACGCTCGTCGTGGCCGCCGCCGACAACGGCGTCATCGGCCGCGACAACGCCCTGCCTTGGCACCTGCCCGACGATCTCAAGCGCTTCAAGCGGATCACGCTGGGGAAGCCCGTCGTCATGGGCCGCAAGACATTCGAATCCATCGGCAAGCCGCTGCCCGGGCGGCTGAACGTCGTCGTGACGCATGATGCTAACTACCACCGCGAGGGCGTGACCGTGGTGAACGGCCTCGACGCCGCGGTCCGGGCCGCCGGCGACATCCCCGAGATCATGGTCATCGGCGGGGCGGAGCTGTTCCGGGGCTTCCTGCCATTGGCGCAGCGCGTGCACCTCACGCGCGTCCATGCGTCCGTGGAGGGCGACGTCCGCTGGGTAGACCTCGACGGGGGATGGCGCGTCGTCGAGCGCGAGGCGCATCCGGCGGACGAACGTCATCGACACGCCATGACCTTCGAGGTGTGGGAAAAGCGGTAGGGGCCGCGAAAATCCCCCCACGCCGCCGGCGCGATTCGTTAAGCTCGCCGCCCTATGAAAACACGCAACATCCTGGCCGCCATCGCTTCGACCTTCGTCCTCACGGTGTGCTCCGCCGACGCCGCCAAGCCGGCGCCCGCGCCCACGACCGAAGAGCAGAAGACGCTCTACGCGCTCGGACTCCTGCTGAGCCAGTCGCTCGGCACGTTCAACCTCAAGCCCGAAGAGCTCGCCATGGTGCAGAAGGGCATCACCGACGGCGTGAACAAGGTGAAGCCGCCGGTCGTCGATGCCGAGGCGTATATCCCGAAGGTGCAGGCGCTGCAGACCGCGCGCGTCGCGGCGGCGTCCGCCGAGTTCCTCACGAAGGCGGCCGCCGAGGCTGGCGCCACGAAGACGGCGAGCGGCGTGATCATCAAGCACACGAAGGAAGGCACGGGCGCGATGCCCGCGGCGACCGACAACGTGAAGGTCCACTACGAAGGGAAGCTGGCCGACGGCACGGTGTTCGACAGCTCGGTCAAACGCGGCGAGCCGGCCACGTTCCCGCTGAACCAGGTGATCGGCTGCTGGACCGAGGGCGTGCAGACCATCAAGGTGGGCGGCAAGGCGAAGCTCACCTGCCCCGCGAACCTCGCGTACGGCGACCGCGGTTCGCCGCCGAACATCCCGCCGGGCGCGACGCTCACGTTCGACGTCGAGCTGCTCGAGATCGTGAAGGCCGACGCGGCTCCGGCCAACAAATAGTTGACGTCGCTGACGACTCCGACGGCCCGGCCGGGTTTCCCGCCGGGCCGTTTCGTTTTGGGCCGGCGCGGTGTAGCGTTCGCGCATGAACAAACTACCCCTCCTGGCCTTGACTGCCGTCGGCCTCGCGCTGCTCGGCGGCTGTCAGCGCGGGCTTCCCGTCGAGGAGGGCGAGAAGCTCATGTTGCTGCGCGCCTCCGATCTCGTGGAATACGGCTACGGGCTAGAGGACGTCGCGCCCTTCGAGAAGTTCGACAAGACGCGTTTCTTCGACGGATCGAGCGAGATCACCTACGAATTCCAGACACCGGATTCCGAGCGGGATCACTCGCTCTACGTGAACGTCACGCTGACTTTCGAACGAAAAACCTCCGACGCGATGGTGTCGCACGGCACGGAGAAGACAGCGCTCAAATACGGGCTCAAGCTCGGCGGCATCGAGGCGCGCGAGATCGAAAAATTCCACGAGTTTGGCGACTCGAGCGAGTTCTACGTGCTCGAGAAGGACGGAAATCCCGTCGGAAATCTCTTCTCGGCTCGCCAGGGAACGAAGGTGTATTCGCTCGTGATGTCGGGCATGTACTTCGAAGATCCCGACGCCTGGAAAGAGCTCATGAACGGGCGGCTCGCGAAGTTCACCGCCTACAAGCCGCTCTAGAATCCCGCGCTACGCGCCGACGGAGGTCAGCTTCCCGTCGAGGAATGTCTTGGCGCGCGCGACGTCCGGCTCTTCGAGATGCTCGATGATGATGGGGATGTTCGGATAGCGGCGGTACAGCAGCTTCAGGTACAGGTCGTAATTGAGCATGCCGAGCCCCGGCGCCGGCAATTCGATGTCACCGATGCCGCGAAACGTGTGGCCTTCGGATGCGTCGATGTCCGCGTGCTTCTCGGAAGTATCTCCGTAGCTCGGTTTCACGTCCTTCGCGTGGCTGATGCGAATGCGCTCTCCCAGCACGTCGAAGATGCGGTTGAGCACGCCATCCATGTCGCCGATGTTCGCGCCGTTGAAGTAGTTCGTCGGATCCATGAGCAGCGCGAGGCCCGGTCCGGGCACGTCCGCGAACAGGCGCGCGGTCTTCTCGACCGAGTCGATGACGTTGCTCACATACGGTTCGAGCAGCAGCGTGGCGCCATGTTCCTCACACAGCGTCACGAGTTCGCCGATGACGTCCCGCAGCTCCGCATAACCCGACTCCGTGAAGTTTCCCGGATGGGGCGCCCAGTCGCTATCCGGGTTGTAGGTGCCGGTTTCCGTGATCACGTACGGGCTGCCGCATTCCCAGGCATGCCGGATGATGGTCTCCAGCCGCTCGAGGTTCGCGCGGCGAATCGCCGGGTCCGGGTGGATGATGTTGGTGTAGCCGCTGACCGCACAGATGGGCAGGTCGTGCGCGCGGAAGGTGTCGCGGATCTTCCGGCACTTCGCGGAGTCGATCGCCCCGGTGTCCAGGTCCATGTCCTTGAAGCTGAGGTCGAGCTGCACGGTGTTGAACCCGTGCGACCGCACGCGACGGGCGGTCTCCTCGAGCGCGTAGGGGAAGTATCCCGTGAAGATTCCGGTCTGGATCATGGTTCGAGCTCCGCGAGCGGGACCGCGCGCTGTTCGCGCGCGGAAAGATAGGCGGCGTCGACGAGCGCCATCGTGCGCGCGTTGTCCGCGGCACTCAGTTCGGGAGCGGTGCCGGTCTTCAACGCGTACTGGAGCTGCTCCATGACGCCGATGAAAGCATGCGGAAACCACATCGTGTCCCAGCGCGGGCGGACCCATTCACCGCCGGTCGAACGCGCCGAGTACGCGAGCGTGCTCGGGCTGCCTTCCGGATAGTCCGGCCAGCCGATGGTGCCCTGCGCCAGCCCGTCCGTCCCTTCGACGCGCCACTTGATGTAGTGGTCGCCCTTGATGCCGCCATCGTGCGGTCCCGCCCAGACGTCTTCCAGGCTCACGGCCATGACGCCGTTCTCGAACATCAGCGTGGAGCAGCAGATGCCATCGGAGTGGGCGAAAGCCGTGCGCGGATCCGGGCGAACCGTCGTCGTGATCCGGGTCACCTCGCCGAACAGGAACCGCAGCACGTCGAGGTGGTGGATGCCCATGTTGAGCAGGGTCAGCCGGTCGTAGTCGCGCAGGAACGGCTGCCAGTGCGGGATCGCGCGCATCTCGATGCTCGCGAACACGGGCGTGCCGAGCACGTTTGCGTCCAGGAGCTGCTTGAGCACGCGCATCGACTGGTCGAACCGCATGTTCTGGTTGACCGAGAGCACCTTGCCGGCGGCGGCTGCCTCGATGACGAGCCGGCGCGCCTCGACGCGGTTCATCGCGAGCGGCTTCTGCGCGAGGATCGCCTTGATGTGCGGTTGCCCGAGCGCGGCGCGGATCAACGCCGGTTGCTGGTCCGGCGGAAACGCGATGTCGACGATGTCGACTTCGGGATCCTCGATGAGCGCCTGCGGCGTGTCGTGCACGCGCGGGATGCCCCAGCGCGCCGCGACCGCGCGCGCCTTGTCCGGCGTGCGGCTCGCGATCGCAACCACCGGGAATTTCGCGAGTCGATAGGCGGCCAGTTGCACGTCCGCCATGATGAACCCGGCGCCGATCGCGCCGATCCGGTAGTCGCGACACCTGACCTCCGGGTCCGGATCGAGCTTCATCACAATTCTATTTCGGGGGTAGGTGCCGGGTGCCCACGTTGTCCTTGCGCATCCACGACACGTCGCCGGTTTCTTCTTCCATGCGCTTGAGACCCGCCTTGCGGATCGCCGAATCGGGGACCTTGATGAGCGGGGTATAACGCGCGTGCGGCTCGTCGAGATAGGGATCGTTCGAAGCCGCGTTGTAGCAGCAGATCATCGACCAGCGCGGCTTGTCGGAGCGGTTCGCGTCGGAGCGATGCAGAATGTTGCTGTGGAACACGACCGCGTCGCCCGGCTCCAGCACGACGTGCATGACGGGCATCCGCTCCAGCACCTTTTCGACGCGCGCCATGTCGGCGCCGGCCTGATTGCCGGAGAGTGTGTGCTCGATGCGCCCGAGCTTGTGCGAGCGCGGGACGATCTGCAGGCAGCCGTTCTCGCGCGTCGACGGATCGATGGCGATGGAGATGCTCGCGAGGTCCGGCGCGATGACGCCGTTGTGGTACCAGTAACCGTAGTCCTGGTGCCAGGTCCACGCGCCGCCCGTCTTCGCGTCCTTCATGATCATCTTGGAGTGGTAGTGGTAGACCTCCTCGCCGAGGAGTGCCTCCATGACGCCGACCACCGTTTCGCAGCGCGCGATCATGCCGTAGATCGTCGAGCCGGGATGGTTCCACAGCGCCAGCCGCGCGGCGCCGCCTTCGCCGTCCTTCACGCTGAAGGAATGCTCGTCGAGCGCCTTGTCGGCAACCGCGGCCTGGCGCAGCAGCGCCACTTCCTCCGCGGACAGCAGTCCCTTGACGACGAGGTAACCCTCGTCCTCGAAGAACTGCACCTGGTCTTCACTCACGCGCATGCCCGTCATGGATTTTCCCCCTCGGAGATCCGAGGCTCGTGACGTTGCCGAATCCGGGTGGGCAACGCAAGGAGTTTGCGGTCAGCGCGTCAGGGAGCGCGCGCGGGCTTCCGCGTAGGGAATTTCGGGGTGGAACATGACCATCGAATACCGCGGGATTGCGTTCGGGTCGGACTTCTCCCGCTTTTCCGCGGCGGCCTTTTTCCGGCGGTACTCGGGATCGAGCACCGTCTCGCGCATCTCGACGTAGTTCTCCAGCGCCATCTCCGCGATGGCGTCCGTGTTCGGCTTGCGCCGCCGCTCGAATGCCGCGAACACCTCGTCCATCGATCCGCCCTTCGCGAGCAGGTCGTCGAGTTCGACACAGTCCTCGAAAGCGCAGTTCATGCCCTGGCCGTGGAACGGGACGATCGCGTGGGCCGCGTCGCCCAACAAGAGCACGTCGCCGCCCGCATGCCAGCCCTCGGTGTACACGGTGCCGAGCTGGCCCTGCGGATGTTCGAAGAACTCGCGCGCGAGGTCGGGCATGAGCGCGCGCGCGCCCGGGAACTCGCGCTGGAAAAACGCCTGGACATCGTCGCCCGTCACCAGCTGCTCGAAACTGTTGGCGCCGTGCCGCGCGAGGAACAGCGTCGCGGTGAAGGTGCCGCCGGGGTTCGGCAACGCGATCAGCATGAATCCGCCGCGCGGCCAGATGTGCAGCGCGTTCGCGTCGAGCGCGGGTCGGCCGCCGGCCGCGGGGATCGTGAGTTCCTTGTAGTCGTGCGCGAGCGGCTCTTCGCGCACGCGGGCGATGCCGCGCACGGCGAGGGCGTCCCGCACCGGCGAGCCCGCACCGTCGGTGGCGATCGTGGGTGCGAGTTCCGCTGTCTCGACGCGGCCCGCGGCGTCTCGCAGCTCGACACGGTTGTCCGCGGTCAGCCCGGTCGCCGCCCGGCCGAAGCGCAGTTCGACGTTCTCGAATCGATCGGCGGCTTCGATGAGCGCGAGATTGAGATGCGCACGGCCCACGGAGTAGATGACCTCGTCCGGCCGCACGCCGTACATCTGCAGCTCGGCACCGCCATCCGTGTGCACCATGCGCCCGCGCATCGGGATGGCGAATGGCATCACGCGCTCGAGCACGCCCGCGCGCTCCAGGCCGCGTATGCCGCGCGCGGCCAGCGCGAGGTTGATCGAGCGGCCGCTGTCGAGATTCGCGCCACGGGGGTCCGATCTCCGCTCGTACACCGTGACCCGGAATCCGCGCCGCGCGAGCAGGATCGCCAGCAACGAACCCGCGAGCCCGGCGCCGATGACGTTGATGCCCCGCGCCGGCGTCGGCTTCAGGAAATCTCCTTGAGTGCCGCGCAGAGCTGCTCGGCGAGCTCGAACACGTCGACGAACCGGTTGTAGAGCGGGGCGGGGGCGATGCGGACGATGTCCGGTTCGCGCCAGTCGCAGACGATGCCATGATCGCTGAGCGCATCGAATACGCGACGGCCGCGGCGGGGTCCGCCGGCGACCCGCAGCGAGAGCTGGCAACCGCGATCCTCGGGCGCCTCGGGCGTGATGAACTGCAGGCCGGCACCGCAGCGTTCGCGCAGCAGCCGCTCGGTGTACGCGGTGAGCCGGATGGACTTCGCGCGCATCTCGTCGATGCCCGCGCTGCGGATCATTTCGAGCGAGGCGATCAGCGGCGCCGCCGAGAGGATGGGCGGATTGCTCACGGCCCAGCCGGCCGCGCCCGCCGCCGGCTTGAATTCCGGCTGCATCTGGAAGCGCGTCTGCGGTTCGTGGCCCCACCAGCCGGAGAGACGCGACGGCGAGCTCGTGAAATGCCGCTCGTGCACGAAACACCCGCCGATGGCGCCGGGACCGGCGTTCAGATACTTGTACGAGCACCACACCGCGAAGTCCGCGCCCCACTCGTGCAGCTCGAGCGGCAGATTGCCGATCGCATGCGCCATGTCGAAGCCGGCGATCGCGCCCTGCGCGTGGGCGGCACGCGTGATGCGCGCGCAATCGAACGCCTGGCCGGTGCGGTACTGCACGCCGGGCCACAGCACCAGCGCGAGCTCGCTGTCGAGCTCCTCGATCTTCGCTTCGATGTCTTCAATGCGCAGCGTCTCCTCACCCGCGCGCGGCGCGACCTCGACCAGCGTCGCTTCCGCATCGAGCTTGTGCCAGGCGAGCTGTCCCAGGACCGCGTGGCGATCCGACGAGAAGGCGCCTTCCTCGATGAGGATCTTGTCGCGCATGCCGACGGGCCGGTAGAACGACGCCATCATGAGATGCAGGTTGATCGTCAGCGAATTCATCGCGACGACTTCGTTCGCGAGCGCGCCGGTGACGTGCTGCAGGCCCTTAGTGAAATTCTGCGCGTAGTCGATCCACGGCCGTGTCGCGGTATGGTGGCCGGAGACGCCGAGCTGTGCCCACTCGGCCAGCTCCTCGCTCACGTAGTCGAGCGCCGCGCGCGGCGCGGGGCCGAGTGAATGGCCGCATAGATAGACGAGCGGCTGGCCGTTCGCGCCCACGGGCAGCTCGAACTGGCGTCGGTAGGGCGCGAGGATGTCCGCGGCGTCGCAGTCGATCGCGAAGTCGCGCGCCGTCGAGAACTGCGGCAGCAATTCGAGTCCGGCGGTCAGATCCTGCGCCGAGGCGTTCATGGCGCCAGAGGATACACAATCGGCTGTGAAGGCACGGCGTCACCCCCGATCGCGGGCACCGCCAGCGACAGGACGCAGGGGCCGTCGTTCACCTCGTCGGGAACGAAGGCGAGCTCGGTGATGGTGGCCCGTGATCGCGCCGCGTCACCGCGCGAAGTGCTGCCCGCCGGCATGCCGAAGAAGATCCGGTGGGCGGTCAGATGGCCTTCGTCGTGCGTGCGATCCACCGAGGGCACGTCGAGCACGAGATGTTCGATGCGCTTCTCGACCAGCCATTCCACCGCGTCGCGCGTGAGGTAGGGCGGCACCGCGTCCGAATAGTCGCGCGTCCGCTTGGCCGGTTCGTTCGGCAGCGTGCGGATGATCGCCGCGACGGGCTCGACCATGCGCAGCATCGGCCACGCGGCGCGCAGCCGGCGCTTCGTGATCAGCAGGTCCGTGCCCCAGGGTTGCGGCTGCGTGCTCTCGGTGGACTCGCGCGCGGGTTCGGGCGAGATGCTGACGACCACGGCGGGCAGCAGGCCGCGCGGCACGATGCGCCACGTGTCGCCCGATTCGCGCGTGAGGTGCGCGACGCTCTCCGTGTGTGTCATCTGACAGTGCGGCGTGAGCGTCAGCGTCGAGCAATTGCACGATGCACCTGTGGCCACGGCGCCCGTGAAGCCGGCCACCGCGAACGGAGCCGACGTCGGCGGACCAGCGCCGAAGTGGCGCGGACCCGCCGCGCCGAACTCGACCGCGATCGCGAGGCTCACGCCGCGGTCGAGCGCCGCGCGGATCCTCTGACCGCCGATCGTGAGTTCCGCGAGCACGCTACTTCGGCTCGTTCATGATCGTGCCGCACTGGCGGCAGGTGCGATGCTTCATGTCACCGAAGAAGCGATCGAACACGGGCGGCAGCTGGGTCTCGATGTTCGTGACTTCGACGAACTCCTCGTAGAGCTTCGTATCGCATTTCTCGCAGTACCACTGGAACCCATCGCGCTCGCCCGGGTGGCGCGTGCGCTCGATGACCAGGCCGACCGTGTTCGCCGGGCGCCGCGGAGAATGCGGCAGGTTCGGTGGCAGCAGGAAGATCTCGCCCTCGTCGATCGCGATGTCGACGCGCTTGCCTTCCTGCATCGTGGCGAGCGTTATTCCGCCTTCGAGCTGGTAGAAGAATTCCTCGCCCGGATCGACGTGGAAATCGCGGCGAGCGTTCGGTCCGCCGACCACCATGATGATGAACTCACTGTCGGTGAACACCAGTTTGTTGCCCACCGGCGGCCTGAGCAGGTGGCGGTGTTCGTCGATCCAGCGCTGGAAATTGAAGGCTTTGAGTTCGCGCACGGGACGTATGGTAGCCCGGCATGTGACGGTCTCCACAAAGCTGTTTGTTGTCGCCGGGTTGCGTCAGGGTGCCGGCGACCCCCGAGCACACCCCATGCTATGTTTGCGGCCCATGAGATCCCGAACCGTCGCGCTCGCCGTCGTCGCCGCCAGCTGCCTGGCTCTCGTGGGCTGCGGATCGATGAAGAAGCTGTGGCCGTTCGGCAAGCGCGCCAAGCCGGGCCCCGAGGCCGTCAACGAGCTCGCCCTCGTGAATGCCGACGGCAGCCCCGCGAGCTATCCGCAGTACTGGCAGCGCAACACGCTGGTGATCGATCTCACCGGCATCGGCGGCGCGGGCTCGTTCGCCGCCAGGCTGCCCGACGAAACCACCTGGCCCGTGCGCATGGCATTGCGGGTGCGCCCCGGCAGCGTCCAGCAGCTCGAGATCCTGGGCGAGGAACGCAACATCCTGCCGGTGAGCGAATCCGGCGCGCGAAACATCGACATCGAGGTGGCGCCGAGCGTGTACACGCCGCGCACCGCGGCTATCTACATCTCCTGGGGCGCGATGCCCGTGTTCGCCGAGGGCGCGCCGAAACCGGAGGCGGCCACGTTCGTGTCGCCGACGACGATGCCCGCGAGCGCCGCGCCGGCCGATGGCGAAACGCCGGCCACGAGCGCCAGCGACATCATCCCGCCGGGGACGACACCCCCGCCGAATTGAGCGCTCACTCGCCGGGCGCCTGGTGCCCGCGACACTTCAGCTGGATCGCGGCCGCGTCCGAATCGAGATCCACCGCCGTCAACGCGCCGCCCCACACGCAGCCCGTATCCAGCGCCAGCACGTCCTTGCGTCTCAGCAGACCGAGCATCGACCAGTGGCCGCACACCACGCGGACCTGCGCGCTCTGCCGCGCGGGCGCGTCGAACCACGGCACGAGTCCGTCGGGCGGCTCGCCGGGCGCGCCCTTCGCCTTCAGGTCCACCGCGCCGTCGCGCGTGCAGAAGCGCATGCGCGTGAAGACGTTGATGACGAACCGCAGGCGGTCCATGCCGCGCAGCGAATCGCTCCACGCGTCCGGCTTGTTGCCGTACATCGCGTCGAACAACGTCCGCGCATCCTCGCGCAACACCGCCTCGACCTCGCGCGCGAGCTTCGCAGCCTGGCGCGGCGACCAGGCGGGCACGAGGCCCGCGTGCACCAGGAAATCGCCGCGCGGTTCGTCGAACACCGCGAGCGGCCGCCCCGACAACCACTCGAGCAGCTGATCGCGGTCGGGCGCCGCGAGCACGGCGTCCAGCGTGTCGCCGTCCTTGTGCTTGCGCTTCGACCCGAAGGCGAGCGCAAGCAGGTGCAGATCGTGGTTGCCGAGAACGACGGTGGCATTGGAGCCGAGAGCACGCACGAACCGAAGGGTCTCCAACGACTGCGGTCCGCGGTTCACCAGGTCGCCGACGAACCACAGCTCGTCCCGGTCCGCGGAGAAATTGCAGCGGGCGAGCAGTGCCTTCAGCTCCTCGCAGCAGCCCTGGATGTCGCCGATGGCGTAGCGGGCCATCGGCTAGTGGAGGAGCCCCGGCATCGCGAGCCGGAATGCGGCAATGGGAGCGTCGAATTGCGCGCCATCGTCGGCCACCATCTGGTAGCTGCCCTGCATCGCGCCGACCGGCGTCTCGAGCACGGCGCCGCTCGAATAGCGGAATCCCTGGCCAGGTTTGAGATAGGGCTGCTCGCCGACGACGCCTTCGCCGCGCACTTCCTGCACCTTGCCGTTCGAGTCCGTGATGATCCAGTGGCGCGTCAGCAGGCGCGCGGGGACGCTGCCTTCGTTGCGGATCGTGATCGTGTACGAGAACACGTAGCGTCGCTCGTGCGGGGACGACTGCTCTTCGAGGTAGGTGGTGTCGACGTCCACGCGGATCTTGTGGTTCTCTGGTTCCATCGCCGATCAGAGTAGCAAACTATTGAACGAGGCCGGATGACGCCGCGCGTTCGGCACCCTGGGCGATCGCGGCGAATTGCGCCGGGGTGACGGTCTCCGGACGCTGCGACGGGTCGACGCCGGCGGCGACGATCGCCTCGACGTCGGCGATGCCGCGCAGCGCGTTGCGCAGAGTCTTGCGCCGGTGCGAGAACGCCGCCGACACGGTGCGCGCGAACGCGGGCGGCACGGCGAACGCGGGCGTGCGCCGCACGGTCAGGCGCGCCACCGCGGACCAGACACGTGGCGCGGGAGTGAATGCGCCGGGACCGACATCGAAGAGCTTCGTGGCCTCGACCCAGGGTGCGAGCATGACCGTGAGCCGGCCGTATTCGCCGCTGTCGGGAGCCGCCACGATCCGCTCGATGACCTCCTTCTGGAGCATGACGTGCAGGTCGTCCACGTGCTCGCGCGCGGCCAGCAGGTGGAACAGCAGCGGAGTCGAGATGTTGTAGGGCAGGTTGCCGATCACGCGCAGTCGCTGGCCGCGGGCGGCCGCGAGCGCGGCGAAGTCGAACTCGAGCGCATCCGCGCCGTGCAGCGTGAATCCGGCGGTCTTTCCCCAGCGCGACACGAGGTCGGCGGCGAGATCGCGGTCGATCTCGATGACGTCGAGCGTGCGCGATCTGCCGACCAGCAGCTGGGTCAGCGCGCCACGTCCGGGTCCGATCTCGACGATCGCCGCGGCGGGGGCCGGCGCGATCTCGCGCACGATGCGTTCGAGGACGCCCTGGTCGTGCAGGAAGTGCTGGCCGAACCGCTTGCGTGCGAAAACCATCAACTGCGCAGCGCGAATTCGATCGCCAGACGAGTCGCGGCCAGGAGGCTGCCCGCGTCGGCGCGGCCGGTCCCGGCGAGGTCGAGCGCCGTGCCGTGATCGACCGACGTGCGGATGATCGGGAGGCCGAGCGTGACATTGACGGCGTGCCCGAAGCCGACGTTCTTCAGGACCGGCAAGCCCTGGTCGTGGTACATCGCCAGCACCACGTCGTAGTTAGACAGGTTGCGCGGCACGAACACGGTGTCGGCCGGGAGCGGACCGTCGACGAGCATCCCCGCGGCGCGCGCGCGCTGGATGGCCGGGCGGATCACGGCGTCGTCTTCGGTGCCGAGGTGGCCGCTCTCGCCGGCATGCGGATTCAGACCGCAAACCGCGATGCGCGGCCGCGCGATTCCCCAGAGCCGCCGCACGTCGTCGTGGAGGACGCGCAGCGTGGTGTCGAGCAGCTCGCCGGTGATCGCGTCGCTGACCGCGCGCAGCGGCAGGTGCGTCGTCGCGAGCGCGACGCGCAGGCTGTCGGCGGCGAGCAGCATGACGGGGTGCGGCGCGGGGGCCTTCTCCGCCGCGAATTTGGACGCAAGGTATTCCGTGTGGCCGGTGAACGCGATGCCCGCATCGTTGATGACGCTTTTCTGTACCGGCGCCGTGACCATCGCGCCGAACTCGCCGGCGAGCAGGCCGTCCACCGCGCGGTCGAGCAGCGCGAGCACGTGGCGCGCATTCGCGGTGTCGAGCTTGCCGGCCACGGCGGGCGCGCCGAGCGGCACGTCGAACACGTCGAAGCGGAGATTGCGGAAATCGATGCCGAGCTGCGCGGCGCGCTCGGTGAGCAGCGCTCGGCTGCCGATCACCGTGAGCGGGCAGGGAAAGGAGAGGGCGCCGAGCGCGAGGCAGAGGTCCGGGCCGATCCCGGCGGGCTCCCCCGCCGTGACGGCGATGCGTTTGGCGGCTGCGCTCAGAGCCTGTACTCGACGTACGCCTCGTCGCGCAGGCGGCGCAGCCAGAGCTCGGTCTCTTCGTCAGCCTTGGCCTCGCGCAGCGCCATGAAGGCGCGCTGGCGGCGGACGTCGTCGGTGGTGTCGAACTGGCGCCGGCCGAGCAGCTGGACGATGTGCCAGCCGAACTGCGTGCGGAACGGCTGGCTGATCTCCTCGGGCTGCAGCTGGGAGACCTGCTTCTCGAACTCCGGCACGAACGTGCCCGGTCCGGTCCATCCCATGTTGCCGCCTTCGGCCGCGGAACCCGGATCCTCGGACACGACCGACGCGACGGCGCCGAAGTCCTCGCCCTTGTTCATGATGCGATCGCGGATCGCGTTGAGCTTCTGCTGCACGGTCGCGTCATCCTGCAGCTCGTTCGGCTTGATGAGGATGTGGCGGACGTTGACCTGGTTGACGATGACCTGTTGCTCGCCCTTGATCTCGTTGAGCTTGATGATGTGGTAGCCCGAGGGCGTGCGCACCGGCTTCGTGACGTCGCCGGCCTTCATGCCCGCGATGATCTCGCCCAGGAACGTGGGCAGCTCCGGACCCTTGCGCCAGCCGAGCGAGCCTCCCTCGAGCGCGGTCTGCGCGTTGGAGTACTGCACCGCGAGTCCGGCGAAATCTTCTCCGCCCGTGGCGCGCTGGAAGACGTTGTCGGCGCGCTTCTCGGATTCCTCGAGCTGCTCGGGCGTCGCGGCCTGCGGCACGGCGATGAGGATGTGCGACACGTTGTAAGAGAACTGGTCCGACGGCATCTTCTTCTGCCGGTCGAGGAACTGTTCGATCTCGCGCGGCGTGACGTTGATGCGGCCGATGACGTCGCGCTGGCGCAGCATCTGCATCGCCAGTTCCTTGCGCAGGTTGTCGCGATAGCTCGCGTAGTCGATGCCCTGCGCGGCGAGCGCCTGTGGCAGGTCCGTGAGCCGCATGCCGTTCTGCTTCGCGACGTCGTTGAGCGCGTTGTTCAGGATTTCGTCGGACACCTTGATGCCGGCCCGGTCGGCGCGCTGCATCTGCAGCTCCTGCATGACGAGTCGGTCGAGGACCTGCTGGCGCAGGACGTTCGCCGGTGGCAGCTCCATGTTCTGCGAGCGCATCCGGTCGGTGATCATGAGCATCTGTTCGTCGAGCTCGCTCGAGAGCACCACGCCTTCGCCGACAGTGGCGGCGACCCGGTCGAGCAACACGCCCGAGGAGCTGGCCTCGCGGGTCTGGGCGACAGCAGCGGATGAGAGGACGAGGGCGACAACGCTCACGGCCGCGCGCAGAAATTCTTTTCTAATCATAGGGTTGGTTTTCACCGGGCGGGAGTTTCCGGCGAGTATCCTCGAATTGTCCGTTGCAGGAAAGCGTCGACATCCGTCCCCGCATTGACCCCGGCGAGACCGGTCAGTTCCAGCTGGAGGTAGACGCCCGTGTCCTTCTCGCCGGTGCGGCTGGAGATGAAGCGCCGGCCCACGAGTCGCAGCTTGTAACAGCAGGCGGCGTACTCGAACCCGCCGAACTGCTCGAGGAAATCACGGTCGCGCAGGCTGTAGACCGCGCGGCCGAACACGTTCCACTTCTTGCCGAGGGGCCATGCCGTGGAAACCTCGCCCTGCTCGAGGCGGTCCCGGATCGCGCGGTAGGCGAGGTTCACCACGTGCCCGCCGTCCGGCCGGTACTGCAGGCGGAACTGCGAACGCTCGCTGCGCGTGTCCTCCGGGTTCCACTGGATGCCGGCTTCGACGTTCCAGTTCTTGTAGGCCGTCAGCGAGACCTGCGCGATGAAGTCCGACGTGTCGCGCGTGCTCGGTGTCTCGTTGGGCAGCACGACCCGCGGCTGCTCGAAGTAGTAAGCCTGGCCGACGCTCACCGAGAGGTACTGCGTGCCGCTGCGCGAGTCGAACAGGCGGCTGGTGAGTCCGAACGCGAGCTGGTTGGCGTCGTTCACGCGGTCGGCGCCGACGTAGCGGTTGGTGCGGTAGAGCTGCACGAGGTTGAGGTCGGGCAGCCCGGTATCGAACAGCGGCAGCTCCGACTGGTCGCGGTACGGCGTGTATAGATAGAGTGCGCGCGGCTCGAGCGTCACGCGGCGCCTGCCCTGCGACCCGGTCGAGCGTTCGAACACGAGGCCGGTGTCGATCGACGCGAAGGGCAGGGAGCGCGTCGGCGAATCGTTGACACCCGGGTCGGTGTCCTTCAGCGAGTACTGCGTATAGCGATAGCCGGCCGTCGGGCGCACGAAGAAGCCCGGCGCGGACCAGTCGAAGCCCGCGCGCGGCGCGATGTCCATGCGCCAGCCCGTCGCGCCGATGTTACGGTCGAAGTTCACCAGCTCGGCGTCGAAACCGTAGTCGATGGACTGAAGTCCCGCGGTCCAGTCGCCCGATGCGAGGATGCGCGGCGTGCGCGAGTACGGGCGATCGACGTCCGGCAGGTCGTCGTCGATCGTCTGGAAATTCTGGAACTGCGCGCGCACGTTCAGATGCTCGTCACGGTAGGAAGCTTCCGCGATGCGCTCGGCGAACGCCACGCTCGTGCCCTCGGGGCCCTGCGCGAAATCCTCGAAGTATTCCGTGTCGCCCACGTCGGTGGCGTCGATGCGGAACCGCCATTCGCCCGGCAGCTCCGCGACGTGCGCCAGCGTGACGCGGTGCCGGTCTTCGTCCGCGAGCCGGTCGTTCGGCAGGTAGTTGAAGGTGAGTGTTCCCCGCTGGCGCCGCGTGAGGAAGCGGAACTCGCCGCCCAGGTCGAGTCCGCGCTTCGCGAAGTACGTGGGCAGCGCCGTGAAATCCATGTTCGGCCGGATGTTCCAGTAGTAAGGCGTCGCGACCTGCGCGCCCGAGCGCGAGGAGGCGCCGATGTCCGGGAACAGGAAGCCGCTCTTGCGCTGCGGACCGATCGGAAACGTCATCCAGGGCATGTAGAAGATCGGCACGCCCTTGAACTCGACCTTCGCGCCGCGGCTCGTGCCGTTACGCTCGCGCGTGTCGAGCTCGATCTGTCTCGCCTTGAGTTGCCACGACAGGTCTGTGGCGGGGCAGGTGCTGAAGGACACCTCCTCGAGCGTGATCTTCCCGTTCGGGTCGACTTTCATCGACTCGGCGGCACCGCGCGCATTTCGCGACGGCACCTCGAACTCCGTGCCCTGGAAATCGGCGCCGAGCGCGGGTGAGTAGTTGCCGCTGTTGCCCCGGACGACGAGTTCGGGGTCGCGGTACTCGATGCCGCCGTCGAGCTTCGCGTGATTGCCGACCTTGTCGTATTCGAGACAGTCCGCGTGGATCTCGCGATTGCCCTGGCGCATGACGACGTTGCCGCACAACCGGATGTTGCCGTTCACGTCGAGATGGACGTTCTCGTCGTCGCTCTCGATGTCGATGGGCTGGGAGGCGGGATCCGGGGTCTCGATGGCGGGCGCGGTCGGCGCCGGACCCGCAGGAGCCGGGGCGGGTTGCGGACAGTCTTCGGCACGGACCGCGCCCGTGGCCAGAAGTCCGGCGAGAAATGCGGTCGTGATCCGGGTCGCTGGCACAGTGAGGCGCACTATACTTATACGAATGCTCGAGAACGACCCGCGCATCCTACTCATGCGCACCTGGCTGACACGCGATCTGGGATGGCGAATCGGATCCCTCAACGTCGCGTCCGCCGATGCCAGCTTCCGCCGCTATTTCCGGATCTCCCGCGGAGATGTCGACGCCGCCGCGTGGGCGCCGAAGGCCGATACCCTCATCGTCATGGACGCGCCGCCCGGCAAGGAAGACATCGCGCCCTACCTCAAGGTCACCCGCCTGCTGGAGTCAGCGGGCGCGCACGTGCCGCACGTCCACGCGTCCGACACGCGGCGCGGCTTCGTCGTCATGGAGGACCTCGGCGATACGCCGTACCTGTCGCTGCTCAAGACGGGACGCGGCGTCGACAAACTCTACGGCGATGCGCTCGCGACGCTCGCCAACATCCAGGTGCGCGGCCTGAAGGCCGCGTCGATGCTGGAGCCGTACGATCGCGCGCCGCTCGAGCGCGAGCTGAATCTCTTCCCGGAGTGGTTCCTGGGCCGGCATCTCGGGCTCGAGCTGACGCCGGAGGAGCGCGCGCTGGTCACGGTCACGAACGAGATCCTCATCAACGAGGCGATGATCCAGCCGCAGGTGTTCGTCCACCGCGATTTCCACTCGCGCAATCTCATGGTGTTGCCTTCCGCCACCACGGCAGGTCGCGGGCCCGGCGTCATCGATTTCCAGGACGCATTGCGCGGACCGGTCGGCTACGACCTCGTCTCGCTGCTCAAGGACTGCTACATCAGCTGGTCGCGCGAACGCGTCGAACGCTGGGTCAAGGGCTACCGCCGCGTGCTCGGCGGCCTTGGCGCCAACGTCGGCGACAGCGAGTACCAGTTCCTGCGCTGGTTCGATTTCATCGGCGTCCAGCGGCACATCAAGGTGCTCGGCGTTTTCTGCCGCCTGTGGTACCGCGACGGGAAACCGGGATATCTCGGCGATCTGCCGCTGACGTTCGAGTACGTGCGCGACGCGTGCCGGCGGTATCCCGAGCTCGTGGAGTTCGAACGCTGGCTCAGTTGGCGCGTCGCGCCGCTGCTGCCGGACGCCATTGCGCGCGAGCAAACGCGCGCCCAGCAGCGCGCTCGCGATCGGGCGGAGAAGCAGCGCAAGTCGAAGGCCAGGGCCAAACCCCGGGTGAAACGCAAACGCGCCCGCGTCCGAGTCGTCGCGCGAAAGAAGAAGACGGTCAGTCGACGGAAGGCGGCGCGCAAGGTCGTACGAAAGGCCGTCGTGCGCAAGATGCCAGCGCGCAAGGGGCCTGCGCGAAAGAAGCCGATGAAGCCGGTCCGACGCAAGCCGGCGCGGAAGAGGCCGCTGCGCCGGAAGACGCGGCGCATCCGTAAACTCGTGCGGCCGAAGCGCGTCCGGCGAATCCGGCGCAAACACAAATGAAAGCGATGGTCCTCGCCGCGGGCCGCGGCGAACGCATGCGTCCGCTCACCGATCGCGAGCCGAAGCCGCTGCTGCGCGTCGGCGGCAAGCGGCTCATCGAATTCCACCTCGAGCGTCTCGCGGCGGGCGGGTTTCGCGAGGTCGTGATCAACACGGCGTGGCTCGGCGACATGATCGAAGCGGTGCTCGGCGACGGCGCGCGGCTCGGCCTGCGCATCGAGTACAGTCATGAGCGACCCGAGGCGCTCGAGACCGGCGGCGGCATCTTCCACGCGCTGCCCTTGCTGGGCGCAGATCCATTCCTGCTCGTGAACGGCGACGTGTGGACGGACATCGATTTCGGCGCGCTGCATCGGCCGCCGCCCGACGGCTCGCTCGCGCATCTCGTGCTCGTGACGAATCCGCCGCAGCATCCGCGCGGCGACTTCCGGCTCGTTCGCGGGCTCGTCGCCGAAGGTGACGGCGAGCGGTACACCTACTCGGGTGTCGGCATCTATCGGCCGGAGTTGTTCGCGGGCTGTGCGCCCGGAAAGTTTCCGCTGCTGCCACTGCTCAGGCAGGCGATCGCACGGGACGCCCTGAGCGGAGAGCTGCATCGTGGACAGTGGTACGACATCGGCACGGTCGAGCGCCTCGCCGCGCTCGACGCGCAACTCACGCGCAGCGCGCGCGCCTCGTAGGAAACGTTCATGAGACGTCTCGTCATCGCTTTGGTGATCCTCGCGCTGCTGCTCGTCGCCGCTCCCTGGGGCATCGGCAAGATCGCCGGGCAGAATGTCGATCGCGGACTCGATCGCCTGGTCGCGGAAGCGCCCTGGCTCTCGATCGTGGAGCGCCGGTACACCCCCGGCTGGTTCCGTTCCAGCCAGGACGTCACGTTCGAGGTGCTGGGTCCGTGGTTCCGCCAGCCGCCCGGCGGCGTCGAGACGGACGAGCCGCAGGGCCCGCCGTCGCAACCGCCGAGTTTCACGGTGCGCAACGAAATCCTGCACGGGCCGGTGTTGTGGTTCTCGGGCCTGGGGCTCGCGCGCGTGAACTCGCGGCTCGACCTCCCGCCCGATTGGCGGCAGCGCCTGATCGAGTCCATCGGCACCGACGAGCCGCTGCGCGTGAGCACGCGCATCGGCTTCTTCGGCGGCCGCACCACGACGTTCACGGCCGAGAAGCGGACGATCGAGATCGAAGGCGGAAAGACGGAACTGTCGTGGGACGACTTCGAGGCCAGCGTTTCCTATACGGACGACTTCGATTCGTTCGAACTCGACGCGCGCTGGCCCCGCGTCGCGAGCCAGGGGTCCGACGGCGCGGGAGGCCGGATCGAGGGCTTGTTCGCGGACGGGACGAGCGAGCGCATCGAGGGCGATCTCTACGACACGGATTTCGCCGCAGGCTTCGCGAAACTGAAGTTCGTCGATGCCGCGGGCAAATCGGTCGACATGGAGGACGGTGAGTACCGGTTGACGACGGACCGGGACGGCGACTTCCTGAGCCTCGCAGCGCGGATCGGCTCGGGCGCGATGAAAGGCGAGAGCGTGCAGGTCTTCGGCGGTGCCGTCGAATCGGTGCACTACGACTTCACCGCGCGCCGGCTGCATGCGCCGACCCTGGCGAAGATCCTGCGGCTCATGAAGGAGTCATACACGAAGCCGCCGCCGCCGGGCATCATCGCTGAAACGGCGAACTCCGTCCCCATCAAGGCGCAGGTGATGGAGCTGTTCAAACACGACCCCGAACTCGCCATCGATCGCATCAGCATCGCCACCCGGGCGGGCGAGGCGACGATCAAGGGCGTGATGCGCGCGCGCCAGGTGCGAGAGGAAGACCTGGCCGCCGGCGGGCTGGGGCTGCTTGCCCGGCTGGAGGCGGATCTGAAGTTGGAGGCGCCCGTGAAATTCCTCGACGCCATACAGGGGGCGACGCCCTGGGCGGAGCAGCTCGTGGCGACGGGCCTGCTCGAGCGGGCCGGTGACCGCTTCGTCAGCCGTCTCGAGTACGGGAACGGGGAGTTCAAGATAAACGGAAAAGTTCAGCAAATTCCGGGGGTTGGAGTGGGTGCGCCGCCGCCGCAGCCGCCCGTGCCGACACCCGCGCCAAAACCCGAGTTGTAGAATCCGCGCCCCCCATGCCGCCGCTCAAGGACATCCCCGTCGTCACCGAAAGCCGTGCGCCCCGCAGCGGCGAGAAGTACACGACGCAACAGGGCTTCACGGCCATCAAGGATGGGCAGAAGCCGCGCGGCGCCGAGGCGTCGCCGACCGGGCGCAAGCCCGCGTGGATCCGTGCGCCGCTGCCGGTCGGGACCGTCTTCGGGCAGACGCGCGATATCGTCCACGAGCACCGCCTCGCCACGGTCTGCGAAGAGGCGAAGTGCCCGAACATCGGCGAATGCTGGAACGCGGGTACGGCCACGATCATGTTGATGGGCGCGGTGTGCACGCGCGCCTGCCGGTTCTGCAGCGTAGACACGGGCAACCCGCGCGGCTGGCTGGACGCCGAGGAGCCGGAGAACACCGCGCGCAGCGTCGAGCTCATGAAGCTCAAGTACATCGTGCTGACGTCGGTGAATCGTGACGACCTGCCCGACGGAGGCGCGCGTCATTACGCCGATGCGATCCGCGCGATCAAGCGGCGCACGCCGCACGTGGCGGTCGAAGCGCTGACACCGGATTTCCAGGGTGTGATGCGCGACGTCGAGACGGTGGTCGACTCCGGGCTCGAGGTGTTCGCGCAGAACGTCGAGACGGTGAAGCGGTTGACGCATCCCGTGCGCGACCCGCGCGCGTCGTACGAGCAGACCATCGCGGTGCTCGCGCATGCGAAGAAGTACAAGCCGTCGGTGCTGACGAAGACGAGCCTGATGCTCGGGCTCGGCGAGACGGACGACGAGATCGCGGCGACGATGGACGACCTGCGCGCCGTCGGCGTGGATCTGCTGACGCTGGGCCAATACCTGCGACCCACGGTGCACCACCTCGAAGTGCAACGCTTCGTGACGCCGGCGGAGTTCGACCGGTACCGCGAGTGGGCGCTGGCGAAGGGTTTCCGCGAGTGCGTGTCCGGGCCGTTGGTGCGATCGAGCTACCGCGCCGAGCAGGCCATTCTGGGGCTGACACCTCCGAAGGAGAGCGCGGAAAAGGGGTCAGACCTATTTTCCGGGACGGAAAATAGGTCTGACCCCTTTTCCGCCCCCGCCGTGAAATGGCTCGGGCGCGTCGACTACGAGCCGACGTGGCGCGAAATGCAGCGCATCACCGACGTGCGCGACGAGCGCACGCCGGACGAGATCTGGCTGCTCGAGCATCCGCCGGTGTTCACGCTGGGTCTGAATGCGGACGCGGGGCACGTGCTCGCCGCCGGCGACATCCCCGTCGTCAAGATCGACCGCGGCGGACAGGTGACGTATCACGGGCCAGGCCAGCTCGTCGTCTATCCACTCATCGACATCCGCCGCGCGAAGCTGGGTGTGCGCGATCTCGTCACGGCGATGGAACGCGCCGTCATCGACTACTGCGCGAGCCTCGGCATCACCGCCAAGTGCCAGAAAGGCGCTCCCGGCGTATACGTCGACGGCCGCAAGATCGCGAGCGTCGGTATCCGCATCCGCCGCGGCGCGAGCTACCACGGTCTCGCGTTCAACGTGAACATGGACCTCGAGCCGTTTCAGCGCATCAACCCCTGCGGCTTCGCGGGCCTGCAGATGACGCAGCTGTCGCAGCTCGGCCAGTCGGACGCCACCGTCCGGGAAACGGGACAGGCGTTCGCGCCGTTCCTGCAGCGTGCGCTGGACGACCTCCGCCGGAACGAAAACGCGGCGGCCTGCTCCAACGGCTGATGCGTTCGCTCGCCCTCTCGCTGTTCCTGGGTTTCGGTTGCTGGTGCACCGCGGCCGCGCAGGACGCCGCCGGGGACATGGTGATCATCGACCTCCGCCCCGACGACGAGAAGGGCGGCTTCGGCCTCGCCGAGCTCTCCGGCAAGTGCAACCGGGAAGTATTTCGCATCCCGGACGTCGCCACGGATCCGATGAAGATCGACGTGCTGAAAGCCGACCTCTCCGCGGCGCTCCCGGACGCCGGCGCCGGCAAGACGCTCGCCGTGCTCAACTGGTCCATCTACTACAACAAGCAGGTGCGCGGTGGCAGCGGCTCCGGCCTGAGCAGCGTCGGCGTCGGTGGCTATTCGATCCCGACCAAGAAGAAAGATGGCGGCCGTCAGCCCGGCAGCCTTTGCCCGAAGCGCGATACCGCGGGCGGGTTCTACGACGGCAGCGAGCTCGAGTCCGTCTATTTTCCGCTGATCTCCGAGTTCTCCGGCACGTTCGCGGGCAAACCGGTTACGGCGCGCGTGCTCGTATCTCCGCGACGCAAGCTCGCCGGCAAGTTCGAGGGCGACGAGGCCGACGCCGATGCGCTGCTCGACGCCATCCACAAGACCGCCGAATCGATCGCCATGACGCTCGCCCGATAGCCGCGCCCGCATGCGCTGTCTCGCCTCTCTGAGTCCCGGCCGGAGTGCGCTTCGCCCCGGTTCGCGCCGCATGACTGCCCGGCGCTGGCTGCGCTCGGCGGCGGCCGGCCTCGCGTTGCTGATCGCCGCCACCGCCGTGACCTCCTGGATATTCGCCTCGACGCTCATCGCGCCCGCGAATCGCGCGGTGAGCATTCCCGCCGATTTTCCCGCGCAGACCGTGTCGATTCCCGGAAGCAGCCACCCCGTCGCCGGGTCGTGGCGCGATCTCGGGCCCGGCACGCCGGCCGTGCTGCTGCTGCATGGACTGCGCGGCGACCGCACGTCGCTTGTCCCCCGCGCCCGCCTGCTGGTCGACGCCGGCTTCTCCGTGCTGCTCGTCGATCAGCAGGCGCACGGTGAGACGCCCGGCGAGCACATCACCTTGGGCTGGCTCGAGTCCGCGGACGTGCGGGCCGCGCGGGACTGGCTGAGGGCTCATGCTCCGGGTCGAAGGCTGGGCGTCATCGGCGTGTCCCTCGGCGGCGCGTCGGTGTTGTTGGGAGAGCAACCCGTCGGTTTCGACGCCGTCGTGCTGGAAGCCGTCTATCCGCGGCTGCGGCGCGCCGTCGAGAACCGCATCAACATCCGCATGAATCCGCTGGGAGTCGTCGTCGCGCCGCTGCTCATCGTGCAGATCGAACCGCGCCTGCACGTGAGGCCGGAACAACTGGAGCCGATCCGCGGAATCGGGAAGCTGGGCGCGCCGGTGCTGGTCGTCGGTGGTTCGCGCGATGCGCACACGACGGAGGAGGAAACCCGCGACCTCTTCGCCGCCGCGGCCCAACCCAGGCGTTTGTGGATCGTCGACGGCGCGGGGCACCAGGATTTCGCGCGCTACGACCGCGCCGGCTACGAAGCGAACGTCGTCGCGTTCCTGCGCAGGGAGCTCGCGGTGGACTAGCGAGGGGCGCCGGCGCGGATCCGGGCTTCGCGCCGACCGCCGTCGAGCCGCAGCAGGATCGCGAGCCGGGCGTGCATCGTCAGATCAGCATGATCACGTCTGGACTCGCCTTCAACGCGTTCGCGAGCGCCACGATCTGTTCCTTGCTGCGCGCGGTGATCGTGTAGGTGATCGACAGGAAGTGCTGCTGGTTGCTCTCGCGCTCGGTGATCTGCGATTCGTCGAGATCGGGCACGTGCTCGCGCACGATCGCGTCGATGTTCGCGCGCATCTGCGGGCTGCGGCGGCCGACGACCTTGATGGGATACGAGGTCGGAAACTTCAGCAGCTCGTCGCCGTCTCCGGAGATGTCTTTCACCATGGCGTGCCTGCCAGCGATTTCTTGTACGCCTGGTATGCGTCGAAGAGCTTGCGCCACACCGGGCCTGGCTTGCCGCTGCCGACGGGTTTGCCGTCGAGCGCCGTCACCGGCTGGACTTCGCGGGTTGCCGCGCCGAGGAGTATCTCGCTGGCGCCCCGCAGCTCCGCTTCGCTGACCGCGATGGAACGCCACTTCACGCCGGCTGTCTGCGCGACTTCCTCGATGACGCCGCGCGTGGTGCCCGGCAACAGCTTCCAGGAGTTCGGCGGCGTGCGCAGTTCGCCGTCGACGACGGCGTGAACGCTCGATGCACTGGCATCGGTCAGTTGTCCGTCACGCAGCAGGATCGTCTCGGAGGCGTCGACATCGGAGGCGAGCTGGCGCAGCAGTACGTTGGCGAGCAGCGAGACGGACTTGATGTCGCAGCGCGCCCAGCGAGTGTCCTGCGCCGTGACGGCGGGCAGGCCGTTCTCCTGCCAGCCTGCACGGCCCGTCGGCCATGGCGCGGCGAATGCGAACACGGTGCGCGGCACGTGCGGCAGCGGCGCGTGGTTGCGGCCGTACTCCGCGCCGCGCGTGACCTGCACGTAGATGTAGGCGTCGCTCGCCTGGTTGCGGGCGATCAGCTCGCGATAGAGGCCGCGCCAGGCGTCGCGCGCGAGCGGATCCGCCATGTGGATCTCTTTCAGGCTGCGCGTCAGGCGGTCGTGGTGCTGGGTGAAGCGGAACGGCCGTCCGCCGTAGACGGGCGTGACTTCGTACGCGCCGTCGGAGTAGAGAAAGCCTCGGTCGAGCGGCGAGATGCGCGCCTCGCGCAGAGGTAGATAGTCGCCGTTCAGGTAACAGATCGGGAGCGGCTCACCCACGGTCTACTCCATCCAGAGTGAGATCGAATCCACCATGCGGGTCCACCAGCCGCCTTCGGGCACCGCCGCCTGCGCGACGAGCGGAACCTTGGCGATCACTTCCTTGCCGTCGCTGATCGTGAGCTCGCCCAGCACCTCGCCCGGCTTGATCGGCGCGATCACCGGCTCCTTGACGGTCGCGGTGGTCTTGAGCTGCGCGGCCGTGCCGCGGCCGACCGTCACCCACACGTCGCGCTGGGGCACGAGCGTCACGCGATCCAGCTCGCCCTTGTAGACCTCGGGCTTGAGCACGACGTCGCCCGCGCTCTTGACCTTCACGGTCTCGAAGAACGTGAAGCCGTAGTTGAGCAGGGCGGCGCTCGCATCCTCGCGCGCCTTGAAGGACTTCGTGCCCAGCACGACGGCGACGAGGCGCATGTTGCCGCGCTTCGCCGACGATGCGAGGCAGTAGCCCGCGGATTCCGTGTGACCGGTCTTGATGCCGTCGACGGTGGGATCGCGCGCGAGCAGCCCGTTGCGGTTCTGCTGCTTGATGCCGTTCCACTCGAACTCGCGGATCGAGTACCACTTGTACCATTCGGGGAATTCCCGGATCAGCGCGCGCGAAAGCGTCGCGATGTCCTGCGCGCTCATGTGATGAGTGGGGCCGGGGCCGCCCCAGCTGTTGTCGAAGTGCGAGTTCTTGAGGCCCATCGTGGGCGCGATCGCGTTCATCATCTGCACGAAGCCGTCCTCGGTGCCGCCCAGCTTCTCGGCCAGGGCGATCGTGGCATCGTTGCCCGATTGCACGATCATGCCCTTGACGAGGACGGTCACCGGAATCTGCGTGCCGACCTGCGCGAAAGTGCGCGATCCCTCCGCCTTCCAGGCGTGCTCGCTGATCGTGACGGGATCGTCGAGGCCGATGCGCTTTTCCTGCAGCGCCTTGAACACGATGTAGCCCGTCATGAGCTTGGTGATGCTCGCGGGTTCCATCTTCTCGTCGCCCTTGTCCGCGGCGAGCACGCGGCCGGTGTCGTGGTCGACGAGCACGTAGGCGCGTGCGTCGAGCGCGGGAGGTTTCGGGATCGGAACGGCGGCGTGGGCGGCGGAGACGAGGAACGCGCAGGCAACGAGCGAGATCAGCCGTGACGGCATCGCGGGAGACTCCGGAGAGGAACTGTCAGGGCGGCGATTGTACGCCTGCGAAAAAGGGGTCAGATCTATTTTTGGGTCGGGCAGCCCGACCCAAAAATAGATCTGACCCCTTTTTCTCCCGGTCAGTCTGACAGGAGTCGCGCGTCGGTGATCCCGAGGCCACGCACGCGGTTCATCGCGAGATCGAATTCCTCGACGCTCGCGAACGGACCCACGCGTACGCGATGCAGGACGCGGTCGTTGCGCGGCAGCTCGTCGAGGCTCGCGAGCTCGACGCCTGCGGCGAGCAGCTGCTCGACGCGCCGCCGTGCGTTCTCGTGCGTCGAGAACACGCCGGCCTGGATGAACATCGCATCGAGCCCCGGGGTTTTCGTCGCCAGTGCGTTCACCACGGTGACCGTCGGTGGCGCGGGCGGCGGCATGTCCGGCGCCGTGGGCAGCACCGGCGGAGGCGGCGCGGCCGCGACGACGGGTGGCGCCGCGGAGCCCGGGCCCGTCGAGATCACGCGCACTTCCACGGGCGCCGTGCCCTCGCGCAGGAAATCAAGCTTGGCTGCGGCCGTATATGAAAGGTCGATGATGCGGTCGCCGACGAACGGTCCGCGGTCGTTGATGCGCACGACGATCTTGCGACCGTTGCGCAGGTTGGTGACCTCGGCGTAGCAGGGGATCGGCAGTGTCTTGTGCGCGGCGGTCATCGCGTACATGTCGTAGGGCTCGCCGAGCGAGGTCGACGCCGCGTGAAAGCCCGGGCCGTACCACGATGCCGTGCCGCGCTCGACCCAGCCGTCGCTCTCGGCCATCACGTAGTAGCGC
>CADEED010000014.1 GCA_902826225.1 uncultured Pseudomonadota bacterium | reverse complement strand
CGGCCGATCTTGTCGGCGAGAGCGCCCAGCGGCGCGACGAGACCCAACGCGAGCAGCTCGTTGGCGAAATTCAGCGCCGACACGGTGCGGCCCTGGACGCCGGCGGGCAGTGCCAGGTGCACGTTGAGCAGGTATGCCTGGAAGAAGCTCACGAAGGCCAGCAGGCCGATCGTGCAGAACGCCGCGTATAGATAGATGAGCGCGTGCCGGAGCCGGTAGCCCGGCGAGAGCCCGATCCCGGCGAGGCGGTACGTGTCCTCTGGCGCGTTCAAGTCCGCGGAATCATGCCACTTCGGGCCGGGCGCGCCGAAGCGAAGCACGGGCGCGGCGTCCGACATGCGCGCGCGGCCGATTGTGGGGATAATCGCGCCATCCAAATCCGGAGAATTTCCCATGGCTCGATGGACTTGCGCGGCTGCGGCCGCGGTGACGGTGGTGCTTTGCTCGCAGGCGTTCGCGGACGAAGGCATGTGGACCTTCCACGGCTTTCCGCTCGACAAGGCCAACGGCGCGCTCAAGACGACGCTCGACCAGGCCTGGCTCGATCGGGTCCGTACGGCCACGGTCCGGCTCTCGAACTGCACGGGCACGTTCGTGTCGGGTGACGGCCTGATCCTCACGAACCACCACTGCATCGAGGGCTGCCTCGCGGAGCTGTCGTCGAAGGACAAGAGTTACGTCGAGGACGGCTTTCTCGCGAAGACGCGCGAAGAAGAGAAGAAGTGCCAGACGCAGGTCGTCGACGTCCTCTCGCAGATGGAAGACATCACCGGCAAGATCGGTGCCGCGACCGCGGGCAAGGACGAGAAGGCCGCGAACGAGACGCGCAAGGCCACGCTCACGCAGCTCGAACAGGAGTGCGAGGCGTCGTCCAAGCTCAAGTGCCAGAGCGTCACGCTGTACGAAGGCGGCCAGTACTGGCTCTACAAGTACAAGCGCTACACGGACGTGCGCATCGCGTTCGCGCCGGAATCCGGCATCGCTGCGTACGGCGGCGACCCGGACAACTTCCAGTATCCGCGCTGGTGCCTCGACATGGGCATCCTGCGCGCCTACGAGGACGGCAAGCCGGCGAAACCCGCGAACTTCCTCAAGATGAACTTCGCGGGTCCGCAGGCGGGCGACCCGGTGTTCGTGTCCGGTCACCCCGGTTCCACGGACCGCCTGCTCACGCTCGCGCAGCTCAAGGAAAAGCGCAATGTGGATCTGCCGCAGTGGCTGCTCCGCTACTCGGAGATCCGCGGCCGCCTCATCCAGTTCTCGGAAGAGAACCCGACGAACGAGCGCATCGCGGCCGACCTGCTGAACGGCATCGAGAACAGCATCAAGGTCCGCCGCAAGCAACTCGACGCATTGCACGAGGACGCGCTGCTCGAGCGCAAGGCGGCCGACGAGGCCGCGCTGCGCCAGGGCCTGACGAGCGGCGATCCGTGGAAGGACGTCGAAGCGGCGCTCGCCGTCGAACGCGGCATTTCCGTGCGGTACACGTGGATCGAGGCCGGGGCCGGTTTCCAGGGCCGGCTGGTGAACTACGCGCGCACGCTCGTGCGCGGTGCGGCCGAGCGCGAGAAGCCGAATACCGAGCGGTTCCGCGAATACACCGACGGGGCGCTGCCGCGCATCCAGCAGCAGCTCAACGCCAACGTGCCGGTCTACCCGGAACTCGAAGAACTGCGCCTCGCGCAGGGCCTCGAGCGCATGCGCGAGTGGTTAGGGCCGGATCACCCGGTCGTGCGCAAGATCCTCTCGAAAGAGGGCCCGCAGGAACTCGCCAAGCGGCTCGTCACCACGACGAAGCTGAGCGATCCGGCGGAACGCAAGAAGCTGTGGGAAGGCGGCTCGGCCGCGATCGGCACATCGACCGATCCCATGATCGCGCTCGCGCGCGACATCGAGCCCGCGGCGCGCGAGCTGCGCAAGACGTACGAGGACGGCGTCGAGGCGCCGGTGCGCATCGCGCAGGAGAAGATCGCGAAGATACGCTTCGCGAAGCTCGGCACCAGCGTGTATCCGGACGCGACGTTCACGCTGCGCCTCAACTGGGGCACGGTGGGCGCGTGGGTCGAGAATGGGACGCCCGTCGAGCCGTTCACGCGGCTGTCGCGCGCGTTCGAGCGCGCCACCGGCGCGGATCCGTTCCGCATCCCGGACAGCTGGGAGAAGGTCAAGACGAAGCTCGACATGAACACGCCGTTCAATCTCGCGACCAACAGCGACATCGTCGGCGGCAATTCGGGCAGCCCGCTCATCAGCGCGAAGGGTGAAGTGGTCGGCCTGCTGTTCGATGGCAACATCCACTCGATCTCGGGTTCGTATTGGTTCGACACCGAGAAGAACCGCGCGGTCGCCGTGCACCCCGCCATCATCAAGGAAGCGATGACGAAGGTTTACGGCGCGGATGCGTTGATGAAGGAACTCACCGCGAAGAGGTAGCCAGGAACGGGGCCAGCGGAAACCCCGGGCATCCGGCCCGGGGATTCGATCTAGCTACCCGCGACGACCTCGAAGCGCACCTTCATGTCGTCGAGCACGGTCAGCGTGCCCATCGCAACGCTGAAGGGCTTCAACCCCAGCTCGGATTGCTTCAGCGGGAACTCGCCGGTCGCCCGGATCCGGCCGCTGGCGCGCTCGACCCGCGCGGGCGCGTGCACGATCCGCACCTGGTCCTTGATCGTGACCTCGACGGTGAGGTCGTAGCCCTCCCCCGCCGCGCTGACGTCCACGGCTCGCAGCCGGATGTCCGGAAAATTCGCGCCATCGAGCAGCGGCTCCGACAGCAGATTGGTGCGGGTGCCGGTGCGGGCGTTCTCGGGAACGCCCGGCGGGAAATCGGCGCCCGCCTTCTCGCGCTGCTCAGGTTCGTCGACGGTGAGCTCGTTCACCGGCAGGCGAACATCGAAGCGGGTCCGCAGCGGGTCTTCCGTGACGTAGACCGACCCGATAAGCGAGTGCGATGCGATGACGTGGTTATGACCGAGGCGTGCCATCGCGCCGCCGCGGTACACCAGGATCTGCAGCAGCGACTCCGCGGGTATGACCCGGTATTCGGCCGAGTTCGCGGGAATGGCGAATTCCAGCGGGCGCCCCGCTTCCGGAGGCAAGATCTCCTTGGGAGGGGTTGTCTGGCATCCCGCCAGCCCCCACAACACGCCGCTCGCCACCAGGGGGGCGAGGAACCGGTCCGGGAACCTGCGACACGTCTCGAATGTACTCATCTTTTGACCCCCTTCAGTCCGGCGGATAGCTTAACGACATGACTTTCCGCAACACCACCCGCGCCTGGGGCACGCTCTCGAAGTCGCTCCACTGGCTCATCGTGCTCCTCATCATCAACCAGTGGTTCATCGCGTCGCGCGCGGATGCCCTGCCCCTCGGCCCCGCAAAGATCGCGGCGCTCGGCTGGCACAAATCGTTCGGCATCACCATCCTCGCGCTCGCCATCATCCGGTTGGTGTGGCGCTGGCTGAATCCCGTTCCCTCGCTCGCGGGTGTCGCGAAGGCCTGGGAGCGCGTGCTCGCCGGGTTCTCGCACTTCCTCCTGTACGCGCTCATCTTCGCGGTGCCGCTGTCCGGCTGGATGATGTCGTCCGCCCGCAATTTCCCGGTGAGCTGGTTCAACGCCGTGCAACTCCCCGATCTCGTCAAACCGGATCGCGGTACCTACGAGCTCATGCATGACGCCCATGGCCTGCTGTTCGCCGCGCTCGTGTGCGTCGCGCTGCTGCACGTGCTGGGCGCACTCAAGCACCACTTCATCGATCGCAACGACGTATTGAAACGCATGCTGCCCTTCGGCGGCGTCAAGTGAGACCCATGTCCAACTACCCCATCGTCATCCTCGCCACGCTGTCGCTCGCCGGTACCGCGATCGCGGCCGACAAGCCCGCCGCCATGCTGGCCGGCGCGCCGAAAGGCACCACGGCCGTCGCCGCGACGAAGTACGTGCAGTCCGCCGCGGGCAGCAGCCTGGTGTTCGGCTTCGACCAGGCCGGTGCCGCCAGCGAAGGTTCATTCAAGAAGTTTTCCACCGTGCTGAACTACGACGAGAAGAATCTCGCCGCGAGCTCGCTGAACGTCACGGTGCAGATCGACTCCATCGACACGCAGGACGCGGATCGCGACACGACGCTCAAGAGCGCCGACCTGCTCGATTCGCAGAAACATCCGACCGCGACGTTCGTCGCGCGCTCGCTGGAGAAGACAGCGAGTGGCGTTGAGGCCGTGGGGAAGCTCACGCTGCGGGATGTCACGAGGGATCTGCGCCTGCCGCTGACGATCAAGCCCGCCGCCAGTGGACTCGAGCTGGCGGGCGCCACGGCCATCAGGCGGCTGGACTACGGCGTCGGCCAGGGCGACTGGAAGTCGACGGAATCCGTGGGCGACGAGATCAAGCTCACGTACAAGGTCTCGCTCGTCAAGGCGAAATAGATGGCCATGTCGAGCTCGATGCGGCGAGTCTGGATGGGCATCGCGCTCGCCGTCGCGCTGTTGTCGTTCTATCCCGCGTGGGCGGGACACACGAGCTGGTTCATGCCCGGCATCGCGCTCACGGTGTTCGGCGTGTTCCTGCTGGAGCCGCTGCTGCTCACGTGGGAGCTGCGCAAGCGCGGCGAGGAGCTGCAGATCACCGACGAAGGCGTGCTGCGCAAGCTCGCGCGCGGCGACAGCGAGTACGTGCGCTGGAGCGACCTCAGGGAAGTGTCGATCGTGGTGATGCAGGGCGTGAACTCGAGCGAGGAGTACGTCTATGTCCTCGCGGGCACGGGCAAGTCCGGCGTGCTCGTCGGCCAGGGCCTCGCGACGCGGCACGACCTGCTCGCGCACCTGGGCAAACTACCCGGCTTCGATCATCGCAACATCACGAACGCGATGTCGTCGCCGGTGAACCAGCGGTTCCTGCTGTGGCGCGCGCCGCCGCTGCAGGGTGAAGCGACCGTGATCCCCGCCGATCGCGCGCTCGCGCAGGACCGCCCGACCCTGCATTGACCGGCCGGCCGCGGCTCAGAACGGGCTGCCGTCCTTGCGCGTGAACCTCACCGCGGCGTTCACGCCGTGGAAGAGCAGATCGTCATCGGGATACTGGGCGCCATCGGCCGGGTCGCGGTTGCTGACCTCCAGGTAGATCGCCGGCACTTTTCCCCGGTTGATGAGCTGGTGGCCGTCGCCCGTCTTGCCGTCCGCCGATGGCAGGAACGCCGCGCACGTGCCCGCGGTCAGCAGCTGCTCTCCCGCATCCGTCCGCAGAACCACTTCGCCCGACAGCACGTAGACGAATTCTTCTTCGTGCGTGTGCCAGTGGCGCATCGACGATTCCTTCCCGGGCGGCAACGTCGTCTGGTTGATGCCGATCTTCCTGAGTCCGAGCGCATCGCCCAAGGCGCGTTTCTCCCGCGGCAGTACGCGTGACCGGTACGGCTCGGGGTATCCGGACGTGCTGCGCGCGGGCACCGTCAACGGATCGAGCGCGGGTTTCTTCAGCGGCATGTGGATTGACCCTCGGGATGGCGGATGCGAGTGTAGCGGGATGCCACAGTTGTTTGATGATGTCGGAGAGATCGTCGAAGAAGCATTACGGCGCGTCGGGAACAAGGTGGTACTGGCCCTGCCGCTCGGCATCGGCAAGCCGAACCTGATCGCGAACGAGTTCTTCCGCCGGGCGCGCGCCGACACCACGCTCGACCTCACCATCGTCACCGCGCTGTCGCTGCGCAAGCCGTCGGGCTCGAGCGATCTCGAGAAGCGGTTCGTCGCGCCGCTCGCCGCGCGCATCTTCGGCGACTATCCGGAGCTCGATTACCTCGACGCCGTGCGCCGGGACAACGTGCCGCCGAACGTCCGCGTCATCGAATTCTTCCTCGAACCGGGGTCGCTCCTCAACTCGACGCACGCGCAGTCGAACTATCTCTCGGCCAACTACACGCACGTCGGCCGCGAGCTGTTGAATCGGGGGGTCAACGTCCTCGCGCACGTCGTCGCCAAGCGCTCCGTGGGCGGCGCGCACGAGATCAGCCTCGGCAGCAACCCCGACGTCACGCTGGACCTCCTGCCGGAACTCGCCCGACGGCGCGCGGCTGGCACCCCGATCGTGATGATGGGCCAGGTCCATCGCGAGATGCCGTTCATGCTCGGCGGGGCCAACGTCGGCGCAGACGCATTCGATCTGATGCTCGATCACTCGCGCTTCGACTACGACCTGTACGCGCCGCCGAACCCGTCGCTGTCTACCGTCGACCACGCGATCGGCCTGCACGCCAGCGCGCTGATCCGCGACGCCGGTACGCTGCAGATCGGCATCGGCGAGCTCGGCGATTCGATCGTCTACGCACTGCTGCTGCGGCACCAGCAGAACGAGGCGTGGCGGCGCGCGCTCGTGGAGGCCGGCACCGAGCGCTCGGCCGCGCTCATCGATTCGGACGGCGGCCGCGCGCCGTTCAGCGCCGGACTGTTCGGCGCCACCGAGATGTTCGTGGACCAGATGCTCGATCTGTATCGCGCGGGCATCCTGCGCCGTCGCGTCTACGACTACCTGCCGCTGCAGCGCGCGCTCGCCGCGAACGGCTCGAATAGCCGCGTGGACGCGTCCCTGCTGGAAGCATTGCTGGCCGCGGGCGCGGGACCGCGCCTCGATGCCGGCGCGGTGGCCGCGTTGCGCACGGCGGGCGTATTCAAGAGCGACTGCCACTTCGCGGATGGCTGCCTCGTGTCGCCCGAGGGCACGCGCATCGAGGCGGACCTGTCGAGCGCGGAATCGCGCGCCGCGATCGCCGGCGAGTGCCTCGGGATCGAACTGCAGAACGGAACCGTGATGCACGCCGGATTCCTGCTCGGACCGCGCGCGTTCTATGCCGCGCTCAATGCGTTGCCGGAATCCGAGCGGCGACTCTTCGACATGCGCGGAGTAGGCTCGATCAACCAGCTCTACGGTTCTGACATCGAGCTGCGCGTGGCCCAACGCCAGCACGCGCGCTTCGTCAACACCACGATGATGCTCACGACCCTGGGCGCCGCGGTGTCCGACGGGCTCGCCGATGGCCGCGTCGTCTCGGGCGTCGGCGGGCAGTACAACTTCGTCGCGATGGCGCATGCGCTGCCGGACGCGCGGTCGATCCTGTGCGTGCGCGCCACGCGGCGAAAGGACGGCGAACTCGGGTCCAACGTCGTGACGCATTACGGCCACGTGACGATCCCTCGCCATCTGCGCGACATCGCGATCACGGAATACGGAATCGCGGACCTGCGCGGAAAGACGGACGCCGAGTGCATCGCCGCGATGCTCAACGTCGCCGACTCGCGCTTCCAGGACAAGCTGCTCAGCGCGGCCAAGCGCGCGAACAAGATCGACGCGGGCTATCGCATCTCTGAAGAATTCCGGAACAACACGCCGGAGCGGCTCGTGGAAGCGTTCTCGATTCCGCGGCGCGCGGGCCTGTTCTCCGAGTACCCGTTCGGCACCGACCTGACGCGCGACGAGATCGAGCTCGGCCGCGCATTGCGCTGGCTCAAGGAGAACACCGGCGGGAAGTGGGCGACGTTCCGGACGGCGGCACGCGCCGTCGTCGGAGGACTCGACGTGGCGAATCACGCCTGTCTCGAACGGCTGGGATTGTCCGCGCCGCAGACGGCGCAGGAGGCGATGACGGCGCGGCTCGTGAACCTCGCGCTGAACGAAACCGCTACTTCGCGAACAGTCGCGACGGATCCTTGAACGCCTTGAACTCGAGCGCGTTGCCGGACGGATCGTAGAGGAACATCGTCGCCTGCTCGCCCACCTGCCCGGCGAAGCGGATGCCGGGCTCGATCTCGAAACGGGTGCCGCGCTCGCGTAGACGTTGGGCGAGCGCCTGCCAGCTTCCCCACTCCATCACGACGCCGAAGTGGGGCACGGGCACGTCGCGCCCGTCCACCTCGTTGTGATGGACGCGCGGCTTGCGGGCAGGATCGAGGTGCGCGACGACCTGGTGCCCGAAGAAATCGAAGTCCACCCACTCGGCGGAACTGCGACCTTCCGGGCAACCGAAGACCTCGCCGTAGAAACCTCGCGCGGCGGCGAGGTCATGCACCGGGATGGCGAGGTGGAACGGCTGGGGCAAGCAGGTTAGATGAGCGACTCGACGACCTGGAGTATCACGACGAGGACGCAGAGCGCCTTGGTGCAACGTTCGACCATGTTCGTTCTCCCTGTTTATCTACTGAGTGAGATCCTGTCTGACCACCACTCGTCGCGCGCCTGCGCGGCGAGATCGGGATGATCGGAGAAGAACCCCGTGATCCCGGCATCGAGCAGCGCGTGGATTTCCCTTTTGAGGTCGCCCTTCGCCGCCACGTCACCGGCCGATCTTAGTTCAACCGGCAGGAATTCGTTCTCCGCGCGCAGCGTCCAGACGTGGATTCCGAGCCCGTGGGCGCGTGCCCGGCGGGCCAGACCGGTGTCCCGGGTCGGGGTCTCGCCGAATTGCACCACCATCCATTTGTGCGGGCCGATCGCATCCGCGTACTGCGCAATTTCTTGGAGGCCCGAGTCGTCCATGAGGTTCAAGTAGCTGCGCGAGTCGCCCGCCAGTGAGAAATCAAAGGGTTGGCCACTGGGAGCCACGAGCTGTACCAGCGAAAGGTCCGTGCGGCGGCGCAGCGCCCTGAGGTTGGCCACCTCGAAGGACTGGATGCAGACCGGGTCCGACCGCTTCGAATAACCCTGTCGGCCGAGGGCTTCCAGCATCCGGTCGTCGAAATGCAGCCCCAGGCCGGCGAAATAGCTCGGGTGCTTCGTCTCCGGATAGACGCCGATCCGGGCGGGCGGCGGAACGCCGGCGGCGCGCGCACCGGCGGCGCGCTGTGCATCGGCGGCGGCCACGAGGGCGAGCACTTCATCGAAGGTCGGGATCTCGAACTGCCCGTCGTAGCGCGTATTCGCACGACGCAGATCCGGCAGCCTCTCTCGCGCGCGCAGCGTCTTCAGTTCCGCGAGCGTGAAATCCTCGGTGAACCAGCCGGTGACCTCCGCGCCGTCGATGCGCTTCGTGGTCTTGCGCGCCGCGAACTCCGGATGCGCCGCGACATCCGTGGTGCCGCCGATCTCGTTTTCGTGACGCGCGACCAGCGCGCCGTCCTTCGTGATCACGAGGTCGGGTTCCACGTAATCCGCACCCTGCTGAATCGCGATGAAGTAGCCCGGCAACGTGTGCTCGGGCACGTATCCGCTCGCGCCGCGGTGCGCTATGACAAATGGACGCTCCGCCGCCGAGACCGCGCTCGTCATCATGAGAACTGCGCCCGCGAAACCGCCCACGACATAAAGCCAGAATCGTCCGCGTTGCATGTTTCGGGAGAGGGTGGCGGCCATGAAGACATTCCTGACGAAGCTTACGGTCGGCTGGGCCGGTTGTCTCGCCGTGGGCCTCGTGGCCGGTTGCGCGAGCGAGCCCAAGGCGGTCGTGATCGGCAAGCCGCAGATCGTCACCGCGATGAACGACTACTGCGCGGCCGCGCAGAAGGAAATCGCGAGTGCGCGCGTCCCCGCGCGCAACGTGCTCATGAACGATTACCAGGCATTCTCGCGCGCCACGCCGTCCGTGAAGCCGCTCGAGACGCTGCAGTACGTCGGCTACGCCGATGAGAAGCGCACCAGGGCGCGCATGATCTCCTGCAAATTGCACAGCTCGGAGCGCATCCGCGCCGAGTACGGCGCCACCGCCGCCGGTGAAGCCTCGACTTGCGCGCGGCTCAATCGCCGCACGCTCGACGCCGTCATGCTCACGCTGACAGATCGTCAGAAGAAAAAGATGCCGTTCAAGGGCACCGTGCCCGTGATGCTCGAGCCGGACGAACAGGCCTCGAGCGAGGCGCAGTGGCTCGAGAACTTCACGATGGTGCAGACGGACGCCGGCGGCACGCTGCGCATCCGCGCGAAGAGCCTGGGAACGGGCGCCAACCTCAAGGTGCGCAATGGCGCCGCGGGCAGCGGACGCACGTATTGCCACCTGATCGCACCGGACTACCTGAAGCGCATCCTGACCGGCGAAGTGCAACTGCCCAAGTCCGAATTCCCCGACGCGAAGCAGACCGCGAGCCGCTAAGCTCGGGTTCGTGACCGCCACCGCCGCGCCGTACAGCCGTCCCGAGGAGTTCGCGCACGCCCTGACCGCCGGGCTCGGCATCGCCGCCTGCGCGGTCGCCATCCCCTGGCTCGCGTGGGTGTCGTTCGGCGACCCCTGGCGGCTCGGCACCGGGCTCGTCTTCGGCGTGACGGCGCTCGGCATGTTCGTGACGTCGGTCGTCTACCACTGGGCGCGGTCGCCCGAGCGCAAGGCCATGCTGCGCAAGCTCGACCATTCCGCCATCTATCTGCTGATCGCCGGGACCTACACGCCGTTCGCGCTCGTCGCGCTGCGCGGCGCCTGGGGGTGGGCGCTGTTCGGCGTCGTGTGGGCGATCGCGCTGTTCGGCGTGGTCGCGAAGACGACCATCGGCTTCCGCTATCCGAAGCTGTCGGTCGGCCTGTACCTCGGCATGGGGTGGATCGCGGTCATCGCGACGAAACCGCTCGTCGAGAGCCTCACGTCGGCGCAGCTCGGCTGGCTGATCGCCGGCGGCCTGTTGTACACCGGCGGCGTGCCCTTCTACGTGTGGAAGTCGCGGCGCTATACGCACGCCGTCTGGCACCTGTTCGTGCTCGGGGGCGTGGCTTGCCACTTCGTCGCGGTGCTGAGCGTCGTGACGGCGCCGGCCGCCTAGCCACCCTACTTCTTGCGCTTCGCCGCAGCCGGGCGCTTTGCCTTCTTCCGCGCGAGCTTCATCGGTTTACTGACGAGCTTTTTCGCCTTCTTGATCAGCTTGCCCAGGAAGCCGCGTCTGACCGCCTTCTTCTTCGCGGCCGCTTTCTTCCCGGGCGCCGGCTTCTTCTTCGCAGCCGGCTTCCTCCTCGCGGCGGACTTCGACTTCGCGGCGGGCTTCGACTTCGATTCGACCGGTGCCGCCGCCGGCTCGTTGCCGCGCAGCTGGTCGATGATGGCCGGATTCTCGAGCGTCGAGAGATCCTGCGTGATGTCCTCGTTGCGCGCGATCGCGCGCAGCAGCCGGCGCATGATCTTTCCGGAGCGCGTCTTGGGCAGGTTTTCCGCGAAGCGGATGTCGTCGGGCCGCGCGATCGCGCCCAGCTGCTCGGTCACGTGATCGCGCAGCGTCTTCGTGAACGCTTCGATCCTGTCGCCGGTCGGGCGATCGCCCTTGAGCACGACGTACGCGAATACGGACTCGCCCTTGATGTCGTGCGGCCTGCCGACCACCGCGGCCTCCGCGACTTTCGGATGCGCGACCAGCGCGGACTCGATCTCCATCGTGCCGAGACGATGTCCCGCGACGTTCAGGACGTCGTCGATGCGGCCCATGATCCAGAAGTAGCCGTCCTTGTCGCGATGCGCGGAGTCGCCGGCCACGTAGTAGCGGTTCTGGAAGGTCTCCCAGTACGTCTTGAGATAGCGTTCGTTGTCGCCCCAGATCGTGCGCAACATCGATGGCCACGGCTTCGTGATCACCAGATATCCGCCGGCCTCGGCGCCCTGCACTTCATCCCCGCGGGCATCGACGATGGTCGCGGCGATGCCGGGAAGAGGTTGCGTGCACGATCCCGGTTTGGTGGCCGTCACGCCGGGCAGCGGCGAAATCATGATGGCGCCGGTTTCGGTCTGCCACCACGTGTCGACGATCGGGCAGCGGCCGCGGCCCACGTTCTCGTGGTACCACATCCATGCCTCGGGATTGATGGGCTCGCCCACCGACCCTAACAACCGCAGCTTCGTGAGGTCGTAGCGGCCCGGGATATCGTCGCCGAGCTTCATGAGCGCGCGGATCGCCGTCGGCGCGGTGTAGAAGATGGTCACGCCGAGCTGCTCGCAGATCTGCCAGAAGCGCCCGGGATGCGGGGTGGTCGGCGCGCCCTCGTAGAGCACGATGCTCGCGCCGGCGGCGAGCGGACCGTAGGTGACGTAGCTGTGGCCGGTCACCCAGCCGATGTCGGCCGTGCACCAGAAAACATCGTCGTCGCGGATGTCGAACACCCACTTGGTCGTGAGCTTCGCGCCGAGCAGGAAGCCCGCGCTCGAATGCTGGATGCCCTTCGGCTTGCCGGTCGAGCCCGACGTGTACAGGAGGAACAGCGGGTGCTCCGCGTTCACCCAGACCGGATCGCATACCGGGACCTGGCCTTCGATTTCGTCGTGCCACCAGGTGTCGCGGCCTTCCTTCATCCTGATCGTCTGGCCCGTGCGCTTGAGCACCACGACGTGCCGAATGCTCTTGCAGCCCGAAGCCAGCGCCTTGTCCGCGGCTTCCTTGAGTTCGATCGTCTTGCCGGCGCGATAGCCACCGTCCGCCGTGATCAGCACGCTCGCGGAAGCGTCCTCGATCCGGTCCTTCAACGAGATCGCGGAGAACCCGCCGAACACCACGGAATGGACCGCACCGATGCGCGCGCAGGCCTGCATCGCGACGATGGCCTCCGGGGTCAACGGCATGTAGATGACGACGCGATCGCCGGCCTTCACGCCCAGCGCCTTGAGCGCGTTCGCGAAGCGGCAAACGTCCGCATGCAGCTCGCGGTAGGACACGTGGCGAACGTCGCCGGGCTCGCCCACGAAGGTCACGGCGGTCTTGTGGCCGCGCTCCTCGAGGTGGATGTCGAGGCAGTTGTGCGAGACGTTCAACTCGCCGTCCGTGAACCAGCGGTAATTCGGCGCCCTGGATTCGTCGAGGGTCACCGAAAAGGGCTTGTGCCAGCGCAACTCAGTTTTCGCCTGTTTCGCCCAGAACCCTTTGTGGTTGGCGGCCGCTTCCGCGCGCAACTCGGCCACGTCGGACGCCTTCAGGCGGGCGGCGGCGGAAAACCCGGCGGCGGGCGGAAACTGCCGCTCTTCGACGAGAACGGACTTGATGTTTTGAACGTTCACCGGCGCGGAGTGTAAACCGAAACCCCTTCTCGCCAGTCTCAATGGCAGCGAGTTTCAGCGGAGCGACTCATGAAAACAGGATTGTGGATTCTGGCCCTGGCGGCCGTCCCGGCAGCTTCGTTCGCGTGGGGCGACGGCTGCCAGTACAAGGCCGATCGTTCCGGCGGTGCCGATGCCAAGGGCATCGAAAAAGTCGTCGTTCGCGTGGGCGCGGGCGACCTGAAGCTCGTCGGGCGATCGACGGCCGTGCGAGTCGAGGCGCGTGGCACCGCGTGCTCGTCCAAGCAGGAGCTCGTCGACAAGGCGCAGATCGTCGTGCGCCGCGAGGGCAACGTGATCTTCGTCGAGACGGAACTGCCGCAGGACAACGACGGCGGCTGGAAGATCGGCGGCAACGACTACGCGTACATCGACATCGGCATCGCGGTGCCGTCGAACGTGCCCGTGGAAGTCGAGGATTCGAGCGGGGACTCCACCATCGAGGATCTCGCGTCCCTCAAGATCCAGGACAGCTCGGGCGACCTCGAGATCCACCGCATCGCGGGCGACCTCGACCTCACCGACAGCTCGGGTGACGTCGAGATCGATCACGCCGGCAGCGCGCGGATCCGGGACAGCTCCGGTGACGTGGACGTCACGCACATCACGGGCTCGGTCCTGGTGGTCGTCGACAGCTCCGGCGACATCGTGATCGAGGACGTGCAGAAGGACGTGACCGTCGAGACCGACAGTTCCGGCAGCATTCGCGTCGAGGAAGTCCGCGGCAGCGTGCTGGTCGACACCGACAGCTCCGGTGACATCTATGCCGGCCGCGTCGGCGGGGATTTCACCGTCAACGCGGACACGTCGGGCTCGATCGGCCACGACTCGGTGGCAGGCCGGGTCACCGTGCCGTCGAACAAACGCGACGAAGTCGACGTCGAGTAGAGCTCAGGCGGCGACGGCCAGCGGCAGCAGCGCGAGGCGCTCGGCCTGCCGGCGCAGCGTCGGGCCGAAGTTGTGCCGGTCGAAGAACTCGGTCAGCGCCGCCACGTCCGGCGCGCGGCGCGTGAGCTCCGTGCGCCCGATCTGCATCGGCATGTTGCACGCGATCTCGGTGAGCCGGCGCGCGAGGAATGCCGCCTCGCGGTGCTCGGCCAGTTTCGCCGCGAGCTTGCCGGCGCCGCGCACCGGGATCTTCGCGACCTGGTCGAGGTTGTCGTAGAGCTCCTCGAGCGAAGCGAATTCCTTCATCAACGCCGCCGCCGTCTTCGGGCCGACTCCCGGGACGCCCTTGATGTTGTCGACGCTGTCGCCCATCAGCGCGAGGAAATCCGCGAATCGCTCGGGCGCGACGCCGAAACGATCTTCGATCTGATGGTAGAGATACTTCGCGTTGTCGGTGTAATCCCAGTACGTGTCGCCATGGCGGATGAGCTGCGCGAAATCCTTGTCGCGCGTCACGAGCGTCGCCGGCAGTCCGTCGCGGCGGCAGAGCGTCATCAGCGAACCGACGATGTCGTCCGCTTCGTACTCGGCGTGGCTGAAGTACGGGATGCCGGCGTGGCGGCAGAACTCCTGACAGCGCAGGAATTGAAACTTGAGATCCTCGGGCGGGGGATCGCGATTCGCCTTGTACGCCGGGTAGATCTGGTTGCGGAACGACGTCGACAGGCTTTCGTCGAACGCGACCGCGATGTAGCGCGGCTGCGCGCGCTCGATGAGGTCGCCGAGGAAGCGGGCGAAGCCGAAAGTGGCGTGGGCCGGGAGGCCGTCGCGGTCGATCATCTCCGGCGGCATCGAGTAGTACGCGCGGAAGACGTAGACCGACGCGTCGATGAGGTAAACCACGCGCGGAGTGTAAGTGGATATCCCGCTTTTCGCCTTCAATTCACGGCGTCACGCCACCGCCCCGAAACCCCGGGTGATCCCGGCCTCCGCCGCCATCGAAGAACGCCGCTCGGCGCGCTGCAGGGCCGCGTCGAACATCGTCGCGAACAGCTCCGCCGTGTCGTGCAGGCTCTGGGTGGCGAGCCCCAGGTCGCGCGGCCGGCGCACCAGCTGGCGGCAGGAGTGCACCACCTGGCTGTCCCGCGTGCCGTCGAACTCCGCGCCCTCCGCGAGTGCGTGCAATGCCTTTTCGGGGACGCCGCCGCGGCGGCAGGCCTCGCTCCACAGCGGATACACCAGGCGCGGCATGCGTTCGAAGAACCAGAGGTAGCCGACCAGCCCGACCGTCGCGCGCTCGACGAGCTGGTAGTGCGCGTAGGCCGCCAGCGCGATGGTCTGAGGCAGCGGCGTCAGCGACACGCTGTCGAGGGAGTTGAGACCGAGGGCGCGCAGGTCGTCGAGGAACGAGCGTCCCTGGGCGAATGCCAGCCCGGGAACCGCCAGCAGTTCGTGCCAGGCCCCCCAGTCTTCGGCGGGCACCACCTCCGCCGCGACCTCGCGCAAACGCGAGTGGACGTTGATGACGTGGTTGAGTTCGAGCAGCAGTTGCCGGTGAGTCGCAGACCCCACCGACGACTCACGGAAGCGCTCCAGAATTTTCGCCAGCGACGAGGTGCGCGTAAGCATGTCGAACTCGAGCGAAAACACATCGGCGCTGTTCATTCCTGGCCTGTCTTCCCGTGGGTGCAGTGCGGCTACTCATATGTAGTGTCGCGACTTCAGGGTTTCTCTCACCTTGGGCGGGCATAAAACAAAGTATTTTTCAATCAAGGGCTTACTACAAACCCTGCCTACTTTTTCTATCGGTTTCGGGGGATCGATTGCGGGTTGCCGCAGGTGTTTGTAAACATTGGCCACGCCGCCCGGGGACCGTGCCCTCCCGCACGAGCGGGCCCGTCGAGAACGCACAAGTCGTCAATGAGTAGGCCGCGCTCGATTGCGATCGCCTCCGACGCGGAGCCCAACGGCCTCCGTGGCCCTCGCGTTTTCCGTGACGCTAACTACCTGCTCGCCTGCGTCGCCGCGTTCGTGCTCGTCGCCTGCGGCGGCGTTTTCGAGACCGAGCCGCTGGTCGAGTATTCGACCGAGATCGGGATCCAGGGCGACAAGCCGCAGATCGTCACGCGACAACTGCGGGCGGGGACGTATCTCCTCGAGATCCGCGAGCGCGACATCGACCTGCGCGCGCAGGTCGAGACCGGCGCGCAGAGAACCGACCTTGCCGATGCCTACCTGCGCCACGGCCTGCACCGGCTGGTCGTGACACTCGATGCGCCGCAGACGCTGCGCGTGACCCTGTCGAGCATCGATCAGCGCAGCTGGCGCGGCAACGCCGCCGTCCGGATCCTGCGCTGGCCGAAGGGCTCGCCCGGCGGATCGCCGGACGAGCGCCTGCTCGGATTCACGGCCCTTGGCAAGGCCAACGAATTCGTCGCCAGCCGCGACCGCGCGTCGTGGCGTTCGGCAATCGCGCCGCTCGAGAAAGCTGCGGATCATTTCCGCACCGCGCGCGATCTGCGCTCGCTCGCAGAAGCCGAGTACCAGCGCGGCTATGTCGAGTTCAACCTGCTGCTGGACTTCGTGTCCGCGAGACGCTCGGCGGAGGCGGCGGTCACGCATTTTCTCGCCGTGGACGACGAACTGGGCGCGACGCGGGCAGGCATGCTGCTGAGCCTCGCGGAAGTGAACCTCGCCGACGATCTCACCGGCGGCGAACAGCTCGCGCATTTCGAGATCATCGTCGAGCGTCTGCGCAAGGCGCAGCGCTATTTCGACGCGCACGAGCTCCCCTCGGATTCGTTCCTGGCGCTGAACCTCCAGGCGATTCCGGACATCATCCTCGGCAACTACGATACCCAGAGCCGGCTCTACGAAGAAGTACGCGAGCGCGCCGCCGCCAGGGGCGACAAGTTCTACGAAGCGAGCGCAACCCAGAATCTCGCCTTCATCGCGGGCCGCAACGGCGAGATGCCGCGCGCCGCCGCGATGTTCCGGACCGCGCTGGCGCTCATCGACCGCGATCGCAACCCGGACCTCTACGCGACGATCACGTCGAACCTCGGTCACTGCCTGATCACGCTCGGCGAATTCGACCGCGCGCTGCTGCTGCAGACCGAGGCGCTCGAGGTGTTCTCGGCCCGCGGCGACGATGGGCAAACCGCGCGCACGCTCACATCGCTCGGATCGATCCAGTTCCGCACCGGCAACCTCGAACGCGCGTTCGAATCGCTGCGTGGCGCCCTGCCGCTCTACGAGCGGGCGGGCGACCCACTCGGCATGTCGTCCGCGCTGCGTCTCACGGGCAACGTCGCGGCCGAGTTGGGCCAGCACGACCTCGCGCTGGACTACCTGCGCAAGGCGGAACGCGTGACGCCCAACAGCCAGGTCAGCGAGCGCACGCGAGTGCTCATCGCCGGCGAGTTGCGCGTGCTCGGCGACTTGCGAGCCGCGGACCGCCTGCTCACCGAGGTCCTGCGCACGAAAAACGAACAGACCCGCGCCGACGCGCTGGCGGAGCGCGCGCGGCTGCGGCAGCGGCAACGCCGCCCCGTCGAGGCGCTCGCCGATCTGCGCGAGGCGGATTCCATCTACGAGCGGCTCCAGCTCGACTTCAACCGCATCGATTCGAGTTCGGCGCTCGCGCTCGCGCTGCTGGAGCACGGCGATACCCGGGCCGCCGCGGCGGCGGCGGACACGGCCGTGTCCATCGAATCGCGCATCCGCGTGAAATCCGCGAATCCGGAAATGCGCGCACGCTTTCTCTCCGCGAGCTACGCGCCGTACGAAGCACGCATCGAGGTGGACTTTGCGGCCGCTGCGCCCGGTGACGCGGATGCCGCCTGGCGGGCGTTCCGGACCGCAGAGACGATTCGCGCGCGCTCTCTCGTGGACCGGCTGTCGCACTCCGGCACGGCGGTCGACCTCGGGCGCGACCCGGAGACCGAGCGGCTGCGCGAGAAACTGACCGCGCTGCAGCTCGAACTCGAAAAGCGCTCCCGTACGGCCGCGTTGCCGGACGCCCAGGCGCTCGAGTTGCGCCGCAAGATCGACGAGACCCGCGCCCGCCTCGACGCGCGGTTCATCAGCGGACATGGCGTCGAGGTGAAGGGCGGACTGTTCATCGACCCTTCGCGCAAGGTGGTGCAGGCCGCGCTGCCGGAAGACACCGCCGTTCTCGCCTACTTCGTCGGCGACGCGCGCTCGCACGCCTGGCTGCTCACGCGCGACGAGTTCCGGCACGAAGTGCTGCCCGGCCGCCGTGCGCTGCAAGGGCTGGTGCATTCGTTCGTCGAACGACAGCGGACCAATGCCCGCCCGGCGTCCGATGCGCTCTCTGCGCCGCTGCTCGGCAAGCTGCTCGACGGAGTGTCCGCTGAACGGCTGCTGATCCTGCCGGATGGGCCGCTCAATGGCCTGCCCTTCGCCGCGCTGCCGTTGCCGCACTCGCGCACGCATGAGTTGCTCGTCGATCGCTACGTCCCCATCGCCGCGCCATCGCTCGCCCTCGCACTCCGCCCGGCCGCGCCACGCGGACCGGGTGCGATGCGCGTCGCGGTGATCTCCGACCCGGTCTACACGCCCGACGATCGGCGCCTGACCATCGCGGCGACGCAAGTCGCGACTTTCCGCGGCCCGGAGTCGAGCGCGGGAGGCCTCGCCCGTTTGCCCTATTCCGCCATCGAAGCGCGCGCCGTCGTGCGCGCCTTCGAAGGCAGCACCGATGTCATCGAACTCGCCGGATTCAACGCGACGGCCCGCCGGGTGATCGAACTGCCTTCGCGGGACCTGGGCGTGCTGCACTTCGCGACACATGCCGTGACCCGCCGGGACGCTCCGGAACAATCGGCGCTGTTCCTCAGCGAATTCGCCGCCGACGGCTCGCCGCTCGCCGCCGATCGGCTCACCGCCGACGACATCGCGCGCAGCGGGCTGCGCGCCGACATCGTGGTGCTGTCCGGCTGCGCGACGGGTGACGGTCGCGAACTGCGCGGCGAAGGGGTGCTGGGCCTGACGTACGGCTTTCTCGCGAACGGCTCGCACACCGTGATCGCGTCGCTGTGGCCCGTCGAGGACGCCCTGACCGCCCGCTTCATGGAGGAGTTCTATGCGGCCTACCGTGAGTCGGGGAATGCAGCGGGCGCGCTGCGCGCCGCCCAGTTGCGCACCCGCGGCACGGCGGCGGCGGCCGTCTGGTCGAGTTTCGTCGTGCGGGCCAACGGCCTGCCCTGATCGGGCGGGCGGGCAGGCTAACTACCCCGCAGACCTGCGCCCGGCGATCCGGACGCCACCCCGGTTCCTGCGACCCATTTGTTATTAGTGTCACGACTTCTCGATTTCTCTCACCTGCGACGCCTCCGACGGGACTTTATTTTCACCGCTCGGGCTTACTACAAACCCTGCCTACTATTTTCCCCGCGGATTGCGGCACAATGCCGTGGCCTGTAAACATGGGCCCCCGCCGCGTGGGGTTCGTCTGCAATGTCCGTGCGCGATCTCGTCGCTATCTGTCAGGATAATTTTTCGCGGCAAACCTTCCCCCGGACGGCCTGCGCAGCAGCCGCGTTGGCGTTGTTCGCGTGCTCCGGCGATCCGTCGCGGAACCTTTCGTCGCAATACTCCGCCGAGCAGAAGATCGACGGCGACTCGCCCGCGATCCTGACGCTCGATCTGCAGCCGGGCTCGTATCTCGTCAGGGCGCGCGAGCGCGGCGTCGACGTTCGCGTGACGCTGGAAGCGCCCGGTGTCCGCGCCGAGATCGAGGACAACGTGCCGCGCCACGGCCTGCACGCCAAGGTTGTTAGCTTCGCGGTGCCCGTGAAGCTGTCGATCGAGCTGCGCAACAGCGAACACCGCGGCAAGCACGGCGCGGCCGACGTGAGCGTCGCGCGCTGGCGGCGCGAATCGTCCGAGGCGGGTGAACTGGAGCTCGGCTACACGGCGTTCGGCGCCGCGGGCGAGCAGACCGCGCTCGGGACGAAGGATTCCTGGACGCGGGCGGTCGATCTGCTGCACGAATCGATCGCGCATTTCACGGCCGCCGGCGATGACGCGGCGCGCGCGCAGGCGGAGTTCACGCTCGCCAACCTGGAGTATCTTTCGCGCATGGAGTGGCAGCCGGCGATCCGTGCCGCGGATCGGGCGCGCGCCGTGTACGCGGATCTCGACGATCAGGTCGGCGTGCACAATGCCATCGCGCTGCGCGCGGCGGCGGAACTCGAAGTGGCGGCGGCGATGAGCGCCGGGACACAGCGTGCCGAGCAGCGCTCGCTCTATGCGACGGCGGACCAGGCATTGGACTCTGCTGCCGAGTACTTCCTCGCGCAGGACCTGCCACTCAACGCCCAGTCCGCGATCAATCTGCGCGGCATCCGCGCCTTCTACGAAGGCAAGTACGAGGAAGCAGGCGCGCTGCTCCAGCGCGCCGACGGGATGGCGCGCGCCAATGCCGATCCCGGCGCCGAAGCCACGACCCTCATCAACCTCGCGTGGATCCACAACCGCATGGGCTTCCTGACGCAGGCGGCCAGCGAGTACGAGCGGCTTCTGCCACTCATCGAAAAGGATCGCCAGCCGATCGAATACGCGGCCCTCATCCACAACTACGGCCTCTGCCTCATCGCGCTCGGAGATTTCGACCGCGCTCTCGCCCTGCACACGGAGGCGCTGCAGCTCCACGTCAAGCTCAACAACGACGCGCAGCATGCGCAGCAACTCACGGCATTGGGCGGCCTCTATTTCCGCACCGGCGAGCTCACGCGTGCGCTGGAGACCTTGCGCGCGGCGATGGCGATCCAGGAGCGCGTGGGTGACGCGATGGATCGCGCGAGCACGCTGCGTCTGGCCGGTAACGCCGCTTCGGCATTGTCGCAACACGACCTCGCGTTGCAATACCTGCGCAAGTCCGTCGAGATCGATGTCAACCCGCACAGTGTCGCGCGCACGCGCGCACTCATCGCCGCCGAACTGCGCGTCCTGGGCGATCTGCGCGGCGCGGAGCAGGAACTGGCGCGCGCACTCGACTCCGACAACGCGCTGGCACGCGCCACCGTGCTCGACGAACGCGGGCGGCTGCGCATCGCGCAATCCCGCTACGGCGCCGCCATCGACGACTTGCGCGCCGCCGACCGGCAGTTCGCGGACCTCGGCCTCGACTTCAACCGGATCGATACCAACACCGCGCTGTCGCAGGCGCTGCTGGCGACGCACGACGTCGCCGGTGCCGCGGCAAGCGCGGACTCGGCCATCGAAATCGTCCGCAACATCCGGGTGAAGTCGGCCAACCCGGAATGGCGGGCGCAGTTTCTCTCGTCACGTTACTCGCCGTACGAAGCACGCATTGCCGCGGAGTTCGCCGGCAAGGACAGCCAGGCTTCGTGGAAGTCCTTCCGAATCGCGGAGGAGGTGCGCGCGCGTTCACTGATCGACCGCCTGGTCGACGGGAGGGAAGCGGGAGTTGTCGCCACCGATCCCGCGGGCGACGCACTCCGGGCGAAGCTGACTTCGCAGCAGTTGCGGCTGGAGTCGCGCCTCCAGAAAGCCGACATCGAGGGTGCCGACGTCGTGGAATTGCGGCGCGCGATCGTCGAGACGCGCGCCCAGCTCGATGCACATCGGGCACATCGGGAGGGCGTTGTCGCCAACGAGACGAAGTTCTCTCTCGTGCTGGCCGACGTCCAGGCCAGGGTACCCGCCGACACGGGAGTTCTCGCCTACTTCGTCGGCGACGACGCAACGCATGCCTGGCTGCTGACGCGTGAGCGGCTGCGTCATGCGAAGTTGCCCGGTCGGGCATCGATGCAGCGACTCGCCGATGCGTTCGTGACCTCGCGCCGTCATGGCAATGACGCTGACCGCTCCGACGAACAGGCGGCGGACCAGTTGCTGGGAAGCCTGTTCGCCGACGTGGCGCTGAAGCGCCTCCTCGTCGTGGCCGATGGTCCGCTCAATGGCGTGCCCTTTTCGGCCCTGCCGATGCCGGGTTCGGCGAAGCAGTTGATGGTCGACCGGTTCGTGCTCGGGTATTCGCCTTCGCTCGGGCTCGCGCTCGACGGCACGTCGAACCCGCGCACGAAGGCGACGCGTGTGGCCGTCATCTCCGATCCGGTCTATGCGCCGGATGATCAGCGGTTGGTCATCGCGGCCCGCGAATCCGGCGGAACCCTGCGTGGACCTCGCGCCGTTTCGCCGCACAACCTCACGCGTCTGCCCTATTCGGCGCTCGAGGCACGCACGGTAGCCAAGGTGATGGGGGGGCAGGACACCATCAGGCTCGAAGGGTTCGACGCGAACATCCGCAGCGTTCTCGGCCTCGCCCGGGAGAAGCTCGCGGTCCTGCACTTCGCCACACACGCCGTGGCGCGCCGCGATCTCCCCGAGCAGTCCGCACTCTATCTCACGGAGTACTCGCCCGAGGGCGCGCTGCTCGATGACTCGCGGCTCACTGCGAGCGAGATCACGCGTTCCGGCCTGCGGGCAGATGTGGTGGTGCTCTCCGGCTGCGCGACGGGTGACGGCGACGAGCTGCGCGGCGAGGGCGTACTCGGTCTCACGTATGGTTTCCTCGCCAACGGTTCGAACTCGGTGGTGGCCGCGCTCTGGCCCATCGAAGACGCATCGACGGCGCGATTCATGAACGAGTTCTATCGTGCCTATCGCGAGTCAGGCAAGACCGCAGAAGCGCTGCGAACCGCGCAACTGCGCACTCGCGCATCGTCCAAGGGCGCGGCCTGGTCGAGTTTCGTCGTGCGGGCCAACGGCTTTCCGTGACGCCGCCATTCCTCTCCGATTCCTCTCTCTAGTCTGCAAGGAGTTTCACATGCTGAGTCGTTCGAAATCTTTCACGTGGATAGCCGCGAGCACCGCGGCCGGCGCTTTGCTCGGCGGCGTACAGGCGTACGCGGCCGCCCCCGACGATGCGCTCGCGGGCTGGCTCGGCAAGGAAATCACCATCACGCAATCCGCGCTCGGCGATCACATTCCGACGGGCGGCAAGCTCACACTCGTGCTCGATGCCGATGAGAACGTGGTACGCGTGTGCACGCGCAGTGTCACCGCGCAACGCGGGCAGTGGCGCATGGACATGGCTCCGGGCTGCAACGTCGCGCTCGCGTTCACCCGCGGGACGCGCTATTGCTCGGCCGAGGACGTGAAAGCCGGCAACGCCGAAGTGTTGTCGACATGTCATCGCCTGCGCAGCCAGGACGTGGCGCTGCACCCGGCCGCCGCCGCCAAGGGCGCCGTGGAACTGCACGACGTCATCGTCTTCCTGGTTCCCGAGGCCAATGGCAGGCATGCGATATCGATACTCCTCGATTCTCCGTCGCGCGTGACGCACGGCGGTGTGATCCACGGTAACGATTGAGCAATCCCAGCCCAGCGCTCGCATGGTCGCGCGTCTTCCGGCTCGTACTGGCGGCCGCGGCGTTGGGCGTTTCCGTCGCGGCGGCAGCGGCCCCGCGAATCTGCCTGACTGATGCCGGCGGAGTTGCGCAACACTTGCGCGCTCCGCCGGCGATCACCACCTACTTCGACTCTCTCGGCGCGAAACCTTTCGACCAGCGCGCGGCGTGCGCGCGCTGGGCCGGGACGTTCTCCAAGCGCCATCGCAGACTGGCCGACCACGCGCCGGACACTCCGCCCGTCGCCGCGCGCTTCATCGTCTACCCGGTCAAGGGCACACCGGTGCGGCAGCTCGCGGAATGGCTCGCCGAGCACGGCAACGTGCGCGAGGTCGAGATCGCGGAGACTTTCGTCATCGCATCGTTTCCCCGGCGCATGGCCACGCACAAGCTGCGCGACGTACTGCTGACGTCGACCGCGGTGGACTACGTCGAGCCCGACTGCGACGGGCCGGACTTCCTCACGACCTCGGCCGAACTCTCGGCGCCGGACAATGCCACGCTGAGTTGCTGGCAACGCTCGGCGCGCGCGGCCTTTCCGAACGACCCGTGCATCGAAGAGCTGTGGGGTCACACGAAAATCGGCTGGGATTCCATGGTCGCCGCGCGGTCGATACCACGGGTCGTCGCCGTGCTCGACTCGGGCATCGACGCGCGCCACGAAGACCTGGTGAGTGGCGTCATGGTCTCGTTCGAGTCGCGGGCGCCGCGCCGTTCGCAGGGCGCACAGCTCGACGCGAGGTGCGCGACGAGCGGGCGTTGCTATCCGCACGGCACCGAAATGGCCGGCACCATCGCGGGCCGGATGGACAACGGCATCGGTGTGGCGGGCGTCGCGCCCAACAGTCAGCTGCTGCCGATCGTCATCAGCCGCGTCGAGCACGGCGCGCTCGGACGGCTCTCGACCATCGCAAGGGGTATCCATTCCGCGCTCTCGGGGGGCGCGGACGTCATCAACATCAGTGCGAAGTGGCCCGTGGACAGCCGGGCAATCTCCGAGGCCATCGTCGCCGCGGTCGGCGGGGACGGCGCACGGCGGCGGCTCATCGTGACCGGCTATGCCACCAGCCTGGATACTGACGATTCGGTGCGCGAATACTTCCCGTCTCAATACCGCTGCCTGCCCGGCGTCCTGGCGGCCGTGCCGGCGGATATGCGCGGCCACGATCTGTTCAATCCAAAGGGCCGGCCGGACCCCGATGACGGCCGGATCCAGGCACCGGGCGTGGACATCGTGGTGACGACGACCGAGAATTCCGAGCGAGGTTACGCACTGTCCGGAGCTGCCGGCGCTTCCAGCGCCGCGGCATACGTCTCCGGGGCAGTGGCGCTCGTCTGGGGCAGCCCGCCGCTCGACAAATGCGACGCCCAGCAAATCAAACGACTGCTGTTCTGCAGGAGCAAGAGCAGCGACTCAACGCGGTACCCTTGGATCCATGTCGATTTCCTCCGTGAACTCTCCTCTCTCGATCGCAGCGCAGATTGCCATGCGGCGATGGAAGCGCTGGGCTGCGAATGAGCACCCGGGACGTGGAGACGGCGCGTGAACACCGTACCCGTCGACGAGATCGAACGGATCGTGGCCGCGGCACTCACGGGCGACCGGCACGCGGAATCACGCATGTTGCTGGCGTTGCGTCCCGGCGTGCTCGCGGTGCTTCGATTCGGCGCGTTCCATCGCTGGATCGATGCCGAGGACCTCACGCAGGAAACCTTGCACATCGTGGTGGAGCGCGTGCGGGCGCGCACGATCGACGATCCGCGCAAGGTGTTCGCCTTCGCGGCGGCGACGGCGCGCAATCTCGCGCTCAATGCCGCGCGCAAGGCGCTGCGACAGCAGACGGTGGTCGATTCGGAGCTCGTCGATGAGCTCGCGCAGAACCTCGAGATGGAGCAGAGCGACTTGTCGGACTCTGACGACCGTCAGCTCGCCGAGGCCGTCGCCAGCCTGCTCGAGGAGCTACCTACCGAGCGTGACCGGCAGATGCTGATGCGCTTCTATCTTGACGGGGTGGACAAGCAGCAGCTGTGCCATGAGCTCGGGCTTTCCCCTAAGCACTTCGACCGCGTGCTCATGCGGGCCCGGTCCCGGCTCCGCACCCTCATCGAGCGGCGGGCGCCCCACCTGGCCCTTTTCCCCCGGGTTTCGTCGGTTTTGCTCGCCCTCGGGATAACTTTCACGTCTTGGGTGAGACATTTTGGCTCCTGGTGACACAAGTCACTCATGAACTCTTTCGATCGCCAATCCCTGGATGAGCAAACGAGGCTCGTTCCACGTTATGTCGCAGGCGACCTCTCGCGCTCCGAGCGCGCGGAGTTCGAGGCCTGGCTCGTGGCCTCCCCCGAACTCGCCGCAGAAGTCGAGATGGAACGCCGGCTGCGGCGTGGCATCGCGAGCGCCGCGCGTCGCGGCTGGCTGAAGCGCGGCACCGGGGCGCCCGTCGCCGCCGATCGCCGCATGCGAGTCGCCATCGCCGCGAGCCTGCTGGTTGCGACCGCAGTCGGAATCAGTGTCACGCTGCCGGTCCGCGAGGGAGCGGAAACGCCGGCCGTCACGCAGACGCGCGTCGCCTCTCCTCAACCCGCGCTCGCTTCGCGCACGGTCCGGCTCGGATCGGTTCGCGGTGTCGGCACCTCGCCGGACATCCTGCTGTCGCGCGCGGACGCGCCGGCGACACTCGTCATCGAACCCGCCGTCGTGCTCCTCACCTGCGACGACGGCTCGATCGAACTGGAGTGCACCGGCGGAAGTGCCCCGAGCACACCGCAGTACGCGGAGTACGAACTCGACGTGATAAACCGCGGCAAGGTCGCTCTCACCTGGCGCTCGCCGCGCCAGACCCCGGTCGATCGGGCGATGTTGTCATTCGCCTTGCGCGACCCGGCGACGCTCGAAGCCGGCGACTACGACCTCATCGTGCGCGGCCTGTCGAGCGATCACGAGGAAGTGGTCGCGCGATTCTGGATGCGAGTCGAATAAGCAGGGGTGAAAAAGGGGTCAGAGCTATTTTTCGCCTTGCGAAAAATAGCTCTGACCCCTTTTTCATGACCCCTCGCTCCTAGCTGAGATATTTTTTTATCCGCGCGTGCAGCGGCGAGTGCCGCGGGAAATGCGCGCGCAGATATTCCATCTGGTCGGCCAGCACGCGGCGCCCCTTCAGAAAGATGTACTCCGCGTAGGTTGGCGTGAACGGCACTGCGATGAGCTGCATCTTCGCCTGCTCCGGCGTCCGTGACGCTTTCAGGTTGTTGCAGCGGCGGCAGGCCGCGACCACGTTCGTCCACACGTCACGCCCGCCCTGCGAGAACGGGCGGATGTGATCGCGCGACAGCTCGCGCACCGGGAAGCGCTGCGCGCAGTACATGCAGAAGTGCGCGTCGCGGCGGAACAGCGTCTGGTTGTTGAGCGGCGGCACGTAGTCCTGGCGGGTATTGCCGGGATTGCCGGTGTGGCCGACGGTCGCGACGATCGAGTTCACCTCGAGCACCGTGCGCAGCCCCGAGCGCGCGCTGACGCCGCCGTAGAGCTTGAACAGCGCCGAACCGCAGGTGTACGCGACCTGCCCCTGGTGGTAGAGCCGCGCCGCTTCCTTGTAGTCGATCCATTCGAGCGGCATGCCCGAAACGTCTGTCCTCAGCACGAGTTGGGAGAGCGCGCGGCTCGAGTAGCCCGCGACCAAACGCAGATCAGGTTTCCCGTGATCCGCCTGTTCCAGATCTATGCCCAACATGGGGCATGTAAGATAAGCCAGCCCTGTGCGAGAATTCAACGCCGCAAGGCGTTCATTTGACACGGGAAAATAAAGACCTTTGGCTCATGGGCCACAGGTTTGGACCAGGATCAGTACGGGGTCATCACATGCCGATCACGATCGGCGCGCTGCGAGAAAGCGCGCCTGGTGAAACTCGCGTCGCCCTCGTGCCCGAGGTCGTCGACAAATTCGTCGGCGCCGGCACCCGCGTGGTGCTGGAACCCGGCGCCGGCGTGCGCGCCCAGTTCCCCGACGCCAACTACAAGAAGGGCGAGTGGGGCGCCAGTTCCGCCTCAATCCTGTCCCAAGCGGACGTGCTGGTCACGGTCGCTCCCCTCAGCCTCGAGCAGATCGGGCAACTCAAACCCGGCGCGGTGGTCGTGGGATTCCTGCAGGCCCATGCACGGCATGCCGAGGTGAAGGCCCTGCGGGACCGCAAGATCACGAGCTTCGCCGTCGAGCTGATCCCGCGCATCTCCCGCGCCCAGTCCATGGACGGCCTTTCGTCCCAAGCCTCGCTGGCCGGCTACAAGGCCGTTCTCATCGCCGCCAACAACCTCGAGAAGTTCATGCCCATGCTGACGACCGCGGCCGGCACGATCCGCCCGTCCCAGGCGCTGATCATCGGCGCCGGCGTAGCAGGCCTGCAGGCCATTGCCACGGCCCGCCGCCTGGGCGCCGTCGTCGAGGCGTATGACGTCGGTAGTGCAACCCGCGAGCAGGTGAAATCGCTCGGCGCCAAGTTCGTCGAAACCGGCGTCAGCGCGGACGGCACCGGCGGATACGCCCGCGAGCTCACGGCCGAGGAGAAGGCCCAGCAGCAGGCGGCGCTCGATGCCCGCATCGCGGTCGCCGACGCCGTCATCGCCACGGCCGCCGTCCCCGGCCGCAAGGCGCCGATCATCATCTCGAAGAGCGCCGTGGAGAAAATGCGCGCCGGTTCGGTGATCGTCGACATCGCCGCCGAACAGGGCGGCAACTGCGAACTCACCAAGGCGGGTGAAACGGTGATCAGCGCGAACGGCGTCAAGATCATCGGCCCCGTGAACCTCGCGGGCACGCTCGCCTACAACGCGAGCGAGATGTACGCGCGCAACTTGTTCAACTTCCTGAAGCCGGCGATCGACAAGGCCGGCGACCTGAAGATCGACTGGAACGACGAAGTCTTCGCCGGCGCCGTGCTCACGCACGACGGCACGATCAGGCACGAAGCCACCCGCAAAGCGGTGGAGGGTTAAGACATGACCGGAATCGTTGCGCTCTACATCTTCATGCTGGCGGCGTTCACGGGCTACGAAATCATCGCCAAGGTGCCGGTGATCCTGCACACGCCGCTCATGTCGGGGTCGAACTTCGTGCACGGCATCGTGCTGGTCGGCGCGATGGTGGCGCTCGGCGGCGCGGTGACGCCTCTCGAGAAGATCATCGGCTTCGTCGGCGTGCTGCTCGCGGCCGGCAACGCCGTCGGTGGATATGTCGTCACCGAGCGCATGCTGGAAATGTTCAAGTCGTCCGGCGCCAGGAAGAAGCCTTCCGGAGGCGGTCACTGATGGACGCGGTCACGCAAGCGCCCGGTTTGTTCTCGGCGCATCTCCTGATCGACGTGAGCTACCTGCTCACGGCCTTCCTGTTCATCATGGGACTGAAGCGCATGAGCTCGCCGGTGACGGCGCGCAGCGGCATCGTCTGGGCCGGCGCCGGCATGCTCGTCGCGACGCTGGTCTCGTTCCTCTACCCGGGGATGAGCAACTACGAGCTCATCATCGCGGCCATTGTTCTTGGCTCGCTCGTCGCGTGGTGGAGCGGCAAGAAGGTCGCGATGACCGATATGCCGCAGATGATCGCGCTCTACAACGGCATGGGTGGCGGCGCGGCCGCGGCCATCGCGGCGGTCGAGCTGTATCGCGCGGCGTACGGAAACGTCGCGGGCGCGGCCGTGGCCCACAGCCCCGTGGTCATGACGCTGGCCGTCATCGGCGGAATCATCGGCGCCATCTCCTTCAGCGGTAGTTTGATCGCGTGGGCGAAGCTGCAGGGCGTGCTGAACAAGACGTTGCGCTTCGGCGGCCAGAAGTTCGTGAACGGCCTGCTGTTCCTGGGCTCGCTCGGCGTCGGCGCCATCGTCGTCCTGCACCACGGCGCGGATCCGCTGCACGTCACGGCGATCTTCGTGCTCGCGCTGCTGTTCGGCATCGCGATGACGCTGCCGATCGGCGGCGCGGACATGCCCGTCGTCATCTCGCTGTACAACGCGCTCACCGGCCTGGCCGTGGCGTTCGAGGGCTTCGTGCTCGGCAACGCGGCGATGATCATCGCGGGCACCGTCGTGGGCTCGGCGGGCACGCTGCTCACGCAGCTCATGGCGAAGGCCATGAACCGTTCGCTGGCGAACGTGCTGTTCTCGGATTTCGGGTCGGGCGGGGGCGGCACCGCCACGGCGGTGACCGGCTCGATGAAGGCCATCGAGGCCTCCGACGTCGGCGTCATGATGGCGTTCGCGTCGAAGGTCATCGTGGTGCCCGGCTACGGCATGGCGGTCGCGCAGGCGCAGCACAAGGTCTGGGAGATGTGCCAGCTGCTGATCGAGAAGGGCGTGCAGGTGCGGTTCGCGATCCACCCGGTGGCGGGGCGCATGCCCGGCCACATGAACGTGCTGCTCGCCGAGGCCGGCGTGCCTTACGACCTCATCGCCGACCTCGACGAGATCAACGCCGAGTTCGAGACAGCGGACGTCGCGCTCATCATCGGCGCGAACGACGTCGTGAACCCGGTGGCGCGCACGGACAAGTCGTCGCCGATCTACGGCATGCCGATCCTGAACGCGGACAAGGCGAAGAACGTCATCGTGATCAAGCGCGGCCAGGGCGCGGGGTTCTCAGGCATCGAGAACGCCCTCTTCTTCCTCGACAACACGCGCATGCTCTACGGCGATGGCCAGAAGGCCGCGGCGGAGCTGGTGAACGCGATAAAGGCCGCGGGCTAGCCAGAAAAAGGGGTCAGATCTATTTTCCGCCCGGCGGAAAATAGATCTGACCCCTTTTTCCTCATGCGTGGTCGCGGTGCTTCGAGAAGGACATCTTGTCCAGCACGCCGAGCAGCACGGCGGATAACACGAAGGTCATGTGCAGGATCACGTACCACTTGATCTTGTCATTGTCGGTGGTTTCGGCCTTCATGAACACGCGCAACAGGTGGATCGAAGAGATCGCCACGATGCTGGCGGCCACCTTGAGCTTCAGCGTGCCGGAATCCATCTTGCCGAGCCAGCCCAGCGTATCCGTGCCTTTTGCATCGATCGTCGAGACGAAGTTCTCGTAGCCGGAGAACATCACCATCACGATCAGGCTGCCGACCAGCGAGATGTCGATCAGCGCGAGGACGACGAGCACGAGATCCGCTTCGTCCTTGACCAACACATCCATGATGAGGTGATACGCCTCCTGGAAGAACTTGATGCCGAGCGCCAGCAGCGCCAGCGACAACCCCAGGAAGATCGGCGCGAGAATCCATCGCGATGCGAACAGCGCTTTTTCGGTGATTTCCTCGAGCTTCGAACCCACGCGATGTCTCCCGATCTGAAGGCGCGCGTATTGTAGCCACAGAAACCGGCTTGGTAGTCTCCGCCGTCAGTTCGAAGGGGTACGACATGCTCAAGCGACGCGATCTCATCACGGCGGCCATTGCCACCAGTCTGACGCTGGCCTGTGTTTCGATGGCCGAACAGGCTTCCGGCATCCTCGATTCCACGGTCTGGCAATGGGCGGACATGAAGGTCCGCAAAACCGAGGTCGGCGAGCGCCGGGACATCGTGCAGCAGCCGACCCGCACGCTCGACGAACTCGAGATGCATATCACCACGCTGAATCCGCACCTGGCCTCGCACGCGCCGCACACGCACCCCAACGAGGAGATGGTCATCCTCAAGGAAGGCACCCTGAAGGCGCACGTGAACGGAAAGGAGGTCGTCGTGAACGCCGGCGGCATCCTGTTCTTCGCGTCGATGCAGCCGCACGCGGTGCAGAACATCGGCGACGTGCCGGCGACCTACTTCGTTATCAACTGGTCTTCCCCGGGCGCGAAGACGAAGAAGATACCGGCGCCCCCGTCGGGCCAATCCGCGCAATAGTTAGGGCTGGGCTGCCGGCGGCTGGCGTCGTTCGCGGCGCTGGCGCCGGCGCTCGAGCCAGCGCTGACGCTCCTCGGGCGTGGCGTTCTGCCACCGCTCGCGCAGCTTGCGGCGCTGCTCGGGCGTGAGCTTCTTGAAGCGGTGATAGGAATCGCGCACCTGCTCCTGCTGATCCGGCGGGAGCTCGCGATACCGCTTCCATTGCTTGCGGGCGAACTGCCGTTCCTCGGGCGAGAGATCCTGCCAGCGCTTGAAGCGCGCCTGCGCGCGCTCGCGTTGCTCGGGCGACATGGCCAGCCATCGGCGTGTCCCGCGCAGCAGCCGCTGCTGCTGGTCGGGCGGCAGCGAATTCCAGCGTTCGGCGTGCTTCGCGAGCATCTTCTGCTCGGCCGCGGAAAGCGACGACCACGCGGTCGGCGCCGCCGCGCGAGGTGCCGTGTCGTCGGCGCGGACGCGCGGGACCACGGCGAGTTGCAACCCGACGGCGCAGAGCGCGGCGAGCGCGGTTCGACGGGACAGCATGGCGGCTTTACTCATCGCTCTTCTGGTCCTTGTCTCTGGGGTCCTTCGGCGGCGCCCTGGGCTTCTCGGTGGCGGCCTTCTCGATGTCGGAGCTGGCGAGGAAGTCCGAAAACCCGTCGTCCAGGTCATTGACCTCGTCGATGCCGCCGAGGAATTCGAGCAGCTCGTCGTCCGGTTCGATGACCTTGGAATCGCTCACGTCTCGACCTCGCCCGCCGCCCATTCGTAGAAATCCAGCTCGTCGGTCTCGCCGAGGAAGTCCGGCCCCTCGGCGAGCATCACCATGTCCTCGTCCGCGCCCGCGTCGGCGACTACTTCGACCGGCACCGGCTGGCGGATCCACATGGCGACCGCGAGCACGGCCACCGAGGCAGCCGCGCCGGCGGGCACCCAGGCGCGCAGCCAGCCCGCCTTGCGCATGCCATGCGCGGACTCGAGCTGCGCGAGCGCGGCGTGCCGCGCCTGTGTGAGTCGCGAGCGCGTGCGCCCGTCGAGGCGGCTCACACTCTCCTCGAGAACTTCACGCGTGCGCTTTTCGAAATCTTCGTTCACGGCCGACCTCAGAACACTTCGCCGAGCTTTTCGCGCAGCGTGCCCAGCGCGCGAAAATAATGTGTCTTCACGCTGCCTTCGGAGCAGCCCATCGCGCTCGCCGTCTGCGCGACGTCGAGCCCTTCGAAATTGCGCAGCAGGAACGCCTGCTGCTGCCGCGGCGGCAATCCCGCCACTGCCGTCTCGAGCACACCGATGGCCTCGTCCAGCTCGAGCCGCTTCGCGGGCGTCGCGTCAGGGCTCGGTGCCTGCGCTACCGGGTCGAAGGGCTCGCCATCGTCCTCGGGGTCGCTCAACGGCAGCCACGCCATGATGCGCCCGCGCACCGTACGCCGGCGCTGCAGGTCGCGGACCCGGTTTGTCAGGATCCGGAAGAACAGCGGCGTCCACTCCGCTTCCGGCCGTGCCGAGTACGACTGCACGAGCTTCATCATCGAGTCCTGGACGGCGTCGAGGGCATCGTCGTCATTGCGCAGCCCGAGCTGCGCCATTTTGAACGCACGCTTCTCGACGCTGGCCAGAAACTGATCGAGGGCTCGGCTCGTCGTCATTGATTCCCGGTCCCGACTGCGCTCATCGCCGAAGTCGGCGGCGTTATCGGGCGTGCTATAAACGCCGGCGAGCGTAGCAAACGCGGTCATACAGGGTGTGTAACGCACCTCCGCGCGCGACGTTGACGCGCTCTCCCTCGCATTGCGTTTCCGTGAATCAGGAACTTGCGAACACTCCCGGAGAAATCGTGTCACGAGTCCGCAATAAGGTGAGCTGTTTGGTGGCGCGTTTTCGCTAACTGCCTGTTTTGACTGGATTCGCGCGCATGTGCTCACGATTCGACCATACGAACGAGAAACTGCAAAAACACCGCATTTTTGTCAGTTTCATCCGACCCCATCCACAGACTTATCCACACACATTGTGGAAAACCCTGAACGCGTTCGCTTGACGGCTCCCGCGATCCTGCGCATCGCGCTCGACACGCCGCTGCGCCGACTTTTCGATTACCTCCCCCCGAAGATCGCGACGCACGCGGCCGCGATCGGCACGCGCGTGCGGGTACCGTTCGGCCGGCAGCGGCTGGTCGGAGTCGTGCATTCGCACGCCGAGCGTTCTGATCTCCCGAAGGAAAAGCTCAAGTCGGTCATCGAGGTGCTCGATGCAGAGCCGGTGTTCGACGCACAGTTGTTCGCGCTGATCGAGTTCGCGGCGAGCTACTACCACCAGCCGATGGGCGTCGTACTGGCCGCCGCCCTGCCGAAGCTCGCACGCACCGGCGCGGAGTCTCGGCGCATCCTCACCCGCTGGTTCGCGACCGCAGCCGGCGCCACCGTGGATCTCAAGCGTGCGCCGCGCCAGCATGCCGTGTTCGCCGCGATAGCCGCCGCGCCCGACGGTCTCGCCGCCGACGCGCTCGATGCGCTCGGCGACTGGCGAACGCCGCTGCGGGCGCTCGTCGCGCGCGGCTATGTATCCTCAGCCGAATCGGTCGAGGAACCGCCCGCCCCGCCCGCCGACCTGATCCTCAAGCGCGGACCGGGATTGAGTCCCGAGCAGTCGGTCGCCGTCGAAGCCATCGATGCCGCGCACGAGCGATTCGCGCCCTTCCTGCTGTACGGCATCACGGGCAGCGGCAAGACCGAGGTGTACCTGCACGCAGTCGAGCGGGAGCTTCGCCGGGGACGTCGCGCGCTCGTGCTCGTCCCCGAGATCGGACTGACGCCGCAACTCGTGGCGCGATTCCGCGAACGATTCACGGCACCGCTCGCGGTGTTGCACTCCGGGTTGACGGACACGGAGCGCCTGGCGGCGTGGCGCACGTGCGTCTCCGGCGAGGCGCGCATCGTGCTCGGCACGCGCTCGGCGGTGTTCGCACCCGTGGTGAATCTCGGCATCATCATCGTCGACGAAGAACACGACGCGTCGTTCAAGCAGCACGAGAGCGGCTTTCGCTACTCGGCGCGCGATCTCGCGATGCTGCGCGCGCAGCGCGCGGGCGTTCCGATCGTGCTCGGCTCGGCGACCCCGTCGCTCGAGACGCTGCAGAACGTGGCGACCGGCCGATACACGCGGCTCTCGTTGCCCCGCCGCGCCGGCCAGGCCGTGCCGCCACGCGCCGCCGTCATCGACCTGCGCGAGCACGCGGCGCGCCAGGGGATCTCGACGCCCGCCGTGGAGGCCATGCAACGGCATCTCGCCGACGACGGCCAGGTGCTCGTCTACATCAATCGCCGCGGCTACTCGCCGACGCTCGCTTGCACCGCGTGCGGATGGATCGCGCCGTGCCGCGACTGCGACGCGCGGCTCACCGTGCACCTCGGCGCCCAGCGGCTGCGCTGCCATCACTGCGGGGCGGACGCGCCGCTGCCGGAACACTGCCCGCAGTGCGGCTACGCGGTCCGGCACGTCGGCCAGGGCACCGAGCGCGTCGAGGAAACGCTGGCGGCGCTCTTCCCCGGAGTGAGCATCGCCCGGCTCGATCGCGACGTCGTGCGCAAGCGCGGCGATCTCGAGGAAGTCGTCGGACGAATCGCGAGCGGCGCGGCGCGCATCCTCGTCGGCACGCAGATGGTGACGAAGGGACACGACTTCCCGAGCGTCACGCTCGTCGTCGTGCTCAATGCGGACCAGGGCCTGTTCAGCACGGATTTCCGCGCGCCCGAGCGCGTCGCGCAGACGATCATCCAGGTTGCCGGCCGTGCCGGCCGCGGGACGAAGCCCGGCGAGGTGATGATCCAGACGGAGTATCCCGACCACCCGCTGCTCAAGAGCCTGCTCGCCGCGGGCTACGACGGTTTCGCCGGTACCGCGCTCGCGGAGCGCCAGGCCGCGAACTGGCCCCCGTTTTCTTACATCGTGGCGCTGCGCGCGTCGGCGCCGACGCTGCCGGCCGCAGTGGAGTTCCTGGCCCACGCACGCAAACTCGCCCGCGCGTCGCGCGACGTTAAGTTGTTAGGCCCGGCGCCGGCCGCCATGACCAAGCGCGCGGCGCGCTATCACGCGCAGGTGCTGCTCGAGGCGGCGGAACGGGCGCCGCTGCACCGGTTTCTCGCCGCCTGGCTGCCGCAAATCGAGGAAATCAAGACCTCGCGCGACCTGCGCTGGTCGATCGACGTGGATCCGATCGAACTTTTCTGATCCAGCCGCTCAGTCCGCGCCGCGCCCGAGACCGCTGACGTAGTCGAAGCGGTTCTGCGCGTACGTCTCGTAGTTCATGTTCGCCGTGTCCTTCATCGACTGCGCCATCTGCGACGCGAGCTCGAGCACGGTGCTCCGCCTGGCGTTCGCATCGCACCGCTCCTTCGCGCGCAGGCAACCCCCTACCTTCTGCATGGCCGCGGAAACAGTCTTGGTCTCCACCATCACCATGCGGCCGTAGTAGAGCTGCCAGAACTCGCGCTCGGCCTGCGCCTGCTCGTCGGAGTGGTCGACCGTCGTGGCGGCGGCAGCCGCGTGCAGCGCGTCGGAATAGGTATCCCACTGGCTCTCCAGCCACGGCCGCATGAACTCCCGCTCGGCATTCCGCGCTGCGCTCTTCGCCTGCGCATGCTGTGTCCAAGCGAAGACCGCCACGCTGAACGCGAACGCGAGCACCGAGATGCACGCCGTCAGCATGGGCAGGAGCTGCAACGGCTTCTGATACCAGGGCGCGGCGGCGTCCAGCTTCCCGAGTTCGATCGCGAGGCGCCGGCATTCGAGTTGCGCGCGCTCGAGTTCCGCGGCCACGAGCTTGTCGCCGAGTTCCACGTCTGCCATGTGTCCTCCGGACCGGGTCGAACCCGAGGGGCAGTTTGCCAACCTTCGGGCCGCGCCGCCTCATCGGCATCGACGTCGACCGGCGTCGCCCGCGATGCGGGATTCGATGGCGGCCAGCGGGGTGGCGCGAGGCCCGCAGTTCACGCTCGCGGCCATCGTCCTCCATTCGCATCCGCCACGGCGCTGTCGCCGTGCCCGCGAGATGAACCGTTAACATTCACGCGTGACCGAGACACGCCCTCCCCTGACGCCGCTCGCGCGCGCCGATTTCGACGCCATCGCAGCGCTCGCGCGCCGGATCTGGCGCGAGCACTACGTCTCGATCATCTCGAAGGAGCAGATCGAGTACATGCTCGCCGGGCGGTTCACGGCCGAGAACCTCGCGAAGTATCTCGACGCCCCGGATCGCTGGATGCGCGTACTGCGCGACGGCGACGAGATCGTCGGCTACTGCAGCTGGTCGCTGTCGGGCCGGCCGCGCGAGATGAAGCTCGAGCAGCTCTATCTACTTCCGCGACTGCACGGCCGTGGCCTCGGCCGGGCAATGATGGAGCTCGTCGAAGCCGACGCGCGCGCGCGCGCTTGCGACACCCTCGTGCTCACGGTGAACAAGAAGAACACGACGGCGTCGCGGGTCTACTTCGCGGCCGGCTTTCAGGTTCGCGAGGAGGCGGTGTTCGACATCGGCAACGGATACGTCATGGACGACTACGTGATGGAAAAGCGGCTGCCGACGACCGCGCCCTAGCAGAGCTAGTCGAGTAAAATCAAGAAGTTACGCGCGCCGGCGGAGTCGGCCGGCGATCACGGGCGCAGGGGATCGAAAGCGGCGGGCTGAAAATCCCGCCGCCTGTTTCGTGGCTGGAGGAGGAATCAGCTCTGCGGCTGCGGGCCGTGGCGCGGACCGCGCCTGAGCTCGTCCTTGCTCAGGAAGCCGTTGCTGTCCTTGTCGAGCGTGGCGAAGCGATCGGCGAGCTTCGGCATCTTCGCCTGCACCTCGTCGAGCGACAGCTGGCCGTCACCGTTCGCGTCGGCCTGTTTGAAATGCTCCTCGCCCTTCTCGCGCATCGCGCCGCGGCGAGTCTCACGCGCCTGGCGCATCTCTTCCTGCGTGATGTAGCCGTCTTTGTCGAGATCGAGCTTGTCGAACCACTCGCCCGAACGCTGGGTGCCGGCCGCCGAGGCCTCGGCGCGCGACACGCGGCCGTCGCCGTCCGTGTCCGCCTTCATCTGCCGCGGGGTTTGGTCGGACGCCGCCGGGTCGCCCGCGATCGCCGTGCCGGCAAGCAGAACCGCCAGGCCCAGGGCGCAGGTAGCAACGAAAGTCTTCATCGAAGTCTCCTGGTGAGGAAAGAATGAGGCCTGCAGGGAGTGAACGCACGCCGCGGCATTCGGTTTACATATGCGCTCCTGTAAGATTCGCGCCGTTTCAGCGAGTTCCAGACAGGTTCCCCCGTGAAATCCGATCTCGAGCGCCTGCTGCGTGAGGCGCTCCACACGCTCGTTCCCGCCCACCTGCCCGAGCCGGTCGATCCAGCCCAGGTCGTCGTCGAACGCGCGCGCGACCCGCAGCACGGCGACTTCCAGAGCAACATCGCGATGCGGCTCGCCAAGGCCGCCCGCAAGAATCCGCGCGACCTGGCGCAGGCCATCGTCCAGGCGCTCCCCAAGAGCGCGCTCCTGGCCGGCGTGGAAGTCGCCGGCGCGGGCTTCATCAATTTCCGCCTCGCGAAGGATGCGTGGTTCGCCCCGCTGCGCGACGTCGCCGCCCAGGGCGCAGCCTACGGGCGCAGTGCGGTGGGCAATGGCCGCCGGGTGATGGTGGAGTTCGTGTCCGCGAACCCGACGGGACCGATGCACGTCGGTCACGGCCGTGGCGCCGCGTACGGCGCGACCCTGGCCAACCTGCTCGACGCGACGGGGCACACCGTCTACCGCGAGTACTACATCAACGACGCGGGCCGGCAGATCGACATCCTCGCGGTCAGCGTCTATCTACGTTACCTCGAGCTCTGCGGCGAGAACGTCGCGTTCCCGTCGAACGGCTATCGCGCCGAGTACATCCTGCCTGTCGCACGCGAGTTGCAGGCACAGCGCGGCGAGTCGCTCAAGCGGCCCGCGCAGGACGTCACGCGCGGCGCGCCGCCCGACGCGCCGCAGGGTGGCGACAAGGACAAGCACATCGACGGGCTCATCGAGAATTCCCGCCGGCTTCTCGGCGCGGAATTCGACTCGATCGTGCTGTTCGCTCGCGACGCGATGCTCGCCGACATCCGCAACGACCTCGACGAGTTCGGCGTGCGCTTCGAGAAGTGGTTCTCCGAGCGTGAGCTCGCGCAGAGCGGTGCGGTCGATAGTGCGCTCGCGGATCTCGAGAAGAGCGGCCGCGTCTACGAAAAGGACGGCGCGCGCTGGTTCAGGTCCACGGACTACGGCGACGACGAAGACCGCGTCGTGGTGCGCGCGAACGGCGAGAAGACCTATTTCGCCTCCGACATCGCGTATCACTGGGACAAGCTGCGCCGCGGCCATGACCTGCTGATCGACGTCTGGGGCGCGGACCACCACGGCTACGTCGCGCGCGTGCGCGGCGCGCTCGTCGCGCTCGGCTATCCGGGAACGAGCTTCGAAGTCTGCCTCATGCAGCTCGTGAGCCTGTTCCGCAGCGGCCAGAAGCTGTCGATGGGCAAGCGCGAGGGCAATTTCGTGACGCTGCGGGACCTGCGCAACGAGGTCGGCAACGACGCGTGCCGGTTCTTCTACCTGATGCGCAGCCACGACCAGGCGCTGGATTTCGATCTCGAGCTGGCGAAGTCGCGCTCGAACGACAACCCGGTGTACTACGTGCAGTACGCGCACGCGCGCGTGGCGTCGGTCATGAAGGAGCTCGCGGCGCGCGGGCTCGCCTATGACGCGACCGACGGCTCCGCAAACCTGTCGCGACTCGAGAGCGAGCACGAGATGGCCGTCATCACCTCGATCACGAAGTTCCCCGAGGTCGTCGAACGCGCCGCGCTCGACCGCACGCCGCACTCGCTCGTGCACTACCTGCGCGACCTTGCGAATTCGCTGCACACCTACTACAACGCGGACAAGTGGATCGTCGACGACGCGGCACTGCGCAATGCGCGCATCACGCTCGTGCTCGCGGTCCAGCAAGTGGTGCGGAACGGCCTGGGACTTCTCGGCGTCTGCGCGCCCGAGAGCATGTAACGGAGCCACGCACCTGGCCGCCAAGATCACCAGTCGCGACTTCAAGCGCGCGCGCGGCGGCGGAATCCGCTTCGAAATCAGCCGCCTGCGCGAGTTCGGCCTGGGGCTCGCGCTGGGCCTGTCCGTCTCGGTGTGCGTGCTGGTCTGGCAGAACTACCGCGAGAAGACCGCGGCCCGCGCCGCGGCCGAGGTGCCCAAGCCCGAGCCGCGCGCCAGCGCCGCCGGCGGCGATGCCGAGGAAGGCGCCAAGAGTTACGACTTCTACGACATGCTGCCGAAGTTCGAGGTCGTCGTCCCCGAGAAGGAGCGCGAGGTCTCGCGCGAACGCGATGCCGCGCCCGCGAACATCTCGCGGCCGGGTGTATACGTGCTGCAGGCGGGTTCCTATCGGAATCAGGAGGAAGCCGACCGCGTGCAGGCCCAGCTCAAGAAGCAGGGCATCGACGCGTCGGTGCAGCGCGTGGCCGTCGACGAAGACGTGTGGCATCGCGTGCGCATCGGTCCCATCACCGACCTGGCGGAGCTCAATCGCCTGCGCGCGCGGCTGCGCGCCGCGGAGCTCGACAATACGCTCGTGATCCGGGTGGGAGAGTAGGTGGTGAACCGCGGTGCGCCATTCGCCGCCAGGATGGCCTGCATGGCCGCGACGGCCATGCTGCTCGCGGCCTGCGCCAGCGCCCCGCCGCCTCCGGCACCCGTCCCTGGACCCGCGGCGCCCGCGGCGCCGACCGTGACGGCACCGGCGCAACCCCCACATCCTCCGCCCGCGCATCCCGGCCTCACGCTCGCGGCCGTGGGCGACATGATGCTCGGCACCGATTTTCCCGAGAACAACCTGCCCGACGACGACGGGATGTCGTTCCTCGATGCGGTGACGCCGATCCTCGAGAAGCCCGACGTGGCGTTCGGCAACGTCGAGGGAGTGCTGCAGGACGGCGGCGAGCCCGTGAAACAGTGCAAGAACCCGAAGATCTGCTTCCTGTTCCGCTCGCCCGCGCGTTACGCCACGTACTTCAAGCTCGCCGGTTTCGACGCCGTGAGCCTCGCCAACAATCACGCGCGCGATTTTGGCGAGAGCGGCCGCGCGTCGAGCATGGCGGCGCTCGACGCCGTGGGAATCCGTCACTCCGGCCGCGAAGGAACGACGGCGAGCTGGGTCGCCAACGGGCGGCGCATCGCGCTCGTGGCGTTCGCGCCCAACGTCGGCTCGAACTCGCTGAACGATCCGCAGATCGGACTGCCGCTCGTCGCGGAGCTCGCGGCGAAACACGACATCGTCATCGTGTCGTTCCACGGCGGCGCCGAGGGCAACGGCGCCGAAAAGCTCCCCTTCGCACGCGAGATCTTCGCCGGCGAGGATCGCGGCAACGTGGTCGAGTTCGCGCGCGCGATGATCGATGCCGGTGCCGACATCGTGCTCGGTCACGGGCCGCACGTCGTGCGGCCGATGGAGCTTTACCGCGACCGGCTGATCGCCTACAGCCTGGGCAACTTCGCGACCTACTACGGCATCAGCGTCGAGGGGATCCGCGGCATCGCGCCGATCCTGCTGGCGACGCTCGACGACGAGGGCCGCTTCGTGGCGGGACGCATCGAGGCCACCTCGCAGGTGAGGCCGCACGGCCCGGCGCCGGATCCCGAGAAGAGAGTCATCGCACAACTGCGCGAGCTCACCGCGGCCGCCTTTCCGGATGGCGAGCTGCAGATCGCGGAGGACGGCGAACTCTCGAGGCGCGCGCCGTGATGCGGCGGGCACTGCGCTGGAGCGGCGTGGTGCTCGTGGTCCTCGCGCCCGGGAAGGCACCAGAAAGCGCAGCAACAAGAATGAAACTGACGTCCCTCGAATCGGGGACGCGCGTCGCCGCCAAAGTGCGGCGGTGTTAGAGTCCCGGCCTCAGGTCGAAGGGAGCCGTTCATGAATCACAAGATTTCCGCCTGCCTGTTCGCCGCGTGTCTGATCGTGAGCGGTGTCGCCACCGCCGAGATGAACGAGGTCGACAAGCAATACGTCGACCAACTCATCAAGGGCGGCTCAGGCACTCTCCGGCAAACCGCCGAGAACATGGTGAACACCGGCTACCGGAACACCGAGGTGCTCGACGTCCTCGCCGAAGTGCTCATCGAGAAGTATCCCTTGTCGGGCGCGGACTTCGGCAGCGTCGATTCCGTCGCATGGATGTGCCGCGCGCTCGGCACGTCGGGCAATAACCGCTACCGCCCGCTGCTCGAACACATCTCCGACGACAAGAACATCCACCGCAAGCTGCGCGGGCACTGCGAGAAGGCGGCCAAACAACTGCCCAAGGGCTCCGAGAACACTTACGTCGCGGGCAGCGTGAACCTCGAGCTGCTGCGCAATCCGCCGCCGCCTCCGCCGCCCCCGGCGCCGGAACCCGCCAAGGGCAAGAAGAACGCGAAGAACGCCAAGAATGCGAAGCCTGCCGCCGCACCGGCCGCGGCCGCCGCGCCGGCGCCCGCCGCGGCGCCTGTGGCAGCCGCCGCCCCGGACGCGGCTCCGGTGACGGTCGACTTCAGCAAGATTCAGGTGGGCATGAGCCAGCAGCAGGTGAACGACTTGATCGGCCCGCCGACCGCGCAGACGCAGCGCATGACGGGCAAGCAGTGGCAGCCGTTCAACTACGGCGCGAAAGACCTGCAGCGCATGATGTATCTCTACAAGGGCGTGGGACGCATCGAGTTTTCGCTGAAGTCCGCGTACGAGGGCGTGTTCCGCGTCATCGCGATCACGCCGAATCCGAGCGAAACCGGGTATCCATAGGGGATTGGCCCCAAAAGGCTGTTCGGTGCCGAACCTCGATCGGTTCGCAACGCGTCGAGCGCAGCGGTTAGAGGTTCGGCACCGAACAGCCTTTTGGGGCCAATCCCCATCTACTCCGCGTCGTCGGTGATGTTGCGGAAGTCCACGCCGAGCGAGCGCAGCTTGCGATACAGGTGTGTGCGCTCCATGCCGACCCGCTTCGCGAGCTGCCCCACCTTGCCGTTGCACAGCAGGAGCTGCTGCTGCAGATAGGCCCGCTCGAATTGCTCGCGCGCCTCGCGCAGCGGCAACGCCAACAGGTCCTGCTTCACGAGCGGCTCGGCGCTCGGCGCCGCGGCCGCGAGCTCGCGTTCGATCTCCTCGAGCCGGATTTCTTCGCCGCCGCCCTGGAGCAGCAGCCGCTGCACGAGATTCTTGAGTTCGCGCACGTTGTCCGGCCACGGATAGTTGCGCAGGCGGTTCTGCGCGGCGACGCTGAACTTGCGGAAGATGAGGCCCTCGCTGTCGACGAGCCGGTCGACGTAGTGCCGCAGCAGGTCGGGCACATCCTCGGTGTACTCGCGCAGCGGCGGGACGCGCACGATCAGGGTGTTCAGATGGGCGAGCAGGTCGCGGCGGAAATCGTCGTGGCGGCCTTCGACGCCGGGGCGGCCGGAAGAGATGACCCGCGCCTTGAGCGCGATAGGCGCGCTGCCGCCCACCCGCGTGAACTGGCCGCTCTCGAACACGCCTAACAAGGCGCGCTGCGCCTGCGGCGGCAGGTCTTCGATCTCGTTGATGAACAAGGTGCCGGCGCCGGCGCGCTCGAGCACGCCCGGAGCCGACTGGCCGTTGGACTCCGTGCCGAACAACACCTGCTCGGCGCCGTCTCCGCGCAGCGTGGACGAGATGAGCGTGACGAAGGGGCGCTGCGAGCGGGGACTCGCGTCATGGATGAACCGGGCGAACGCTTCACGGCCGGTGCCGGTTTCGCCGATCAGGAGCACGGGCGAATCGTTGGCGGCGATCTGCGCGAGATCCGCGCGCAGCTGCTGCATGACGCGGCTGCGGCCGACGGGCACGCCCGGCGAGGCCGCGAGCAGCTTGCCCGCGTGACGCTTGCGCTTGCCGGCTTCGAGCGCGCGCTCCACCGTGCGCAGCAGCTTCTGCAACGACAGCGGCTTCTCGACGAAATCGAACGCACCGAGCCGCGTGGCTTCGACCGCGGTCTCGACGGTACCGTGACCCGACATCATGACGACCGGACAAGAAGCTTCCGCTGTCTGGCCCTGCCACTCGCGCAGCAGCGTGATGCCGTCCGTATCGGGCATCCAGATGTCGAGCAGCACGAGATCCGGGAGCTGCCGCGCACGCGACGCGCGCGCCTGGCCGGCGTCGCCCGCGACGTCCACGTCGTAGCCTTCCTCGGAGAGGATTTCCTTCAGCAATCCGCGAATGTCGGCCTCGTCGTCTACGACGAGAATGTGTGCGGCGCTCATGCTCGCTCCTTCCTGGTGTCGGCGCGCCGGTCGCGCGCGACCAGCTGCCGGGACCCATCTGTGACGGGCAAGGATACACGCACGCGCCCGCCGCCTTCCGGCCGATTGTCGGCCTCGACGCGCCCGCCGTGCTCCTCGACGATTTTCTTCACGATGGCGAGTCCCAGGCCCGTGCCCTTGGGCTTCGTGGTGACATAGGGATCGAAAACGCGGCCCAGGACCTCGCGTGCGAAGCCGGGGCCGTTGTCGCAGACGGTAATGGTCGCGTACTCCGCCGCGCCCGCCGTCTCGAGGCGAGTGACGATCGCGACGTGGCCATCGGGCCGGTTCTCGACCGCTTCCGCGCCGTTGACGATCAGGTTGTTGAGTATCTGGCGAACGCGGCCGCGATCGGCTTCGACGCTCTCGATGCGCGGGTCGAGTTCGACGTCGATGCGCACGCCGGATTCCTGCACGCGGTGCAGGTCGGACACTTCCGTGACGAGCGCATTCAGCGGGAAGCGCGTCACCTTCATGTCGGGCGCCCGCGCATATTCGCTGAACGCGTTCACCATCGCCTTCATCGCCTCGACCTGCTGCACGATCGTGTAGGTCGCGCGGTCGAGGATCTGCGCGTCCTCACCCGTCATCTGGCCGAGATATCGCCGGCGCATTCGCTCGGCGGAGAGCTGGATCGGCGTGAGCGGATTCTTGATCTCGTGCGCGAGGCGGCGAGCGACTTCGCCCCAGGCGGCATCTCGCTGCGCGGTGAGCAGCGCGCTGATGTCGTCGAACACGATGACGAAGCCGCCCTGTCGCTCGGCGTCGGTCTCCGCATGCTCGTCGCCCGCGATCGGCGTGCACGCGCACACGAGCACGCGGGCGCCCGTCACCTCCGGCTTGAGGTCCATCTGCTCGCGCCATTCCTCCTCGCCTTTCGCGAGACGGCCGGTGACTTCTTCGACGAAACGCTCGAAGCGCGGATTCTGGTCGGCCAACGCCGCGAGCGGCTGGCCCGCGGCCTGTTCGAGATCGACGCCCAGGATGTTGCTCGCCGCCTGGTTGGCGCTGCGCACGATGAGATCGCGGCCGAGCGTGATGACACCCGTGGAAAGCCGCGCCAGGATGATCGCAAGACGCTCGCGCTCCCGTTCGACCGCCTGCTGGCTGCGCGTGGTTTCCTCGCGTGCGCGGCGCAGTCGCTTCGTCATGTCGTTGAACGAATGCACGAGGAAGCCCATCTCGTCGCGCGACGGCAGCGGCAGCCGTGTACCGAAGTCTCCCTTGCCCACCGCGCGCGTGCCCGCGATGAGATCCTGTACCGGCCGCGTGAGTTTCTCGGCCGAGTAGATAGCGCCATAGATCGCGGTGAGCATCGCCAGCAGCAGTACCAGGGTGAGAGTGAGCCGGAAACTGTTCTTCACGGGCTCGCGGCTCTCGATCAGGTTGCTGTGCTGCGAATACGAGTTCTGCACGGCATCCGCGAGGCGCGCGAGCTGTGGCGGCACCGGGTAGATCGCCACGACGAAACGACCTTCGCTCGCACCCGGATTCGCGGCTATCGGTGCCGCCGTGTTGATCAGGTAGTCGCCCTCCGACACGGGTTCCAGGCCCCAGTACACATTGCCGCTCGAAATCTGGCGCGACATCTCGGGGGTTGCGTAGCGCGGCAGCGCGGTCGACGTCGGGCCCGCGCTGCTGGCCGCGAGCACCTGTCCGAGCGTGCCGTACACGACCACCTCGAGCGCGCCGCTCTCGGTGCGCTGCGTGTCGGTGGCGATCACCCAGTTCGTGCCGGGACTGTCGGCGAGCTTGTTGGCGAAGAGCTCGGTGCTGCGCGCGTACTCGCGCATGCGCACGTCCATCGCGGACTTCGACAGCTCGAGCGCGTCGGCGAGACCCTGGCGGATCTCGACCTTGAACCAGCTGTCGATGCCGCGGTTCAGGAATTCGAGGCTGAACAGGTAGACGATGATGAGCGGCGCGATCACCAGCGATCCGAAGATCGCGACCGTGCGCGCCGTGAGGCGCGAGCCGGGAACCTGCGCGCGAAAGGCGCGCACGAGTTCGACGATCTTGCGCGCGAGCAGCACGCTCACCGTGACCACCGCGATCGCGTTGATCAGCAGGATCCACGCCTGCAGGTTGCTGTAGCGGACGGAGTTCTGCACCGACAGTGCGAGCAGCAGCAGCAGGCCGCCGCTGACGAACACCCAGAGGGCGATCAGTCCGAGGGTGCCGAAGCGCCTCAGCGCTGCAGGGACCATGAGAACCACTCGCTCTCGCGGTGCCAGTCATCGGTCCAGAAGAGCAGAACGCGCAACGTGTCCGCGAGCTGCCCGCGCCGCACGCCGGCTCGCAGGGAGACACGGTACTGCCGGTTGGGCGAAAGCTGTGGCGCCACGAGAATGGGCCACGCGTCGACCGTGCCGAGCGACTCGAGCGCCTCCTCGAGCGTCGCGTAACTGCGTTGCGGATCGGAGATGCGCGGATCCAGGTCGCGCGTGACGTATCGGTCGCTGACCGCGTTGTACATGAGCTCGCGCTTGAGCTGGTAGTTGGCCACGTCGTCGTCCAGCCAGAAGCGCCGTTCGCGCGACACCACGACATCGAGATCGAACGTGAGCTTGAGGCCGTCCTTGAGCGCGGCGCGGATGTCGTCGTTGACCGGGTAGGCCACGCGCGCGAACAGCTGGAACACGCCGTTCTCGATGCTCACGTACGCCGAACGCACCTCGAGCACCCCGTCGAGCGCGTCGGCGCGCGCGGCGTTCACGCCGAGCGCAAGCAGCGCGCCCAGCATCAACGAGCCCAGCAGCGCCGAGATCGGCCGCCGAGCGGTGTGCGTCCCCCGGGACTCCATCTGTTCCCCGTCTCCCCTCAGGAATGCCTGGTCAGGCAGGCATAGTAGAAGCCATCGGTCCCGGCGTCGCCACCGGGCAGCAACTGCCAGCCGACGGCCCGCTCGAGCAGCCCGGGCGGGCGCGGCGCGGAATCGGGCCACGGCGCGACGGCCGCATCCGTCCGTCTCTCCAGGAAAGCCGACACCACCGCCTCGTTTTCGGCCGGCAGCACCGAACACGTGCAGTAGATCAGAGTGCCGCCGGCCCGCAGTAGTTCGAACGCGGTGTCGAGAATCCGCCGCTGGGTGGCGGCGAAGCCATCGATGTCCGCCGCCCGGCGCAGCAGCTTGATGTCGGGATGGCGGCGGATCACGCCCGTGGCCGAGCAGGGCGCGTCGACGAGGACGCGGTCGAACGATGCCTTCCCGAATGAGGGCGGCATCCCGGTGAGATCCGCTGCGACGAGCAGCGCGTCCCGGCCCGCGCGCTGCAGGTTCTCGCGCACGCGCACCAGCCGCAGCGGGTCGTCGTCGATCGCGACGAGCTCGGCGAGATCGGGGGTCCGCTGCGCGATGTGCAGGGTCTTGCCGCCCGGCGCCGCGCAGGCATCGAGCACGCGCATGCCGGCGCGGGCGTCGAGCAGCGGCGCGGCGAGCTGCGCGCCGGCGTCCTGTACCGAGACCGTCCCCAGCTCGAATCCGGGCAGTGTCTGCACCGCGGCCGGCCGCTCGAGCACCACGGCGCGCGGATTCCACGGCACCGCCCGCGCATCGCGGCCGCTCGCGCGCCACGCGCGCAGGAAGTCGTCGATGCCGGACTCGTCGGCGATGCGCAGCACCATCGGCGGATGCTGGTTGTTAGCCGCGAGGATCGACTCCGTGCGTTCGCCCCAGGCCTGGCGAATGGCGTCGACGAGCCAGCGCGGATGCGCGTGCCGCTGCGCGACATCGGCATCGGCCACCGCGAGCGACTCGGCGCGGTTCGCCACGAACCGCCGGAGCATCGCGTTGACGACACCGCTCGCACGGCCCTCGCCGATCACGCGGCTCGCGTCCACGGCGAGATGCACCTGCGCTTCGGCGGCGCCGCGCGAGTACTCCACCTGGTGGGCCGCGGTGACCAGCAGCGCGGCGAGCTTCGGCGCCAGTTCTTCGAACGGCCGGTTCGAGAGCGGCGCGATCGCCGGCGCAAGCCGCAGGTACCAGCGCAGGGTGCCGAGCGCGATGGCGCGCACGGCCGCGCGATCGATGCGCTCGTGCGCGGCCTCGAGCGCCGTGTCGGCGGAGCGGCCCTCGAAGACGACGGCGTGCACGGCGAGCGCCGCCTGCGCCAGCGTTTCCGCGCCGGGCGCGTGTCGCGCGCGACGCGGTTGCGGCGGGCGGCGCCAGGTCGAACGCTTCATGTGCCGAACCTCAGCCCGGCGAGCCGCACGGCGTTCGCGAAATCGCGGGCCGACACGGGACGCTTGCCGGCGCGCTGCAGCTCGCGCACGGCAAGCACGCCTTCCCCGCAGGCCACGAGCAATCCGTCCTCCGCGATGCCGAGCAACGTGCCCGGCGCGGCGTCGCCCGCGTGCTCTCCCGCCACGCGCGCCCGCAGCACGCGCAGGTGCTCGCCGGCCAGCGACGTGTCGGCATACGGATGGAATGCGCGCACGCGCCGATCCAGTTCGGTCGCACTCGCGCTCCAGTCCAGGCGCGCCTCGGATTTCTCGATCTTCGCGGCGTAGGTCGCGCCCTGCGCGGGCTGCGGCCGCGCCTTCATCGTTCCGGCCGCGAGTCCGTCGATGGTCTCCATGAGCGCGGAGGCGCCGAGTTCCGCGAGCGCATCGTGCAGATCACCCGCGGAATCGTGCATGCCGATCGAATGCCGGCGCTCGAGAAACACCGGGCCGGTATCGAGACCCGCATCGAGCTGCATGATGCTCACGCCGGTCTCCGCGTCGCCCGCGAGCAACGCGCGCTGGATCGGCGCGGCGCCGCGCCAGCGCGGCAACAGCGACCCGTGGATGTTGAGGCAGCCCAGGCGCGGGAGTTCGAGCGCCGCGGGCGGCAGGATCAGTCCATAGGCGACCACGACCAGCAGGTCGGGCGCCCAGGAGGCGAGTTCGGCGCGCCCCTCCGCGGTCTTGAGCGTCGACGGCTGGGAAATCGGCAGGGCGGGCCGGGTCGCGGATGCGAGTAGTTTGACCGGCGACGGGCGCAGCTGCTGCCCGCGACCCGCGGGCCGGTCCGGCTGCGTGAGCACGCCGACCACCGGGTGGCGCGAAGACAGCAACGCGCGCAGCGCCGGCAGCGCGAATGCGGGCGTGCCCGCGAAGGCGATGCGGAATGTCATCGATTCCGGGGGATCAGTACGCGCGCGCGCCGGCGGGTTCACGGGCGCGCGCGGCGCGCTCCTTGCGATCCTTGTCGAGTTTCTTGCGGATGCGGTCGCGCTTGAGATCGGACAGGTAATCGACGAAGAGTTTGCCCTCGAGGTGGTCCATCTCGTGCTGCAGGCACACGGCCGCGAGCCCGTCGAGATCGACCTCGAAGACCGCGCCTTTTTCGTCCTGCGCTCGCGCGCGCACGGTGGCCGCGCGCTTCACTTCGTCGAAGATTCCCGGGACCGACAAACACCCTTCCTCGGTGACGCCGGTGCCGTCGCGCATCAGGACCTCGGGGTTGATGAACACCCGCGGCTCGTTCTTGTTCTCGGAAACATCCATGACGATCAAGCGCTTATGCACATCGACCTGGGTCGCCGCCAGACCCACGCCCGGCGCCATGTACATCGTCTCGAACATGTCGGCGACGAGCTTGGCCAGCGCCGCGTCGAAGACCTCGACGGGCTTGGCCTGGGTGCGAAGACGGGGGTCTGGATATTCGAGAATTTGCAGGCGCGCCATGATGTTCCGCTCGATTGCTGCTAATGTTTGGGCGATTCGATCGACGACAAGTCAAGGGGAGTCGCGGGCGATCCGAGATCGCGTGACCCAGCGCACAAACTTGACAATAGACCGTAGGCCCTCGTGCCGCCGCGGATTATAACAGCGGGGTCCGCTTGCCCCGCCCAGGATTGAGGAGTGGAGGATGGCTTTTAATCAACAACTTAGAGAGCCGCGCGCGTTCCGTCTGAACTCGCGGCTGATTGGTCTCTGCGTCTTCTTCGCCGCCGCTCTCCTCGTGGTCGGTTGCAAGTCGGCGCCCGCCCCCGTGGAGCAGGCCAGCACGGCCGCCGCGACGACAGAGGCTCCCGCACCCGCCGACGACATGACCGCCACCGAAGCGGCGATCGCCGGAATGGGCGACGCGCCGGCCGCGGATCCCTCGACGCCGACGGCGCAGCTGCTGCGTCCCGACGCGCCCATGAACTACACCGTGAAGCGCGGTGACACGCTGTGGGACATCTCGGCGGTGTTCCTCAAGGACCCGTGGTTCTGGCCCGAGATCTGGCAGATCAATCCGCAGGTCGAGAACCCCCACCTCATCTATCCGGGCGATGTGCTGTCGCTCGCGGTAGGCGCCAATGGCGAAGCCAAGGTCTACATCTCGCAGTACGGCGGAGCGCGCCTCACGCCGCGCCTGCGCAGTGAGAACGTCGAGGGTCCGATCGACTCGATCCCGTTCGCCGCGATCTCCGCGTTCCTCACCAAGCCGGGCGTCCTCTCCAAGGACGAGGCCCTGCGCGCGCCGCACATCCTGGCATTCCGCGACGATCACATGATCGCGGGTAGCGGTCACGAGATCTACGTGAAGGATCTGAACGCGCCGCTCAACCAGCGCTTCTCCGTCATGAACGTGCGCGACGCGATCTATGACCCGGAGACCAAGGACGTCGTGGGTTACCAGGCGGCCTTCGTCGCCACCGCGATCGTCAATGCGCCCGGCGACGTCAGCAAGGCCGTGCTGATCGACGGTGCGCGCGAGGCGCAGGAAGGCGATCGACTGATCTCGCAGGAAGGCGAAATCCCGCTGACGTTCCGGCCGCACGCGCCGGGCCGCGACGTCGATGGCCAGATCATCGGCACGATCGATCGCGCCGAGTACATCGGCCAGTACCAGGTCGTCGTCATCAACCGCGGAACGCGCCATGGCGTCGACCCGGGTGTCGTCCTCGCGATCGACCAGAAGGGCGAAGTGGTGCACGACCGCTTCGGCAAATCGCCCTTCTATACGGAGCCCCGCGGCAAGGCCGTGCAGCTTCCGTTCGAACGCGCCGGCACCTTGATCGTGTTCAAGGTGTTCGACCGCATCAGCTACGGCCTCGTCATCGGCGCGCGCGGCCCGATGAAGGTGGCGGACCGCGTGTACAACCCGTCCGTGGGCCCGCGCCGCTGATTTCCCTGATTCTTCGCTGATTCCCGAGGACGCCCGGTGGAAACACCGGGCGTTTTCTTTGGGCGCGCCTTTCCGCTCGGAAGATTTTTGCGCGCACGCACCAGAAACCCGGCTGTGCCCGCCGCGAGCGGCGCCCTACGCTTCCCGGATGCATGGATGCACGGACGCGCTGCGGCGCCGCCTCGTTGTCGCGGCGCGCGCGCCCGGCCTCACCGCGCAGCGGCTGGCGGCCGTCGCCGCCGTCTCCCCGGACCTGTCCCTGCTCGATGGCGCGCGCGTGGAATCTCTGGCCGCGGCGGGCCTCACGATCGGCGCCGCGCGGTGGTTTGCCGCGCCCGACGAAACACTCGTCGCGGCGGATCTGCGCTGGCTCGAATCGTCCGGCGTCACGCTGCTCGCGAGCACCGACGCGCGATACCCGGAGCTGCTGCGGCAATCGCCCGACGCGCCGCCCGTGTTGTACGTGCGCGGCGACGTCGGCACGCTCGCCGAACCGCAGCTCGCGATGGTCGGCAGCCGCAACCCCACCGCGGGCGGGAAGGCGACGGCGCGGGAGTTCGCCGCCTGGTTCGCGCGCGCCGGCCTCACCATCACCAGCGGCCTCGCGCTCGGCATCGACGCGGCCTGCCATGAGGGAGCGCTCGGCGCCGGCGGACTCACCATCGCGGTTCTCGGCTGCGGCCTCGACGTCGTCTACCCGGCGGTGCACGCCGCCCTCGCCGAGCGCATCGCGGCGCAGGGCGCGGTCGTCTCGGAATTCCCGCCCGGCACGCCGGCGCGCGCCGCCCACTTCCCCCAGCGCAATCGCATCATCGCCGGCCTGTCGTCGGGCACCCTGGTGGTGGAAGCGGCCTGTCGGTCGGGCTCGCTCATCACCGCCCGCCTTGCTGGCGTGGCCGGCCGCGAGGTCTTCGCCGTCTCCAGTTCCATCCATAATCCGCTCGCCCGCGGGTGCCACGAACTCATCCGTCAGGGGGCCAAGCTGGTGGAGTCTCCCGAGGATGTTCTCGCCGAGCTGAAAATTTCCCTTGCTGACCAACTACTTGGGAGCCCCGGCGCGCGGCCGCAAAAAGGGCCCGTGTTGGACAAGGCATACAAAATCCTGTTAGATGCGCTCGCCTTCGAGCCGGCCAGCGTCGATAGCTTGATCGAACGCACCGGCATGACGAGCGAATCGATCGCCTCGATGTTGCTGGTCCTGGAGCTCGACGGGCACGTGGCGCCGCATCCCGGCGGCCGATTCAGCCGCCTGGCGGGAAAGTAGCTTTTTCGGCGACATCATGACCGGCAGTGTTCTAGACATTCTTATCTACGTGTTCGATCAATACATGCTGGCCGAAGCGCCGGAAGTACCCGAACGCGAATCGCTGGCCGCCGACCTCGAACGCGCCGGATTCGGCCGCCGCAATGTCGAGCGCGCGCTCGACTGGCTCGCGGACCTGGCCGATGAGCGGTCCCGCCCCGACATCGACTCCACCCAGCCGTCGCTGCGCGTCTTTTGCGCCGACGAGCTCGAACGCATCTCCACCGGATGCCGCGGTTACCTGTTGCAACTCGAACGCGAGGGCATCCTCTCGCCGCTCCAGCGCGAAATCGTCATCGACCGCCTCGTGGCGCTCGACAGCGACGAGGTCGACATCGATCGCCTGAAGTGGCTCGTGCTGATGGTGCTGTCGAGCCAGCCGGGTCAGGAGCAAGCCTGCGCGCGCATGGAAGATCTCGTGTTCGAAGACCCGGACGCTCGTCCCAATTAAGGCGCGATGGCAGACAACCTAGTCATCGTCGAGTCTCCCGCCAAAGCGAAGACCATCAAGAAGTACCTCGGCAAGGATTTCGAGGTGCTCGCTTCCTACGGTCACGTGCGCGATCTCGTGCCCAAGGAAGGCGCGGTCGATCCGGACAAGGCGTTCGCGATGAGCTACCAGGCCATCGAACGCAACGAGAAGCACGTCGACGCCATCTCCAGGGCGCTCAAGAAATCCAAGAACCTGTTTCTCGCGACCGACCCGGACCGCGAGGGTGAAGCGATCTCCTGGCACCTGCGCGAGCTGCTCGAAGAGCGTGGCGACCTCAAGGGCAAGGACGTCAAGCGCGTGGTGTTCTACGAGATCACCAAGGGCGAGGTGCAGAAGGCCGTCGCCGAGCCGCGCGATCTCTCGCTCGATCTCGTGAACGCGCAGCAGGCACGGCGCGCGCTCGACTACCTCGTCGGCTTCAACCTGTCGCCGCTGCTCTGGAAGAAGGTGCGCCGCGGACTTTCCGCCGGCCGCGTGCAGAGCCCGGCACTG
>CADEED010000013.1 GCA_902826225.1 uncultured Pseudomonadota bacterium | reverse complement strand
TCACTTGGCTCTCCCTCACTCCGGCTTGAAGACGATGCGCTGAACCGCAAGACGCGATTCGGCCGCCTCGAATTCTTCGAACCGCGCGCCTTCCATCGCCGTGACCGCGGCGGCGTCGAACACCCCCGCGGGCTCGCTCGACATCACCCGCACCCGTTCCGTGCGCCCCTCCGGCGTCACGTAGAACTCGACGCGCACCCAGCCCTCGACGCCTTTCGCGGAGGTCGGATACTTCGGGCGCGGCGGGCGCGTCATCTTGAGGGGCGGAAGTTTCGGTGTCGCGGCGGCCTTCTCGGCGGCAGCCTGCGCGCTCACGAGCATCGTGCGCAACTCGGCGAGATCACCGTCGGCACCGAGGCTCTCGGCAGCAGCGAGCAGCGGTTCGGCCTCGGATGCGCGGCCGGTGGTGAGGCGGGCACGGGCATCGTTCAGCAGGCGGGTGCGCACGTCCTTCACGACCTGCACGGTCGTCGGGTGACGCACGTCCAGGAGGCGCAGGCGCTCGGCGTTCGACACCGCAGAGTCGTTCGCCGGCGCGAGCAGGTTGCCGCTCGCGAGACGATCCTGGGCAATCTTGGCGAAGCGCGCGATGTCTTCGTTGGTCCGCTGCTGCCTCTGCGAGGCCGCGGTGATGTCGCGCTGCGCGGCATTGAGCGCCGCGGCCGAGACGCCGTTCTCGCGCGCGGCCGTGAGCGCGGCCTGCATCGCGGCCTGGTCGCCCTTCGTCGCGGCGTCGCGAGCGGCGGCCAGCAGCTTCTGGTTGAGATCGTTGTTGAGGCGCGCGACGAGGTCGTTCGGGGCACCGGCGTCGCGCAGCGCCTTGATGATGTCCTTCGCGGAATCGTCGGCCGGCGTCACGAGGCGGCCGTTCGCCAGGCGCGCTTCCGCGGCGTTCGCGAGGCGAGTGACGGTGGTCGCGCGGCGCTTGCCGTCGAGCTCGCGCTTGAGCTGCTGGATCTGCGCGGGGGGCAGCAACGCGTCCTTCTCGGCGGAGTCGAGCAGCGCCTGCGCACGATCGAAGTTCTGCGCAGACAGGGTCGCCTGGATTTGCGCGAGCGCGGTTTGCGCGCGCATCGAGTCGAGGCGCCCGTCGACTTCGACGAGACGCGGGTCGTTCGGATCGATCGAGCGCGCCGCTTCGAGTTCCGCGAGCGCGTTGTCGAACCGGCGTTCATCGAGCGCGGTGCGCGCGCGCGCGATCAGCAGGCCGCCGAGGCGCTTCAGGCCCTCGGTGGCCTCGCCGTTGCGCGGGTCGATCTGCAGCACGCCGCGGAAGTATTCGAGAGCATTGTTCTTGTCGGGTTCGATGTAGCGGCGCTCGTCCATCGCGAGACGCGCTTTCTCGAGCACCTCGTCGAGCGAGGCGACAGGCGCCTCGGTCACGGCCGCCTGGCCGGCGGGACCCGTGGCCGGGGCAGCGGACGTGGCCGGCGCGGCGCTCACCGGCGCGCTCTCGCCACCGGAATCCTTCGACATGAAATACCAGCCGCCACCCGCGAGGGCCGCGACGCCGACGATGGCGCCGATGAGGGCACCCATCGGGAGACCCTTCTTCGCACCACCACCCGAACTGCCCGAACCGGTCGCGGCGCTCAGCGCATCGGAAGTTGACGAGATGCGCGCGGCGTCGCTCATCGCACGCAGCATCGCGGCGGATTCGACCGGCGTGTCGACGAGCGCCTGGATTTCGCCTTCGAGCATCAGCGCATCGACCGTGCCGGCCGACGCATTGTCGCGGATCGCGACGACGACGGGATTGTGCAGGCTCGCCGCGATCGGCTTGAAGTCGTCGGGTGACGAGGCGCGCAGGTCGGCGATGAGGATCGTGCGCGCGCCCGGCTTCAGCATCGCGGCGGCGGACGCCAGGCTGTCGGCGTGACGCAGCTGGCAGGTAGATTCGAGCATCGGGCCGAGCTGTGCCCACAGTTCGAGGTCGGGAGTCGCGATCACCACGAGCGGCTTCTTCGCCTTGAAGCCGCCGCCGGCGGTATTGCCCCTGCCCGCGTTTGACTCGTTGTGCGCGTTAGCGCCGATTTCCGAACGTGCTTGCATGGACCTTCGCCCTCTCATCGAACAAGTGGAGCCGCGGTGCGTTTCCGGCGGACACGGGCATTCCCGTCCCGTCTGCGGGTAACGACATGGGGGACAGTATTAAGTCACTGGGTTGCCGCGAATCGGCACTGAGTCACATCCGGCGTACGGCGACGGCGCGGGCGAACGGTACCGCGAAACGTGTCACAAATGGTGCGTTGGGGACATTCCTGATTTCCAGAAAACTGAGGACTCGCCTCTAACCACAGGGTCCGGCAACGCACGGAAAACAGGGTTCGGCGTGAGGACAGACTGAAGCCTGTCCCCACGCGATCAGTTCGGCACCCGGCGGATCTGTGCGCCGATTTGCGCGAGCTTCTCTTCGAGCGCCTCGTAGCCGCGGTCGATGTGGTAGATGCGCTCGATGTCCGTCCGGCCCTCGGCAACGAGGCCCGCGAGCACGAGGCTGGCCGACGCGCGCAGGTCCGTCGCCATCACCGGCGCGGCCGTGAGTTTGGGGACGCCCTTGATGATGGCGGTATTGCCTTCCAGGCGGATTTCCGCGCCGAGCCGCCGCATCTCCAGCATGTGCATGAAACGGTTCTCGAAAATCGTCTCGACGATCGTGCCCACCCCGTCCGCGATCGTGTTCAGCGCCGCGAACTGGGCCTGCATGTCGGTCGGAAACGCCGGGTAGGGCGCGGTGCGGATGTCCACCGACTTCGGGCGCTTCTTGCGCATGTCGACCTCGATCCAGTTTGGACCGATGCCCACCTTGGCACCGGCCTCGGTGAGCTTGGCCGTGACCGCATCGAGATGCGTCGGATCCGTGTTCTTGATGCGCACGAAGCCCGAGGTGATCGCTCCGGCGACGAGATACGTGCCGCCCTCGATTCGATCGGGCTGCACCTCGTAGCTCGAGCCGCGCAGCTTCTCGACACCCTGGATGACGATCTTGTCCGTGCCGGCGCCCTGGATCTTCGCGCCCATCGAGAGCAGGAAATTCGCCAGGTCGACGACCTCGGGTTCGCGCGCGGCGTTCTCGATGATCGTTTCACCGTCGGCCAGCGTCGCCGCCATCATGAGGTTCTCGGTGCCGGTGACGGTGACGGTGTCGAGCACCAGCCGCGCGCCCTTGAGCCGGCCCGCGCGCGCGCGGATGTAGCCGCCTTCGATGTGGATCTCGGCGCCCATCGCGCGCAGCCCCGCGACGTGGATGTTCACCGGGCGCGCGCCGATGGCGCAACCGCCGGGCAGCGAGACATCGGCCTTGCCGAAGCGCGCGAGCAGCGGCCCAAGCACCAGGATGGACGCGCGCATCGTCTTCACGAGCTCGTACGGCGCGAAGCATTCGCGCGTGGTCGAGCCGTCGATCTCGATGCGCATCTTCTCGTCGATCGTGACGGAGACGCCCATGCGCCCTAACAACTCGATCATCGTCGTCACGTCCTGCAGGTGCGGGACGTTGCGTATCTCGACCGGACCGTCGGAGAGGATGGCGCCCGCGACGATGGGCAGGGTGGCGTTCTTGGCGCCGGAGATGCGGACTTCGCCCTCGAGGGGGATTCCGCCATTGATCTGGAGTTTGTCCACGGGGGGTAGTCTAGCGGCCGGCGGCCAGTTCTTCGGGAGTGAAAGCCTCGATCGACATGGCGTGGATCTCGCGCCCCATGAGCTCGCCGAGAGTCTGGTAAATGAGCTGGTGTCGGGCGATGGGCCGCTTGCCCGCGAACTGCGGGCTCACGACGCGCGCCGCGAAGTGCACGTTGTCGTCGGAACGTATCTCGACACGGGCGCCGGGCAATCCCCGGCTGATGAGCGAAGCGACTTGATCGGGGGTCATGCGCCCAAGTTTACGGGGTTATGATCCGCGCATGAATGCCGTCGTGAAGCCCGACCCCGCCTCGCTGATCGCCGCGGGCCGCCGCGCGCTCGACATCGAGGGTCGCGCGCTCGCCGCCCTCGTGCCCCGGCTCGACGCCGGCTTCGCCCGCGCCTGCACCATCTGCCTCTCCGCCCAGGGCCGCGTCATCGTCACGGGCATGGGCAAATCCGGGCACATCGGCGGCAAGATCGCGGCCACCCTCGCCTCCACCGGCACACCCTCCTTTTTCATGCATGCCGCCGAAGCCAGCCACGGCGACATCGGAATGATCACGCGCGCCGACGTGCTGCTCGCGCTGTCGAATTCGGGCGAGACCGCCGAGGTTGTGGCGTTGATCCCGCATTGCTCGCGCCTCGGCGTGCCGATCATCGCGCTCACCGGCAACCCGAAGTCGAACCTCGCGCGCGCCGCGAGCGTGCACCTCGACGTCAGCGTCGACGAGGAGGCCTGCCCTCTCAATCTCGCACCGACTGCCAGCACCACGGCGACGCTGGCGCTCGGCGACGCGCTCGCCGTCGCGCTGCTCGAAGCCCGCGGATTCACGCCGCAGGACTTCGCGCGCTCGCATCCCGGCGGCACGCTCGGGCGCAAGCTGCTGCTGCACGTCGCGGACATCATGCGCACCGGCGCCGAGCTGCCGCTCGTCGACCCGGCGATGAAACTCGGCGAAGGGCTGGTGGTGATGTCGAAAATGGGCCTCGGCCTGTGCATCGTCGCCGAGGGCGGACGCCTGCTCGGCGTGTTCACCGACGGCGACCTGCGGCGCGCGCTCGATCACCAAGCGGACGTCCATCGGACGACGATGCGCGAAGTGATGACATCTCCCGGAAAATCCATCGCGCCCACCGAGCTCGCCGCCGAAGCGGCGCACCTCATGGAAAAGCATCGCATCACCGCCCTGCCGGTGGTGGATGCGGCGGGCGCGGTCGTCGGCGCGTTCAACGTGCACGATCTGCTGCGCGCCGGCGTGTTGTGAACGACATCGTCCGCTTCCAGCCGGCACTGCGCCGCGTGCGCCTGCTCGTCCTCGACGTCGACGGTGTTCTCACCGACGGGCGGCTGTACTACGGCGCGAAGGGCGAGACGCTGAAGGTCTTCCACGTGCGGGACGGTCACGGGATAAAGGAAGTGGCCGCCGCCGGAGTCGCCGTCGCCATCATCTCGGGCCGCAAGTCCGCCGCGGTCGCGCGCCGCGCGCGCGAGCTCGGCATCAAGATCGTCGTGCAGGGCTCGACCGACAAGCTCGCCGCCCTGCAGCGCATCGCGCAAGGGCGCGGATTGACGCTCGAACATTGCGCCTGCGTGGGTGACGACACCCCGGACGCGCCCATTCTGAACGCCTGCGGCCTCGGTATCGCCGTCGCGGACGCGCACGGCGACGCGCTCGCCGCCGCGGATCTCGTGACGAGCCGCGCCGGCGGCCGCGGCGCGGTGCGAGAGGTGTGCGACTGGCTGATGTCGGCCCGGCGGGGGCGCGCATGAAGAATTGGCGCCGCGTCGCGGGCTACGTGGCGACGATCGCCGTGATCGCGGTCGCGTACTACCTGGGCAGCATGGGTCGCGGAAGCAACGATGACGGCGCGACGGCCGCTGCGCCGCCGGATCCGGGGTATGCCGCGCGCGACGCCGAGGTCATCGAGACCGGCTATGACGGGCGCGAGCGGTATCGTCTGAACGCGCAAGTGATCCGCCAGCGCATCGATTCGAGCGTCATCGATCTCGAGCAGCTGTCCATGGACTATCACCCGGGCGCGCAGGGCGAGGTCCCCGGGGAACAACCGGCGCGCGGCGCGGATCCCAAGGAGGTATGGCATTTGCGCTCCGATCGCGGGCAGGTGCGTGCGAATGGCGACGACGTGCAGCTCGACGGCAACGTCCAGGTCACCGGCCCGGCACCGGGCACCGGCGCGCCCCTCACGCTCGCGACCGAAACGCTGCGGATCAACACGCCGACCGAATTCATCGAGACGCAGGCGCCGGTGAAACTCGGCTGGTCGGGTCACACGCTCACCGGCAACGGACTCAAAGCCGATTTGAAGGCGGGAACGCTGCGTCTAGAATCGAACGTACATGGCGAATTCTCCCGGCGCTAGACGCATCCTCCCCTGCCTGGCCGCCGGCTGCGCCGGCTTGTTAGGCACGCCGGCGGCCGCGCAGCTGCCCGGCGGCAACGAGAAGATCGTGCTCGAGGCGGTGCCGCTGGAGATCAACACGCAGAAGAACACGGCGAAGCTGCGCGATGTCGTGATCACGCAGGGCGCGACGCGCATCGAAGCCGCGGAAGCGGACGTCAAGGGCGGGCTCGATTTCGAGGACGGCACCTGGACCATCTCGGGGAACGTCCGCATCAACTCCGAGGGCGGCAACCTTCGCTCGGACAAGGCGACGGTCTCTTTCAGCGGCAACCTCATCTCGCGCGCTGTCATCACCGGCACGCCCGCCCAGTTCGAACAGACGCGCAAGGACGGCTCGATAGCGCGCGGCCGCGCGTCGACGATGGATTACGAGATCCGCACGGGCACCGTGAGCTTCCGCGAGAACGCCTGGCTCTCGGACGGCTGCAACGAGATCACGGGCCCACAGCTGGTCTACAACATCAAGTCGCAGAGCGTCGCAGGCGGGACCCGCACCGCGGGTGCGACCGGCCGCATCCGCATCACGATCCAGCCCAACGACGCGAATGGCAAGAAGCCCTGCGCAGCGCCCGCGGACCCGAAGAAATGAGCGTCCTGCGCGCGACCCATCTCGCCAAGAGTTACAAGAAGCGCCAGGTGATCTCCGATCTCTCCGTCGAAGTGGAGAGCGGGCAGATCGTCGGATTGTTAGGCCCGAACGGCGCCGGCAAGACCACGGCGTTCTACATGATCGTCGGACTGGTTCCGCCCGATGCCGGCACGGTGACCATCGACGACCGCGACATCACGCACCTCGCGATGCACCAACGCGCGCTCGCGGGCATCGGCTACCTGCCGCAAGAGGCCTCGGTTTTCCGCAAGCTGTCGGTCGAGGACAACATCCTCGCCATCCTCGAGACGCGCGAGCTCGATGAAGCCCAGCGCGCCGCCCGCCTGGAGGAAATCCTCACCGAACTGCGCATCGCGCACGTGCGGAAGAGTCTCGGCATGTCGTTGTCGGGCGGTGAACGCCGGCGCGTGGAGATTGCCCGGGCGCTCGCGGCGGAGCCGCGTTTCGTGCTGCTCGACGAACCGTTCGCGGGCGTCGATCCGCTGTCGGTCATCGACATCCAGCGCATCATGACCGAGCTCACCGCGAAGGGGATCGGCGTGCTCATCACCGACCATAACGTCAGAGAAACCTTAGGTGTTTGTGGGCGCGCCTACATCGTTTCCGGAGGAACCGTAATTGCGTCGGGTTCCGCGGAAGAAATCCTTGCCAACCCCCAAGTCCGTGAGGTGTACTTGGGTCAGTCATTCCGCATGTAGGGATTTGTGGTTCCCGCGGAAAAATCCATTTCTTTCATAGCGTTGAGACACCCACACCCGTGTCGATGATGAAGCCCTCATTGCAGCTGAAGCTGGGTCAGACGCTCACGATGACCCCGCAGCTGCAGCAGGCCATCCGCCTCCTGCAAATGCCGGCGCTGGAGCTGCAGGCGCACATCCGCGAACAGCTCGAGAGCAACGTGATGCTCGAGCCGGTGGACGAATACGAAGCCACCGGCACCTTCGAATCCCTCGAACCCCATCCCATGCCGGAGGAGAAGCGCGTCGACGCGGCGCCCGCTCCCGAGGTCACCGTCGAAGCCGAGGTCGTCGAAGATTCGTGGACCGAGCGCAGCGCGGGTTCGGGAGACTCCTGGCGCGACGACGACGAACGCGCTTCCGAAGTCGCGGACGACGTGCAACTCTCGCTGCAGGATCACCTGGTCGGGCAGCTCGAATACGCGAACCTCGAACCGCGCGACCTGGCGATCGCCCGCGCCATCGTCGATGCCATCAACGACGACGGCTACATCACCGACTCGCTCGAAGACATCGCCGCCACGCTGCTGCCCGAGGTCACCGCGGATGCCTCCGAGGTCGACCGCGTGCTCAAGCTCGTGCAGACGCTCGACCCGCCCGGCATCGCCGCACGCAATCTCTCCGAGTCGCTCACGCTGCAGTTGCGCATGCTCCACGGCGACACGCCGGGCCTGAAGCTCGCGATCGCGATCGCGGAAAAACACCTCGACCTGCTCGCGGATCGCGAACTGACCCTGCTCCGACGCGAACTCGCGGCCTCCGACGACGAGCTCGCGCAGGCCGTCGCGCTCGTTCGCGGGTGTCATCCGCGTCCCGGCGCCACGGTGTCCTCGGCGAAGGCCGAGTACGTGGTGCCCGACGTGTTCGTGCGCCGCACCGACCGCGGCTGGGCCGTCGAGGTCAACAGCTCGACGCTGCCGCGCGTGCGTCTCAACCAGTCCTATGCCGACATGCTCGGCCGCGGCGCGGGCCATTCCTCGATGCGCGCGCAGTTGCAGGAGGCGCGCTGGCTCCTCAAGAGCCTCGAAATCCGCAACGAAACCCTCATGAAGGTTGCACGGAGCATCGTCGAACGTCAGACCGCCTTCCTCGAACACGGCGAGGAGTCCATGCGCCCGATGATCCTCAAGGACATCGCCCAGGCCATCGACATGCACGAATCCACGATCTCGCGCGTCACTTCGAGCAAGTACATGCACACGCCGCGCGGCGTGTTCGAACTGAAATACTTCTTCTCGAGTCAGGTCGAGGCCGCCGACGGCGGTGGCGCTTCCTCGGCCGCGGTGCGCGCGAAGATCCGCAAGCTCATCAAGGAAGAAGATACCGGAAACCCGCTGTCCGACAGCCGCATCGCGGAACTCCTCTCCGGGGAAGGCATCGCGGTCGCGCGCCGGACGGTCGCCAAATACCGGGAGGCGCTCGGACTCGCGCCTTCCAACGAACGCAAGGCAAGGGCAGCAGCTAAATAGGAAAATTCAGTAGATAGGCCAAAAAAGGAGACGCACCATGCAATTGTCGCTTTCCGGTCATCATGTCGAAGTCACCCCGTCGATGCGCGCCTACGTCGAGAAGAAGCTCGAACGCATTTCCCGCCATTTCGACCATGTAATCGACGTCCATTGCGTGCTGACGGTCGAGAAGCTCCGACAAAAGGCCGAAGCGACCCTGCATGTGCGCGGCAACTCCATCCACGCCGATGCCACCGAGGAGAACATGTACACCGCCATCGACCTCCTGGCCGACAAGCTCGATCGAAGCGTGCTCAAGCACAAGGAAAAGAAGGCCGACAAGCACGCCGCGGACGCCCGCAAGGCGAATGGACGCTGAATGCGGCTGATCCTCGTCAGCGGGCTGTCGGGATCCGGCAAGAGCGTGGCATTGCACATGCTCGAGGACGCAGGCTTCTACTGCGTCGACAACATCCCGGCGGCCCTGCTGAAGCCGTTCATCTCCCACACGCTGCGCAACAACGAAGCGCAGTACTCGCGCGCGGCGGTGGGAGTCGATGCGCGCAATGCGGCGGCGGAGATCGAAACCGTCCCGCCGCTCATCGAGGAGCTCAAGAAGAGCGGCATCCAGTGCGAGATCGTGTTCCTGCTCGCGAACGACGACGAATTGCTGCGGCGGTTCGCCGAGACGCGGCGCAAGCACCCGATCAGCACCGATCACGTGTCGCTGAAGGAAGCCATCGCGATCGAGCGGCGGCTGCTCGAGCCCGTCCTCAACGCGGCCGACCTCGTGGTCGACACGTCGCGCATGGGCGTCCACGACCTGCGCGAGCTCATCAGCCAGCGCGTCGAGAAGCGCAGCGCGGGCCGCTTGTCGCTGCTCGTCGAGTCCTTCGGTTTCAAGAACGGCATCCCGGGCGACGCGGACTTCGTGTTCGACGCGCGCACGCTGCCCAACCCCTACTGGGATCCGTCGCTGCGGGCCCAGACCGGCCGCGATCCCGACGTCATCCGGTTCCTCGAAGCCCAACGCGGCGTGCATCGCCTGGCCGACGACATCCTGCAGTTCGTCTCCTCGCGAATTCCCGAGCACCAGGCGTCGAACCGCCGCTATCTCACGATCGCGATCGGCTGCACCGGCGGCCGCCACCGCTCCGTCTATCTCGCCGAGCGCATCGCCGACCGCCTCTCGCAGAACTACCCCGTCGTCGCGATCCGCCACAACTCCCTGGGCGAAACCCGCTCGATCACCCGCGCCCCGACACTGGCCGGCGCCCAGATCCCCACCGTCGCGTAATCGATCGTGCCCGCTTCGCGGGCACTCGATCCTTCTTCGCCGCGGCCGGGGCCGCATTCTCGTCGTCGTAAGAACAACGTTCGCGCCCGAGCAGGCGATGACGACCCCGTCTTCGCGAATGGTCTCGCCGGTGACGTGCACGCGATGAGCTGAGTGGAGGCGGCGGTGTCGCCATGAACTCGGCACGAAGCCGTCACGGGAAATCCCACCGGCAGCAGTGCGCCGCATCGATCTCGCGAGAACACGATTCACGAATCAGCGAGTCGGCGGCCTTCAGGACTCCACTGACCCTCACCTCATATCCGCCGCCGGAACGAACTCATCGCGGGCGGGGCGCCGGCGAGACCATTCGCGCGATCGAATTCGTCTTCATCCACCGACAAGGCGCCAACTCATTCCTAGGAAATCAGGAATGCCTCCCCTACACTCGCGCCGAAAATGGAATCCACCCGCACACCCACGAAAGAACGTCGACTCGCCGCGCTCCGCGGCGCGTTGCGCGAAGGCTCGTGGCGCGGCGCCGCGCGCATGGTCGCCGCCATGCATCCCGCCGAGATCGCCCGCCTCATCGAATCGCTGCCGCCCGCGCAGCGCGAGGTCGTGTGGAATTTCGTCGAGCCCGAGATCGAAGGCGACGTGCTCATCGAGCTCAGCGAAGACGCCCGCCAGGCCGTCATCGACGGCATGGATGCCGAAGAGCTGCTCGCCGCGGCCGAAGACCTGGAGCTCGACGATCTGGCCGACCTCGTGGGCGACCTGCCGGAGGCCGTCTCGCTGCAGCTCGTGAAGTCGATGGACGCGCGGGACCGCGAACGCCTCAAGGCCGTGCTGTCCTACGAGCCCGACACGGCGGGCGGCCTCATGAACACGGACACGGTCAGCGTGCGCGCGGACGTCTCCGTCGAAGTCGTGCTGCGCTATCTGCGCATGCGCGGCGAGCTGCCCGACAAGACGGACCGCCTGTTCGTGGTCGACCGGGACGACCGCTATCTCGGCACCGTTGCGCTCACGCGCCTCATTACCGAGGATCCGGAGAAGACGGTCGGCGAAGTCATCGATGCCGATGCGCCACGCATCGCGCCCGAGCTCACCGCGCACGACGTCGCCGGCCTGTTCCAGGATCGCGACCTCGTATCCGCGGCGGTGGTGGCGGAAGACGGCAAACTGCTCGGGCGCATCACGATCGACGACGTCGTCGACGTCATCCGCGAGGAGGCCGCGCACGAGGTGATGTCGTCGGCCGGCCTGCGCGATGAGGAAGACGTGTTCGCGGCCGTGCTGCCCTCCACGCGCCGCCGGCTGCTGTGGCTCGGCATCAACCTCGTCACGGCGTTCCTCGCGGCCGCGGTCGTCAGCCGCTTCGAAGGAACCATCGAGAAGGTCGCGGCGCTCGCCGCGCTCATGCCCATCGTGGCGTCCATGGGCGGCATCGCCGGCACCCAGACGGTCACGCTCATCATCCGCGGCATCGCGCTCGGCCAGATCGAATGGGTCAACGCGAAATGGCTGCTGTGGAAGGAGATCGCGGTCGGCGCGCTCAACGGTCTCATCTGGGCGGTCGTCGTCGGCGCGGTGACGATCGTCTGGTACGGCGCCTGGAAGATCTCGGCCATCATCGCGGCCGCCACGCTCATCAATCTGCTCGCGGCGGCCGCCGTCGGCGTGATCGTGCCACTGCTGCTGCGGCGGATGCGCATCGACCCGGCACTGTCCGCGGGCGTCATCCTCACCACCTTCACGGACTGCATCGGCTTCGCCACTTTGTTAGGCTTGGGCGCGTTGTTCCTGACCTGAGCCCGGGCGCCACTCGCGCGATGAGAGAACTGCCTGGCCCACCCTCTGCGGCGCCCGCAGCGCGACCGCGACCACGTGCTCGGCCGAGGGCGCGAACTGCCAGAAGCGCCAGTCCGTCGCGTCGTAGGCCGCGAAGGACAGGCCGTCGACCTGGTGGTTGGCGTCGAGGGAAAATGCCGCGTTGTCGGTGCCCGCCATGAGCCCGCGGCCCGTGGCCTTCATCCACGATTCCTTGAGCGTCCACAGCGTGTAGAAACGTCTTGGCTGCTGGAGCAGCGGCAGGGCCTCGAGGTTGCGCGCCTCTTCGGCGGTGAAGTAGCGGCGCGCGAGTTTCAGCGCCGTTGTGCGTTCGTACAGGTTTTCGGCGTCGATGCCCACGTCACGCTCGCGGCCGACCACGAGCGCCACGAGACCGTCCGTGTGCGTGAGATTGAAGAAGAGGCCTGCCGCGAACTCGGGCGCGAGCTCGGGCTTGCCGTGCGCACCCTTCACGAAGCGCAGGGCGCGCGGGGCCACACCCGGCAGATAGCCGGCGAGCACGGTACGCTGCAGCGCCCGCGTCCGCAGCGCGCGCAGGCGCAGCGCGCCGTTGGCGCCGATGCCGAGAGCCCCGATCTCGTGAGGCTCGAGCAGGCACTCCAGGCCCGCCAGTGCCGGCTCGTCCGCCGACCGTTCCGGCGAGAGCCACAGGTGCAATTCGTGCGATTCGAGATTCACGCGAGAAAGGACTCGACTTCCTCGCGCCGCGCGAGTGCATCGCGGTAACCGAGCTCGATGAGCTCGCGGGTGTAACTCGACTCGAACATCAGGTAGCTCGCCAGCAAACTACCCGAAGCGCCGCGCGCGCCGATGATCCGCAGCAGCGAACGCAGACTCAAGGGAAGGGCCGGGATGTGCCGGGCGGCGAGCTGCGCGGGGTCGACGCTCGGCGCGATCATCATCGTGCGGATCCGGCGCATGCCGAGGTTGGCGCCCGCCACCGACGTCAGCCGGTTGATCCGGTTGATGTTCTCGAGGTCGGCCGAAATCTGGTCGCTGAAGAGCGTGTCCAGCATGTAGCCGAACAACTGGCCGGGCGACGGCGGCGAGTCGGAGGCGACGAACCGCGGGACCGCGTCGAGATGCGTGGGCCGCACGCCGAGAACGAGCAGCCGGTCCGCGCCCAGGTGGATCGCGGGGCTCAGCGGCGCCGTCTGCCGCATCGCGCCGTCGCCGAAGAATTCGCCGTGCAGGCAGATCGGCGGAAAGAGGAACGGGATGCCGAGGCTTGCCATCAGGTAATCGAGGTTGAGCGGCACCCGTTCGCCGTGCCGCTGCGCGCGCGACCATTCGCTGATCGTCGTCTCGGCCTCGAAGAACGACACCGAGCGGGCAGTGAAGTAGCTGGTTGCGCAGAGCGCGAGCGCGCGCAGGTCGCCACGCTCGACGTTGGCGCGCACGGCGCCGAAATCCGTCACGCGCGACAGCAGCTCGCGCAGTGGTGCGTTGTCGAGCAGCGACTTCGGCGGGCCGATGGCACCGCCGGTGAACAGCGAACCCAGCCAGCGCGCGCCGGCGCCGAACATCGCGCGCGCGTCGGCGCGGAACACCTGCACGACGCGGAAGTTGGCCCAGACCTGCTCGATCTCCGCGACGGAGTGGTGCCAGCGCCGCACGTTGGCGGCGAGGATGCTGGCCGCCACGGCGCCGGCCGAGGTGCCGACGATGATCGGGAACGGCCATTCGGGACGCGGATGCATCTCCGACAGCGCCTTGAGCACCCCCACCTGGTACGCGGCCCGCGCGCCGCCGCCGGTGAGGATCAGGCCGGCGCGCGAAACGCCGCCGGCATCGCTGCTATGATCCCTGTCCCCCACGATCCTCAAACTCTCCCGGAGAAATCCATGCTGGCACTACGAAGGATTCTGCTCACCGCTTTCATCGCGGCGACCGCAAGTGTATGCGCCCAGAGTCCCGATGCGGCACCCGCCGAAGGCGCCGCCGCGCCGGCATTCAAGCTGCAGGACCAGACAGGAAAGTGGCAGACGCTCGAGCAATACAAGGGCAAGTGGGTCGTCCTCTACTTCTATCCGAAGGACAACACGCCCGGCTGCACCACCCAGGCGTGCGAGTTGCGCGACAACATCTTCGCATTCCGCAAGGCGGATGCCGTGATCCTCGGTGTGAGCGTGGACGATGTCGAGTCTCACAAGAAATTCGCGGCCGAGCACAGCCTGCCCTTCGACATCCTCGCCGACCCGAATCGCGAGGTCTCGGAGCGCTACGGCGTCCTGTTCAACGCGGGCATCACGAAGCTCGCCAGCCGCCAGACATTCCTCATCGGCCCCGATGGCAAGGTCGTGAAGCACTGGGCGAAAGTGGATCCGAAGGGGCACTCCGACATGGTGCTCGCGGAAATCAAGGCGCACTCCGCGCCGGCGAAAGCGGGCTGAGACCGTCGAACCCGAGGCCCGGCGCCCGGCGCCGGGCCTTTTTCATGTCGGCAGCGCGAGCGGCGGCGCGCCGCGCCGCTTGAGTTCGCGCATCGAGTCGTCGAGACCGGCCAGCGTCAGCGGAAACATCCGGCCGCCGACGAGCTGGCGCGTGATCTCCACCGATGGGGTCCATTTCCAGCGATCCTCGGGCTCGGGATTCAGCCACACGAGCCGTGGGAAGTGCGCCGCGATCCTCTCGATCCACACGCGGCCCGATTCCTCGTTCCAGTGCTCCACGCTGCCGCCCGGCTGCTCGATCTCGTATGGACTCATGGTCGCGTCGCCGACGAAGATCACGTGGTAGTCGGAGTTGAACGTCCGCAGGAACGCGGGGGTCGGCGTGAGCTCGCTGAAACGCCGATGATTGTCTTTCCAGAGCCGTTCGTACGGGAAATTGTGGAAGTAGAAGTACTCGAGGTGCTTGAACTCGGCGCGCGCCGCCGAAAACAGCTCCTCGCAGACGCGCACGTGCGCATCCATGGAGCCACCGACATCGAGCAGCAGCAGCAATTTCACCGCGTTGCGCCGCTCGGGGACCAGCTTGAGATCGAGCAGTCCCGCGTTGCGCGCGGTCGCGTCGATGGTGCCTTCGAGGTCGAGCTCCTCCGCCGCGCCCTCGCGCGCGAAGCGTCGCAGCTTCCGCAAGGCCATCTTGAGGTTGCGCGTGCCGAGCTCGCGGGTCTCGTCGAAGTTGCGATACTCGCGCGCCTCCCAGACTTTGACCGCGCTGCGCTGCCTGCCCGGGCCGCCGATACGAATGCCCTCGGGGTTGTAGCCGCCGTGACCGAACGGGGAGGTTCCGCCGGTGCCTATCCACCGACTGCCGCCCTCGTGCCGCTCCTTCTGCTCCTGCAGCCGTTGTTTCAGAGTGTCCAGCAGCTTCCGCCAGCCGCCGAGCGATTCGACCTGGCGGCGCTCCTCGGCCGACAGGAGCCGCTCCGAGATCTGCCGCAGCCACTCCGCGGGCAGCTCGGCGACCAGCTTTTCGAACAGCTTTTCGGCGCCGGTGAAGTGCTCGGCGAACACACGGTCGAATCGGTCGAAGTGCCGCTCGTCCTTCACGAGCGCCAGGCGCGAGAGATAGTAGAACTCCTCCGCCGAGTGCGCCGCCACGCGCGCCTCGAGCGCCTCGAGCAGGCTCAGGAACTCGGGTAGCGTGACCGGGACCCCGCCGGCGCGCAGATCGGTGAAGAACCGCACCAGCATCGACGACTACCGGCCGGCGCGGCGATTCAGGAACACGAGCTGCTCGAACAGGTGCACGTCCTGCTCGTTCTTGAGCAACGCGCCGTGCAGAACGGGAATGGTCTTCCGCGGGTCGTCCGAACGCAGCGCTTCGGGGGGCACGTCCTCCGCCACGAGCAGCTTGATCCAGTCGAGCAACTCCGACGTGGACGGCTTCTTCTTGAGCCCCGGCGTCTCGCGCACGTCGAAGAAGGCCCTGAGCGCCTCGGCGAGCAACTCCTTCTTGAGCCCCGGGAAATGCACGCGGACGATCTTCTCCATCGTCTCGGCGTCCGGGAACCGGATGTAGTGGAAGAAGCAGCGGCGCAGGAACGCGTCCGGCAGCTCCTTTTCGTTGTTGGACGTGATGACGATGATCGGACGATGCCGCGCCTTCACGAGCTCGCGCGTCTCGTGCACCCAGAACTCCATGCGATCGAGCTCGCGCAGCAGGTCGTTGGGGAACTCGATGTCGGCCTTGTCGATCTCGTCGATGAGCAGCACGGGCTGCACGTCCGACTCGAACGCCTCCCACAACCGCCCCTTCACGATGTAGTTGCGGATGTCGCGGACTTTTTCCTCGCCGAGCTGCGAATCGCGCAAACGGGAGACCGCATCGTATTCGTACAGTCCTTGCGACGCCTTGCTGGTCGACTTGATGTGCCACTCGTAGATAGGCCGCGCCAGCGAGTTCGCGATCTCTTCCGCCAGCTGCGTCTTGCCGGTGCCGGGCTCCCCCTTGATGAGCAGCGGCCGCGCGAGCGTGACGGCGGCGTTCACCGCGGTCATGAGGTCGGGTGTCGCGACGTAACGTTCGGTGCCCGTGAATCGCGCGTCGCTCATGCTCTCGTCCTGCGAATTGGTCAGGGTGCGGACCCGGTCGGCCGCAAGGTGAGCTTATGCGCTGCGGGGCCGGGCAGGAATGGCGTCGGCTTGGCGCGTGCCCAGTCGTCGAAATCCGAGCGATAGAACGGCGACAGGGGATGCCCGGAGGGTCCGCCCGCCAGCTGCAGGTAGCCCTCCGTCTCGTGTCCAGGCGACACGGCAAAGCGCTCGGACGCGCCGAACGCGCCATCCTGCACGCGTGGCATGTGGTGATCACCGGCCAGTTCGAGCGTCGGCATGTTGACCAGCCCCGCCAGCAGGGGAACGGCGCCCGACAACGGATGCCGCACCTCGACCGGACGACGCGACCCCCAGGTGCAGTTCGCCAGCGCGGCGCAGGTCTTCCGCAGATCCGCGATCGAGTCGTCGACGCGCGCGAGAAGGAAGGCGCGCCACTCGCCACCGCCCGGCGGCGCGATCGCGGCCGGTGTCTCGCGCACGAGCCGCCACGCGGCGGACTCGAATTCGCCCGGCCTTCGCAGCCTCGTTTCCGGGAGCAGCCCGCGCGAGAGCGAGTGCCACAACGCGTCCTGCACGTTGCCGCGGAACGCACGCACGAGCCGGTAGCCCACGGCATCCGGCGCGGCGTCGGGCTGCCAGTCGCTGACGAGCGCGCGAAACTCGCGGCGCGCGCCGACCGCCTTCACCGCTTCGTCGTCGAGCAGCTCGAGCAACAGGTTCCGCCAGCGCGCGAGGAACAGCGCGCGCGAATCCGTCTGGATCGCGAGCATGTCGGCCGGCGTCGCGGGCGCGGTGAGGCCGAGCAGGTCGTCGCGGATCTGCCGCGCCCGGGCGCCGATGTCGTACCCGCCCGCACCGACGTCGACTTCGTCGTCGCCCAGGGCCTCCTCGAGCGGGCCGTCGACGACGCGCTGATTCGCCGTCCAGAGGCGGCCCACCGGCGGGTCGACGATGACCGGATGGTCGCCGGAATCGCGGTATTCGACCGGGCGAAACAGGCGATCGGGGCCGACGCTGCGCGGCACGCGTCCCAGCACCGTCCAGGCAATGCTGCCGGTGGTGTCGCCGACGACCATGTTCTGCCCGGGAATGCCGATATTCGACGCCCACCCGAGAGCTGCCGACACGCTGTCCGCTTTCTCGAGCGCGAGCAGCGAGAAGTTGGTCGCGCCCGGGTCCATCGCGAGCCAGCCCACCTGCGCGCACTGACCGCTGGTCACGTCGTCCGCGTACTCGGCGCCGTCGAGCACGACACCCGTGCCGACGAGCTGGAACTCCACGGGCACGTCGGGCCCGCCTTTCACCGCGATCGTCTCGCGGCGCTGTCGGTAGTTCGGGCTCGTGCAGGGTCCGAAGCGGACATCCGAGAAATCACCATAGCTGTTCGTGAAGCCCCACGCGATGTGACCGTTCGACCCGGCGGCGACGGCGGGCGTACCCGGCAGCGTCACGCCGGAGACGTCGAGCACCGGATCGCTCCTCACGCGCAGCCGCGCCGGGTACCACACGGCCGGCACGCCGAGGTCGAGGTGCATGTCGTTGGCGATGAGCGCCGCGCCGGAGCGCGTGTGGATGCCAGCCACGGCCCAGTTGTTGCTGCCGGGCAGTCTGGGTTCGTCGTCGGCCGCCGCGATCGGGCCTTTGAACTTCAGGAGCTCCGGCCACGGTTGCAAGCCCGCGCGGCAGCCCTCGCACGGCGCGCCGGAGAAATTGGGAGTGTCCCAGTCGGAGTGGCCGGCATTGACGAAAGTGATCAGCGCGTGCGCCGCCGTGGGAGTGAAGGCCGCCGCGGCTGCGCGTTCCAGACGGCGGCGTTCGATCTCCGCCGTGATGACCCCGTACTGCAGCTGCCACCACATCGAGTGCACCACGAGCACCGAGTCCTCGGCGCTCCATGGACGCGGCTCGGAACGCAACAACAGGTATTCCCACGGCCGTGCGGAGAGACTCGCGAGCCCGGCGTTCACGCCGCGCGCATACGCGTCGATGACGCGCCGGTCGGTCCCGGTGGTCGTCTCGACGACCTGCTTCGCGACGGCCCGGAAGCCGAAGCGGCGCGAGCGGATGTCCGCCTTCAATGCGACGTCGCCGAACAACTCGGACAGCTCGCCGGCCGCGAGGCGGCGCGACAGGTCCATCTGGAAGAAGCGATCCTGCGCGTGCGCGTAGCCGGTGGCGAAAGCGAGATCGGTGCGCGATGCCGCGGTGATCACCGGCCGGCCGCGGGCGTCGCGCTCGATCGTGGCCTCGGCGGCGAGCGACGGCGCGGTGATGCTCCCGTCGATCGTCGGCAGGCTCTGGCGCATCGCCCACCAGGCGGCGCCGGCCGCCAGGACCGCCAGCGCCGCGACGACGAGCAACGTCCTTCGCAGCCAGCGGAGCCACCTCATGCGGAGTTACTCAGTCCTTCGGAACGCGGAGGATCGTCAGCGCGTTGGTGCCGCCGGTGATGCCGGTGAGCTCGCCCTTCGTCACGATGACCATCTCGCCGGGCTCGACGAGCTCGAGCTGCAGCAGCATCGTGAGGATCGCGCGGAACAGTTCCTGCGTGCGCACTTCCGGGATGTCGAAGGGCACCGGGTAGACGCCGCGGTACAGCGTGACGCGGCGGCGCGTGGATTCATGGCGGGTGAACGCGTAGATGGGGATGTCCGCGCGCGAACGCGACATCCACAGCGGCGTCGTGCCGGATTCGGTCAGCGCGACGATCGCGCGCACCTTCATGTGGTTCGCGGTGTACATCACCGCCATCGCGATCGCCTCTTCCGTGCGATCGACCTGGCCCTCCACGCGATGACGCACGCGGCTCGTGGTGAGCTGGTACTTCTCCGCGCCGTTGATGACCTCTTCCATGGCCTGCACGGCTTTCACCGGGTATTTGCCGACTGCGCTCTCGGCCGAGAGCATGACGGCGTCGGTGCCGTCGAGCACCGCGTTCGCCACGTCCGAGACCTCGGCGCGCGTCGGCACCGGGCTCAGGATCATCGACTCCATCATCTGCGTCGCGGTGATGACGACCTTATTGCGCGATCGAGCCTCGTGGATGATGGTCTTCTGCAGGCCGGTGATGGCCGCGTAGCCCATCTCGACCGCGAGGTCGCCGCGCGCCACCATCACGCAGTCGGACGCCTCGACGATCTCGACGAGATTGTGGATCGCCTCGTGGCGCTCGATCTTCGCGCACACGTGGCCGTGCCCGCCGGCGAGCCGCAACAGCGAGCGCGCGAGGTGCATGTCCGCCGCGTCGCGCGCGAACGAGACCGCGATGTAATCCGCGCCCTTGGAGGCCGCGAACTTGATGTCCTCGCGATCCTTGTCGGAGAGCGCGGCCGCGGAAATGCCGCCGCCCTTGAGGTTCACGCCCTTGCGGTTCGACAGCTCGCCGCCGGTGATGACCTTCGTGTCGATGCGCGTGCCCGAGACCTTCGTGACTTCGAGCTCGATGAGGCCGTCGTTGAGCAGCAGCAGGTTGCCCGGCTTCACGTCCTGCGGCAGTTCCTTGTACGCACAGCCGACGACCTGCTCGTTGCCCGCGGCGGGATCGTGCGCGGTGTCGAGCGCGAACGCCTGTCCGTCCTTGAGATCGACCTTCTTGTTAGTGAAGCTCTCGATGCGGATCTTGGGGCCGCCCAGGTCTGCGAGGATGCCGACGTAGCGGCCGGCGCGCCGCGCCGCTTCGTGGACGAGATCGATGCGGCGGCCGTGCTCTTCGTGCTTGCCGTGCGAAAAATTCACGCGGGCGACGTCGAGACCGGCGCGGACCATCTCGGTGAGGACTTCGATCGAATCGGTGGCGGGTCCCAAGGTCGCGACGATCTTGGTACGCGAGTGCATCTGGCGTTCTGGCATGGGCGCGCATTCTGCCATGCGGATCGCAGGCGCGGGCGCATAATCCGATTCGAAATCGGATCGTCTTACGGAGGTTTCTCGTGTCGAAGCAATCCTGGGTATTCCTGGCCGCCGGGCTCCTTTTGGGTGCGGGTCTCACCAGCCTGCATGCAGCCGACGCGCCTCCGCCGCGCGTGTTCGAGATACGCACGTACCACACGTTTCCGGGGCGCCTGGACGCCCTGAACAAGCGCTTCCGCGAGCACACGCTGCGCATGTTCGAGAAGCACGGCATGACCAATGTCGCGTACTGGACATTCGAAGACAGCCCCGCGAAGGACAACACGCTCATCTATGTCATCTCGCACTCGAGCCGCGCGGCGGCCAAGGCGAGCTGGGCCGCGTTCAGCGCGGACCCCGAGTGGCAGAAGATCGCCGCGGACTCGCAGAAGGACGGGAAGATCGTGGAGAAGATAGAGTCCGTGTTCGTCGACGCGACTGACTACTCGCCGCTCAAGTAGCCGGCGGGACGGGCGCTCTTGTTAGTTGCGGCGGCTTCGGAGAACATCCGCGGCTGGCCGCCGGGGAGGATCGACATGTCACGACATCGTCTCTCGCGCACGCTCGCGGGAGCGGCGCTTGCGTTATCCGCCGCGGCTCTCGCCGATCCTGCGTCGATCCGCACGCGCACGCTCGAGTTCACGGGCACCGGGGCGGGCGTCACGGCCACCTCGTCCGCCACCCTGCGCACCCCGACGCTCGAGTTCACCGGCGCGGGCTCGAGCCAATCCGGCCCCGCGTCGTCCGCCACCCTGCGCACCGTGACGCTCGAGTTCACCGGCGCGAGTGGCAAGACCGCGCCCGAAAACGCCACTTTGCGCACGCGCACACTCGAATTCACCGGTACTCACCGAGGGAGCACGAAATGATCCGTCGAATCCTGCCAATGATCGCCTTGGCTGCGTTGCCCGCGCTCGGGCACGCCATCGAGATCGAATTCCAGGTCCCGGTCTCGCTCAAGAACATCGACCCGGCCGTGGACTACGTCGAAATCAATTGCGGACAATGGTGGCCCGAGGAGCGGCGCCGCAACAACGGCGTGAGCTCGCCGCGCATCCCATTGCGGGCCAGCGGCGGCGCGAAGGCGTACAGCGGCGTCGTGAAGATCGTGCAGTCGTGGCCGGGGACGACGTCCCCGACCGGCAAGTACATCTGCTCGCTGAGCTTCCGCAGCAATTCGGACAGCAGCAACTACTTCAATTCGATGCCGGCGGCCGCGGGCTCGCGCGACACGCGCGAGATCATCGGCGATTACAGCGAGCTGCGGAGCTCGGCGTCGGGCGGGAAGATCGACTTGCGGGACAAGCTGATCAAGCCGAAGAAGGATTGAGCGACGCGGGACTAGCTGCCGTTGGCGCGGGACTCGAGCATGGCCACCGCGGGCAGCGTCTTTCCCTCGACGAATTCGAGGAACGCGCCGCCGCCGGTCGAGATGTACGAGATGCCTTCCTCGACACCGTACTTCTCGATGGCCGCAAGCGTATCGCCGCCGCCGGCCAGCGAGAACGCGGGGCTCTTCGCCACCGCCTGCGCGATCGCCTTCGTGCCCTCACCGAACTGATCGAACTCGAACACGCCGACCGGGCCGTTCCAGATGATCGTGCCGGCCTTTTGCAGCTCGGCCGACAGCCGTTCCGCGGTGTCCGGACCGATGTCGAGGATCATCTCGTCGGGACGCACGTCGTGGATGGAACGCACGTCCGCGTGCGCCGTGGCCGCGAATTCCTTCGCGACGACGACGTCCGTCGGCAGCGGGATCTCCGCCCCGCGCGCCTTCGCCTGGGCGAGCAACTTGCGCGCGATGTCGAGCATCTCCGCTTCGTGCAGCGACTTGCCGACATTGACGCCGGTAGCCGCGAGGAACGTGTTCGCGATGCCGCCGCCCACGATGAGCTTGTCGACCTTCGCGAGCAGTGACTCGAGCACGGTGAGCTTGGTCGACACCTTGCTGCCCGCGACGATCGCCACGAGCGGACGCGCCGGCTGCGCGAGCGCACGCTCGAGCGCCTCGAGCTCACCCACCAGCAAGGGTCCCGCGCACGCGATCTTGGCGAACTTGCCGACGCCGTGCGTCGACGCCTCGGCGCGGTGCGCCGTGCCGAACGCATCCATGACGTATACGTCGCAGAGCGCGGCCATCTGCTTCGCGAGTTCTTCCTTGTCCTTCTTCTCGCCCTTGTTGAAGCGCACGTTCTCGAGGAGTACCGCCGAGCCCGGCGCCGTGTCGACGCCGTTCAACCAGTCTTTCCTGAGCGGCACGGGCGAACCCAGCAGTTCCGACAGTCGCGTGGCCACGGGCGCCAGCGAGAACTCCTCGGCGTAGACGCCCTCCTCCGGACGGCCGAGGTGCGAGGCGAGGAAGACCTTGGCGCCTTTCTCGAGCGCGAGCTTGATCGTCGGCAACGACGCGCGGATGCGCGCGTCGCTGGTGACCTTGCCGCCCTCGACGGGCACGTTGAGATCTTCGCGAATCAGGACCCGCTTGCCGGCGAGATCCTGGTCCGCCATCCGCAGCACGTTCACCGCCCTACTCCTTCAGCCATGGCCTCAGGACGCCTTCGACCAGGCGATGGTCGTGTCGAGCATGCGGTTGCTGAAGCCCCACTCGTTGTCGTACCAGGAGCACACCTTGACCAGCGTGCCCTCGCTGACGCGCGTCATCGTCGCGTCGTAGGTGGACGAAGCCGGGTCGTGGTTGTAGTCGATCGAGACGAGCTGCTTCTCGGTGTAGTTCAACACGCCCTTCATGGCGCCGTCGGCCGCTTCCTTGATGACCTTGTTGATCTCCTCGACCGACGTCGCGCGCCTGGCGACGAAGGAGAGATCGACGAGCGACACGTTGATCGTCGGGATGCGCACCGCGAAGCCGTCGAGCTTGCCCTTGAGCTCCGGCAGCACGAGGCCGACCGCGGCCGCCGCGCCGGTCTTCGCCGGGATCATGCTCATCGTGGCGGAGCGCGCGCGACGGATGTCCTCGTGGTAGACGTCGGTGAGGCGCTGGTCGTTCGTGTACGCGTGGATCGTCGTCATGAGTCCGTTGACGATGCCGATCCTGTCGTTGAGCACCTTCGCGAGCGGCGCGAGGCAGTTCGTGGTGCACGACGCGTTCGAGATCACGGTGTGTTCTTTCTTCAGCACGTTGTGGTTCACGCCGTAGACGACCGTCGCGTCGACGTCCTTGCCGCCCGGGGCCGAGATGACCACCTTCTTCGCGCCGCCGGCGAGATGCTTGCCCGCATCCGCCTTGGTGGTGAAGAAGCCCGTGGACTCGAATACGTATTCGGCGCCGACCGACGCCCAGTCGATCTTCGACGGGTCGCGCTGCGCGAACACCTTGATCTTGTCGCCGTTGACGACGATGGAGTCGCCCTCGACGCCGACCGTGCCCGGGAATTTGCCGTGCGCCGTGTCGTACTGCGTGAGGTGCGCGTTGGTCTGCGCGTCGCCGAGGTCGTTGACCGCGACGATCTGGATTTCGTTCGTGCGCTTCGACTCGTAGAGCGCGCGGAGAATGTTGCGGCCGATGCGTCCGTAACCGTTGATTCCTACCTTGATGGCCATCTTTCCGAATCCCCTTGCCGGTTAATCAGTCCCAAAAGATCAAGACAATAGAAGTTGTTCGACCTGCGCCTTGACGGCGTCCCGGGTCAGACCGAAATGCGTGAACAGGTCGGGACCCTTGCCCGACGCGCCGAAGTGGTCGAGTCCGAGCACGCGGCCGCCGCTCCCCACGTAGCGCCACCACGACTGCGTGGCGCCCGCTTCCACGGCGAGACGGCGAGTGCAACCCGACGGCAATACGCTCTCGCGATACGGCGCAGGCTGCGCATCGAACGCCTCGCAGCACGGCATCGACACGAGCCGCACGCGCTTGCCCGCGGCCTGCAGCTCCTTCACCGCCTCGGCGGCGAATCCGACTTCCGAGCCCGTCGCGATGACGATGGCCTCGGGCGGTCCGTTGGAATCGAGCAGCACGTAGCCGCCTTTGCGCAATGCGACGAGTTGTTCGGGAGAACGCGGCTGCTGCGGCAGACCCTGGCGCGTGAACACCAGCGCGGTCGGACCATTCTTCCGCTCGAGCGCGGCGATCCACGAGGCGGCGGACTCGACGGCATCGCAGGCGCGCCAGATGTGCAGGTTCGGCATCGCGCGCAATGACGCGAGATGCTCGATGGGCTGATGCGTCGGTCCGTCTTCGCCGAGACCGATCGAGTCGTGCGTGTACACGAGCGTCGTCGGGCAGTGCATGAGCGCTGCGAGCCGCACCGCGTTGCGCGCATAGTCGGAGAACACGAGGAACGTGCCGCCGTACGGGCGGAAGCCGCCGTGCAATGTGAGGCCGTTCATGATCGCGGTCATGCCGAATTCGCGCACGCCGTAGTACACGTAGTTGGCCTTGAACTGCTCCGCCGTGAGATCCACCGAGTCCTTGCGGCGCGTGTTGACGGATCCGGTGAGATCCGCCGAACCACCGAGCATCTCGGGCATCTTCGGGCCGAGCACGTTCAACGCGAGCTGCGACGAAGCGCGCGTCGCCTGCGATCCGGTGACGGCGGCGCCCGCGGCCATCACGGCCTGGGCGAGTTCGCTCCAGTCGTTGGGCAGATCGCCCTTCATGCGGCGCTCGAACTCGGCGCCCGCCACCGGGTGCTCGCGCTTGTAGCGCTTGAGCAGGCGCGTCCATTTCTTCTCGGCGGCGGCGCCCGCTTCCTTGTCCTCCCACGCCGCGCGGACGTCGTCGGGGATGACGAACGGCGGGTGTTCCCAGCCGAGCGTCTTGCGCGCGTTCGCGATTTCGTCGGTGCCGAGCGCCTCGCCGTGCGCGGACTTCGTGCCCTGTTTGTTGGGCGCGCCCCACCCGATGACTGTCTTCGTGCAGATCAGCGACGGCTGTTCCTTCTTCGCGCGCGCCTTCTTGATCGCCGCAGCGACCGCCTCGGCGTCGTGACCGTCGACGTTGCGCACGACGTGCCAGCCGTATGCCTCGAAGCGCTTCGGCGTGTCGTCGGTGAACCAGCCCTGGACCTTGCCGTCGATCGAGATGCCGTTGTCATCGTAGAACACGACGAGCTTGCCGAGCTTCCAGGTACCGGCGAGCGACGCCGCCTCGTGCGAGATGCCTTCCATGAAGCAGCCATCGCCGGCGAAGCAGTACGTGTGGTGGTCGACGAGCGTGATGTCCGGGGTGTTGTACTGCGTGGCTAACAACTTCTCTGCGAGCGCCATGCCGACGGCATTCGCGAAACCCTGGCCGAGCGGGCCGGTGGTCGTCTCGATGCCCATCGCGAGGTCGTGCTCGGGATGGCCCGCGGTGCGGGCGCCGAGCTGGCGAAAATTCCTGAGTTCGTCGATCGCGACCGGATAGCCGGACAGATGCAGCAGGGAGTAGAGCAGCATGGAGCCGTGCCCGTTCGAGAGCACGAAACGGTCGCGGTTCCACCATTTCGGATTGCCGGGGTTGTGCTTGAGCACGTGGCGCCACAGCACCTCGGCGATGTCGGCCATGCCCATCGGCGCACCGGGATGACCCGAATTCGCCGCCTGCACGGCGTCCATGGAGAGCGCACGAATCGCGTTGGCGAGCGTGCGGCTGTTGGGAGTGGTGGCTGCGGTGTCCATAAAGGGCGCGCATTGTCCGCTACGGGGGCTCGGGCAAGCAACCTTGGAGCCGTGAAAAAAGCCCTATCCCGGCGTTGTCTGGGGAGGACAATGCGGCGAATTCCGCAGGACTGTCAGGAGCGGTGGATGGAGCTGCAAACGAGCGTGTTCGACGTCTGGGTCTGGCGCACCGCGGAACGGCCGGAATACCTCCTGCTCCACACCTCGCAAATCAAGGCGGATCGTCACTTCAACGGCGGCCGGTTCTGGCAGATCCCGAGCCACATCGTGGCGGACGGCGAGCGCGTGACCGACGCCGTCGAGCGCGTGCTCGCAAAGGCGGGGCTCGAGACGCTCGAGATCTGGGCCGCCGAACACGTCTACAACATCTACAACCGCCGTTTCGACGCGATGCAGATGATCGCGGTCTACGCGGCGCGCGTCGACGCTGACGCCGTGACCCTCGATCCCGAGGAGCACGCGGATTACCGCTGGTGCTCGTACGAAGAAGCGCAGCGGCTCGTCAACTATCGTGGCCTCAAGGAAGGGCTCGCTTCGGTGCGCGAGTACGTGACGGAACGCGCCGTGCCGATGCGCGAGCTGCGGCTCCGGTAGTCAGGCGCGCTCGGCGAGCACGACCCACTTGTCCGAGAACAGCGGCGTCGACACGCGGATCACGTCGCGGATCGCGAGGCCGGCGGCGGCGAACTCCGCCTCGAGCTCCTTGCGCGACACGCGCGACAGCGGCGCACGGCCCAGGCCCAACTTCCCGAACGTGTTCGTGAGGACGTAGCGGATCGTGTACTTGTGGCGGTAGTCGATGATCATCCAGCGCCGCGACACGCGCGCGAACTCGCGCAGCATGCGCACGCGGGTCGCAGGATCAACGTGCATCATGAAGCGGATGCTCATGACGCAATCCAGCGAGTCGCCGCGCAGCGGCAGCGCCTCGGCGTTGGCCTGCACGTAGCCGCGGATCGCGGGCCCGCTCCCGCCGGGAATACTTGCGGCCTTTCGCAGCATCTCCATCGAGATGTCGCTGCCCACCACCTCGAAGCCCTCGCGCGTGAGACCTCCCGTGAATCGACCGGTGCCGCAAGGCAGGTCGAGGATCGTCCGGACGCCGGTGGCCTGCGCGAGCGCGCGGCGGATCGCGGCCCACTTGCGGGCGTTGCGCTTCTGTCGCTCGGGCGAACTGAACCGGTGGAAATCGTAGTCTTCCGCGACCTGCTCGCTGCGATAGAAGTCGCGCTTGTAGCCGTAGCCGTCTTCCCGCGGTCGGCTCGGATCGCTCTTGCCGGGTTTCTTCATGGGCGCCGACATGTCAACCGCCCAAGTCGGGCACTGTGCCGGCTGCCAAGAGTCCACCATTCATGCCCGATTTACCAATTTCCGAGTTCTCGGAACCTCGTCCCGAGCTTGCGAAAGAGTCGCCAGAGACCGACGCCGATTCACATTTTTTCACCGGTGGTTTGCGACCTGGTTCACCCCGTTACAGTGCCATGAAAATTGTCGTGACGCGCATCACCGGCCCCCTAACTGAAGGCACGTACAGTCCCCGCGAATGAGTGCGATCCGAGTCATCCAGTTCACCGACCCCCACCTCTTCGGGGATGCCGCCGCGACGCTGCGCGGGATCAATACCTATGAGTCCCTGCAGCGGACCCTGGCGGACGCTTCGGGCCATCTCGCGACGGCGGACGCCATCCTCGTCACCGGCGATCTCGTCCAGGACGATGCCAGCGGGTACGAGCAGTTCCGCCGGATCTTCTCGCGCTACAACAAGCCCGTGCTCTGCATCCCCGGCAATCACGATCTCGTGCCCGAGATGCGCGCGGCGCTCTCGCAGGTCCCGTTCGAACTCGATGGCCCCGCCGACATCGGCGCGTGGCGATTCGTGCTCGTCGACAGCGTGGTCGCGAACCAGGCGGGTGGCCACATCTCGGCCGAGATGCTCACCAAGCTCGACGAGGACCTCGGCCGCGCGCGCCAGCGCCATGCCCTCGTCTGCCTGCACCACCACCCGGTGAACATGTCCTCGCGCTGGCTCGACAAGGTCGGGCTGGCGAACGCCAACGAATTCTGGTCCGTCATCGACAGCCATCCGAACGTGAAGGCCGTCGTGTGGGGCCACGTGCACCAGTCGTTCGAGGGCGCGCGCCGCACCGTACGGCTGCTCGCGACGCCGTCGACTTGTGCGCAGTTCCAGCCGCGCTCGAACGACTTCGTCATCGACACCCAGCCGCCGGCATACCGCCTGCTCACGCTGCATTCCAACGGCGCCATCGATACTGGCGTGCACCAGCTGACTGCCGCAGAATCCGCGGCATGAATTTTCCGGATGATCTGCGGCGGGGCCTCGCTCGCGGCCTCGCGGGCCTGCTGTTGCTCGCCGGAGCCGCCTCCCCCGCGCTGGCGCGCGGCGAATCGTCCGTCTGGGTGCTCAAGGGCGCCAACAACACCGTCTACCTCGCGGGCTCCGTGCATGCGCTGCCGAAGGAGCATTCCGGGCTGCCGCCCGCGCTCGAACGCGCCTACGGCGCCGCGAATCGCATCGTGATGGAAGTCGATCTCGACGACCTGAATCCCATGGAGGCGGTGAACTTCGTGACCGCGAACGGAACGCTGCCGCCGGACCGGACGCTGCAGGACGTGATCGGCGCGGACAAGTACACCCGGGTGCGCGACCTCGCGGAGAAGCTCGAGCTGCCCGAGTTCGCGATCGCGAAGCTCGAGCCCTGGGCCGCGGCGATGGTGCTCACGCAATTCGCCCTGGTGAAATCCGGCTTCGATCCGGCGCTCGGCATCGACATGCAGATCGCGGACCGCGCGCGCGCCGACGGCAAGCGCATCGACGGCCTGGAGACGATCGTGGATCAGCTCGGGATCTTCGACGCGCGCAGCGTCGAGGAACAGACGCGGTTCCTCGTGGAGTCCGCCGACGACGCGCCCACGCTGCCGGAAGATCTGCAGCGGCTCGTCGACGCATGGCGCGGGGGCGACCTGCGGGCGCTCGAAAAGGAATTCCTCGAGGAGCGCGCGCACGCGCCGGCGCTATACGACGCCCTGCTGGGGGCGCGCAATCGAAAATGGCTGCCGCAGATCGAGACCTTGCTCGCGGACAAGCGAGACGTGCTCGTCGTCGTCGGCGCCCTGCACTTCGTGGGCCCGGACGGCCTGCTCGAACTGCTCCGCCGCGCCGGTCACCAGCCGAAGCCGCTCCTGCTCCCCTGACCGGCGATGCGCAGCTTTGCGGTCTTCCTCGGCCTGATCGCGCTGGCGCTGGTGGGGATCGCGGTGTTCGCGTACCCCGCATGGCTGCTCACGCAGTCATTGGGCTTCGACTACAAATTCCACCGCGTCGCGAGCCGAATCGCGATGCTCGTATTCCTGGTCGGCTTCCTGTTCGTCGCGCGGCGGCTGCGTGTCGCCGACCGCGCGAGCCTGGGGTTCGCGCTGCCCGCGCCCGCGTTCCTGGCCGAACTCGGCAAGGCGCTGCTGCTCGGCGCCGCGCTCATGCTGCCGGTGCTCGCCACGATGGTGGCGCTCGACATGCGCGAGTTCAGGCCCGGTCTCGTGATGCACGCGGCGGATTGGGCGAAGCTCATTGCGCTCGGCCTGGTCACCGGGCTCGTCGTCGCGTTGATCGAGGAGACGGCACTGCGCGGCGCGATGCATAGCGCGATCTCGCGCGAATCGGGGCCGGTGGCCGCGATCGTGCTCGTGTCGCTCGTTTACGCGGCCACGCATTTCTTCGCCAAGACACGCATCCCGGCAGACCAGGTCGGCCCGGGGAGCGGTCTCGACATGCTGTCCGGCATCCTGAGTGCCTTCGCAAACCCCGCGGCCATCATCGACGCATTCCTGTGCCTGGCGGCCGTCGGCGTGTTGTTAGGGATGGTGCGTCACCTCACCGGCAACGTGGCGGCCTGCATCGGGCTGCACGCCGGCTGGGTCGCGGTGATCACCGTGGTGCGCGAAACGTCGATGCGGCGCGAGAGCGGACCCGTGGCATTCCTGATGAGCGACTACGACGGCTTCATCGGGTGGATGGTGCTCGGTTGGACCGTGGTGATCGGCGGCGCGCTGTGGTGGTGGTATGGGGTCAGGAAATGGGGTCAGACCCCTTTTCCATGACGGTTTGAAGGGCGGTCAGCCGCGCCACCGGATCTTCGAGCTCGAGCAATGCCTGCTTGTCGTTCGGCGCGAGTGGCAGCAACTCCGCGAGCCGCGCGCCGACCCAGGTGGCGTCGTCGAATTTCTTCTCGACGTGCAGATACACCTCGGCCAGCTCGTCGAGCGCGCGCCGCACGGCGTCCGCCATGGCGGCGAACTCAGCGGGCAGCGGTGTAGGCGCCTCTACCGCGAGCCAGCTCACTTCCGCCATGTTGAGCCCGTCCGCCGCGCGCCAGACGCGATCGACGCGGAATCTGCGCTCGCCCACGCATGAAATGCCCAACAGGCCGTCGTTCAGCCGATTGAAATCCGCGATGCGCGCGCTGCAGCCGACGACCGCGGTGGAGGCGACCGCGCCCGCCTCTTCGCCGTCCTCGATGAGCACGACGCCGAAGGATTCGCCGGCGCGCATGCAGCGTCGGACCATGTCGACGTAGCGCGTTTCGAAGATGCGCAGCGGCAACGGGCCGCCGGGGAACAGGACCGTGTGCAGCGGGAACAGTGAAATGACGCTGTTGCCCGCCGTCACCGTCACGCTCTCCTGGCCAAGGCCTCGAGTAGTTTGCCGTGCAGGCCGCCGAAGCCGCCGTTGCTCATGATGAGCACCTGGTCTCCGGGGCACGATCCGCTCGCCAGCCCGGCCACGAGTTCCTCGAGCGAACGCGCCACCCGCCCTTTCGCGCCGAGCGACTGCACCACGGCACCGGCATCCCAGCCGAGATCCGGCGGGGCGAACATCCAGACCGCGTCGGCGCCCGCGAGCGACGGGCCGAGCGTCTCGCGATGCACACCCATCTTCATGGTGGCCGAGCGCGGCTCGAGCACCGCGACGATGCGCTTGCCGCCGACCTTGCGCCGCAGTCCGTCGATCGTCGTCGCGATCGCGGTCGGGTGGTGCGCGAAGTCGTCGTACACGGCGACGCCGCTGACTTCGCCGCGCAGTTCCATGCGCCGCTTGACGCCCTTGAACCCCGCCAGCGCGGCGATCGACTGTGCCACCGGCACGCCCGCGTGCCGCGCGGCGCCGATCGCGGCGAGCGCGTTCAACGCGTTGTGTTCGCCGAGCAGCGGCCAGCGCACGGTGCCCGCGGGACGCCCACCCTCGAGCACGACGAATTTGGAGTAGTCGCCACCCGGTTCGACATCGATCGCCCAGGTGACATTCTGGCCGGCGGCGCGCGCGAAGCTCTCGCGCGGTGTCCACACGCCCATGTCGAGCACCGCTTTCAGCGGTGCGTCGGCCGCGTTCCACAGGATGAGCCCCGACGCGGGAATCGTGCGCACGAGGTGGTGAAACTGCTTCTGGATGGCGGCCAGGTTTTCATAGATGTCCGCGTGATCGAACTCCAGGTTGTTGAGGATCACGGTGCGCGGCCGGTAGTGCACGAACTTCGCGCGCTTGTCGAAGAATGCGGTGTCGTACTCGTCGGCCTCGATGACGAAAACCTTCTTGCCGCCGAGCCGCGCACTGACCGCGAAGTTGCCCGGCACGCCGCCGATGAGGAAACCAGGCGCGAGACCCGCGTGGTCCAGGATCCACGCGAGGATGCTCGACGTCGTCGTCTTGCCGTGCGTGCCCGCGACGCCGAGCACGTGCACGTCGCGCAACACTTCGCGCGCCAGCCACTCCGGCCCTGAAGCGTAGGGAATTCCGCTCTCGAGCAGCGCCTCGATCACGGGCACGCCGCGCGTCATCACGTTGCCGACGACGACGACGTCGGGACGCTGCGAGAGCTGCGCGGCGTCGAACCCGCTGGTGAGCTCGATGCCGAGCGCCTCGAGCTGGGCGCTCATCGGTGGATAGACGTTCTTGTCGGAACCGGTGACGCGGTGCCCCGCGGCCTTCGCGATGGCCGCGATGCCACCCATGAACGTGCCGCAGATGCCGAGGATGTGGACGTGCATTCCTGACCTAGCCTGGAGGAGACGCCGTGACGCCGAACAGGAGCGTCGCGATGACGAACCACGCCACGTTCTGCGCGAGGAACAGACCGAGCGAGCGCAGGATGGGCCACTCGAGCGCGGCGCGCACGATGTGCACGTTGATCGCGAGGACCCAGACGCAAACGGCGAGCACGAAGATCGCGAGGGCGCCGGCTGCGGCCGCCTGCTCGCCCTTGGGCTGGGACATGAAGGCCAGGGCGAGCGGCATGATGATCGGCCGGAACAGCACGTCGATCCCGTACATCGCGGTCATGGTCTGGGTGAATCGCTCGGGTTTGCCCGCGCGCTTGAGCGTGACGAAGTACCACCCGAGCGTGAATGCCTCCTGCAAGGCAAGGGCGATCGGCCAGAAGGCGGCGGCTTCCGCCGTCCGCGAGAGGAAGAATGCGTTGATCGCGACGTGCGACGCGATGATGATGCCGAGCAGGGTCGTCGACGTCGGCAACACATCCGGTCCGCGCCTGAAAAGGGCGATGTCGAACAGACCGGCGAGCAAAGCGCGCAACACAGCAAGCATAATGCGCGCAGGATTGTACACGTCACACGGAGAACGACCGCCTTGATGATCGACACCGCCGATGCGCTGGCCTCGTTCGCCGCCGGAGCGGCGAACGCCGGCGCGCTGGCGCTCGACACCGAGTTCATGCGGGAAAAGACCTACCGCGCGGAGCTGTGCCTCGTGCAGATCGCCCGTGGGGGCGAGCCGGTGTGCATCGATCCGCTCAAGCTGGATTTTGCGCCGCTGGTGCCGTTGCTCACCAGCGGTGCCGTGAAGGTCATGCACGCGGCGCGGCAGGACCTCGAGGTCATGCTGCCGGCGGTCGGGCTCGTGCGGCCGGTGTTCGACACGCAGATCGCCGCGGCGCTCGCCGGTTTCCCCTCCCAGGTCGGTTACGCGGAGCTCGCACGGCGCCTGCTCGGCGTGGAGCTCGCGAAGGCGCATACGCGCACCGACTGGTCGCGCCGGCCGTTGTCGCCGGAGCAGCAGGAGTACGCGCTCGACGACGTGCGGCACCTCGTCGCGCTGCGCGACCACCTCGTCGAAACACTGCGCTCCCAGGGCCGCCTCGCCTGGCTGGAAGAAGAACTCGCGGGACTGTCGAACGCCGACGCGCTGCAGGTGGCGCCGGAAGATGCCTGGAAGAAGGTCAAGGGTCTGCCCGCGCTCGACCCCGCGCGGCAGAAGCTCGTCCAGGCGATCGCCGCGTGGCGCGAACGCCGCGCGATCGATCGCAACCGGCCGCGTGGCTGGATCCTCGACGACGCCGTGCTGCGCGAGATCGTCGTGCGTCTGCCGCGCAGCGTGGACGCGCTGGCGACATTGCCGGAGATGCAGGAATCGGTGGTCCGCAAGTGCGGCGACGAACTGCTCGCGCTGGTCCAGGAGTCCGGCATCGGTGATCCGCCGCCGCCGCTGCCGCGGCGCGAGCGGCCGGACCCGGAACGTCTCGCGCTCGCGAAGCGGCTCGCCGACATCGCGGACAGCGTGGCGAAGTCACTGGAAATGAGTGCCGAAGTGCTGGCGACGCGCCGGGAACTCGAGCGCCTCGCGACCGGCAATCGGGACGTGAGCCTGCTGCGCGGCTGGCGCGCCGAGGTCATCGGCGCGCGCTTGTTAGCGGCGCTTTGACGACTTGCGGCGCGTGGGGCGCGCCTTTCGCGCCGCGGCGCGTTTCACCCGCTTCACGACCCGGCTGTTCGCCTTCGACTTGGGCTTCGACCGGGACTTCGGCTTCGCCGGCGCGGCGCGGCGGCGCACGGGCGGTTTGCGCTTCGCCGGCCGCGCGACGCGGCGTTTCGACTTCGCGGGTTTCGCCACCTTCGCTCCGCCACCGGCCTTGAGTGTCGCGAGCAGGCGGCGCGTGACTTCGTCGATGTCGCCGTCCGCGTCCACCGTGCGGACGAGGCCGGTGTAGGAATAGAAGCTCGCCAGCGGCTTGCGTGTCTTCTCTTCGTAGACGCGCAGGCGCTCGCGCACCGTGGCTTCCTTGTCGTCGTCGCGCTGCACGACCTGGTGCTCGTCGCGACCGCCGACGCACTCCGGCGGAACCGACGGCGGCGCCGTGTGTACGTTGAACACTTTCTTGCAGAGCTCGCACACGCGGCGGCCCGAGAGGCGCTTGATGATCTCGTCGTTGTTCGCCTCGAACGACACGACGACATCGAGCGGGGTGCCGAGATCGCCCAGGAGTTTCGACAGCCCCTGCGCCTGCGTCACCGTGCGGGGGAAACCATCGAGGATGAAGCCTTTCGACGCGTCCGGCTGCGCGAGGCGGTCGCGGATGATCGCGAGCATGGTGTCGTCGTCGACGTACGCGCCGCTCGCCATGATCTCTTTCGCGCGCAAACCGAGCGGCGTGCCCTCGGCGAGGTGCTTGCGGAGGATGTCGCCGGTGGAAATCTGCGGGATGCCGAAGTGCTGGACGAGGCGCTGCGCCTGCGTGCCCTTGCCCGATCCGGGCGCGCCCATGAATACGATGCGCATGCTAAATTCTTGACCCTGAGACCTGCCCCGCGAAGGGGCGTCACAGTACCCAAACCACCCCGCCCAAGCAAACTTTCACCACGCCTGCGCGGGACAACACGAGACAACGGGAAAGAGACATGAGCAAGCGCCTCAAACTGAAAAAGCCGAAGCCGATGAACGCGTTCTATGCTCAATCGGGCGGCGTATCCGCCGTCATCAACGCATCCGCCGCCGGCGTCATCGAAGCCGCGATGAAATCGAAGGCCATCGCGAAGGTCTATGCGGGCCGGCACGGCATCGTCGGCGCGCTCACCGAAGATCTCATCGACGTGAGCAAGGAATCTCCCGCGACGATCAAGGGCCTGAAGCACACGCCCGCGGGCGCGTTCGGCTCGGCGCGGTACAAGTTGAAGACACTCGAACAGGATCGCGCGAAGTACGAACGACTCATCGAGGTGTTCAAGGCGCACGATATCGGCTACTTCTTCTACAACGGCGGCAACGACTCGATGGACACGGCTAACAAGGTGTCCCAGATCGGCGATCAGCTGGGTCACCGCGTGATCTGCGTGGGCGTGCCGAAGACCGTGGACAACGATCTGCCGCACACGGACTGCACGCCGGGCTTCGGCAGCGTGGCGAAGTACGTGGCGATCTCGACGCGCGAAGCGGCGCTCGACGTGGCCTCGATGGCGAAAACGTCGACGAAAGTGTTCGTCATGGAAGTGATGGGCCGCCACGCCGGCTGGATCGTCTCCGCCGCCGGCCTCGCGGGCAAAGGCCCCGACCAGGCTCCGCACATCATCCTGTTTCCCGAAATCGCCTTTGACAAGGAGAAGTTCCTGGCGAAGGTGAAGGATGTCGTGGGCCGCGTGGGCTACTGCGTGGTCGTCGTCTCCGAAGGCGTGCACGATGCCGAGGGCAAGTTCCTCGCGGATGCCGGCACCAAGGACGCGTTCGGCCACACGCAGCTGGGTGGCGTCGCGCCCGTCGTCGCGAACATGGTTCGGGAGGCGCACGGCTACAAGTATCACTGGGCCGTGCCGGACTACCTGCAGCGCGCGTCGCGCCACGTCGCGTCGAAGGTGGACGTGCAGCAGGCGTACGCGATGGGCAAGGCCGCGGTGGAACTCGCCGTGCAGGGCATGGATGCGGTGATGCCGACCATCGTCCGCAAGAAGTCGAAGCCTTATAAATGGGTCGTCGGCCACGTGCCGCTCAGCGACGTCGCGAATGTCGAGAAGAAGCTGCCGCGCGACTACATCACCGAGGACGGCTTCGGCATCACGCAGAAATGCCGCGACTACCTCCAGCCCCTCATCGAGGGTGAGGACTACCCGCCTTACAAGAACGGCCTGCCGGACTACGTGACAATCAAGGGCGTCGCAGTGAAGAAGAAACTCAACACCGAGTTCAAGCCGTAATTCGATGGGGACAGGCGCGCAGTCGTCTGTCCCCTTCCCTGGCGCGCGAATGCGCGCTGCGACGTGGGACGACATATCGTCCGGACGATCCCGCGGAATTCCCCGGCTGTCTCACGCTGTCAGCCTCCGGCAACGGTTGGCCGGGGCAGGTCTCGTTGTTATAGTGCGCGCCCTTTCGGGGGTGGCGGCCTCAAGCGGCACTCCTGCATAACAACTAAGTACCTGATTCCGACAGGAGTTCTGCATGGTTGCCACGACGTGGCTGTGGCTGGCGATCGGCGCCGGTATCGTCGCCGTTCTGTACGGCGTGTTCTCGATGATGTCCATTCTCAAGCTGCCGGCGGGCAACGCCAGGATGCAGGACATCGCAGCGGCCATCCAGGCCGGCGCCAAGGCCTACCTCAACCGGCAGTACACGACGATCTCCGTCGTCGGCGTGGTTCTGTTCGTCGTGCTGGGTCTGGCACTCGACTGGTACAGCGCGGGCGGCTTCGCCATCGGCGCCATCCTCTCCGGACTCGCGGGTTACATCGGAATGAACATCTCGGTGCGCGCGAACGTGCGCACCGCCGAGGCGGCCAACAACGGCCTGAACGCCGCGCTGCAGGTCGCGTTCAAGGGCGGCGCGATCACCGGCATGCTCGTCGTCGGCCTGGGTCTGCTGGGCGTCGCGGGCTACTACGCGCTGCTCGCGCCGCGCATCGGCAACGACCATGCGTTGCACTCGCTCGTGGGCCTCGCGTTCGGCGGCTCGCTCATCTCGATCTTCGCGCGCCTCGGTGGCGGCATCTTCACGAAGGGCGCGGACGTCGGCGCGGATCTCGTGGGCAAGGTCGAAGCCGGCATTCCCGAGGACGATCCACGCAACCCCGCGGTCATCGCGGACAACGTCGGTGACAACGTCGGCGACTGCGCCGGCATGGCCGCGGACCTGTTCGAAACTTACGCGGTGACGCTGGTCGCGACCATGCTGCTCGGCGGTCTCATGATGTCGGGGATGGGCGAGAACGCGGTGCTCTACCCGCTCGCGCTCGGCGCCGCGTCCATCATCTCGTCGATCGTCGGCACGTTCTTCGTGAAGACCTCCGAAGGCGGCAAGATCATGAACGCGCTCTACAAGGGCGTGATCGTCTCGGGCGTCATCTCCGCCATCGCGTTCTGGTTCATCACCGAACAGCTGATGCCGAACACCGCGGAGTCGCCGAAGCTCACCCTGTACATCTTCGGTTGCACGCTCATCGGCCTCGCGCTCACGGCCGCGATGATCGTCATCACCGAGTACTACACGGCGACGGAGTACGCGCCGGTGCGCAAGACGGCGGCTGCTTCGCAGACGGGCCACGCAACGAATATCATTGCTGGCCTCGGAGTGTCGATGAAGTCGACCGCGCTGCCCGTGATCGCGATCTGCTTCGCCATCTACGGCGCCTACAGCCTGGGCAATGCGGCGCTGCCCAACGGTGGCCTGTATGGCATCGCCATCGCCGCGACGGCGATGCTGTCGCTCACGGGCATGGTGGTCGCGCTCGACGCCTACGGCCCGATCACCGACAACGCCGGCGGCATCGCCGAGATGGCCGGGTTACCGAAGAAGATCCGCGACATCACCGACCCGCTCGACGCCGTGGGCAACACGACCAAGGCGGTCACCAAAGGCTATGCGATCGGTTCCGCCGGCCTCGCCGCGCTCGTGCTGTTCGCCGACTACACGCACAACCTGGAGACGCATCTCACGGCCACGGGCCGCGCGATGGTGAACTTCTCGCTGTCGGATCCCGCGGTGATCATCGGCCTGTTCATCGGCGGTCTCGTGCCCTATCTGTTCGGCGCCATGGCGATGGAAGCCGTGGGCCGCGCCGCGAGCTCGGTGGTGACGGAAGTGCGCCGGCAGTTCCGCGAGATCAAGGGCATCATGGAAGGCACGGCGAAGCCGGAATACGGCACGGCGGTGGATCTCCTCACGAAGGCGGCGATCAAGGAGATGATCGTCCCGTCGCTGCTGCCGATCCTGATCCCGGTCGTCATCGCCTTCGGCATGGAATGGCTCATGGGGAACGGCGCCGGCATCCGCGCGCTGGGCGGCCTGCTCATCGGCACGATCGTCACCGGCCTCTTCGTCGCGATCTCCATGTGTACCGGCGGCGGTGCGTGGGACAACGCGAAGAAGTACATCGAGGAAGGCAACTTCGGCGGCAAGGGCTCGGAAACGCACAAGGCGGCGGTCACGGGCGACACGGTCGGCGATCCCTACAAGGACACCGCGGGCCCCGCGATCAACCCGCTGATCAAGATCATCAACATCGTGGCGCTGCTGCTGGTGCCTTTGCTCTGACGCCGGGCGACGTCGGTGTTTGCAATCATGGACGCCGGCGCATCGCCGGCGTTCTCCTTTGTGGGGCGTGAGCCCCTGGGAACGGCAATACGATAGAGGAGAACCCGATGGCGAACGAAAAGTACCCGGTCGAGAAATCCGACACCGAATGGCGGACGCTGTTGGACGCCGACCAGTTTCGCGTGCTGCGCGAGCACGGCACCGAGCGCCCGGGCACGAGCCCGCTGAACCACGAGAAGCGCACGGGGCAGTACGACTGCGCGGCCTGCGGGCACCCGCTGTTCGAGTCCAGCACGAAGTACGAGAGCGGCTCGGGTTGGCCGAGCTTCTTCCGCCCGCTGCCCGGCGCGGTGTCGACGACCACGGATTCCTCGCACGGCATGACGCGCGTGGAAGTGCGTTGCTCGAATTGCGGCGGCCACCTGGGCCACGTGTTCAACGACGGCCCGGCGCCGACCGGGCAGCGCTACTGCATGAACGGTGTATCGCTGAACTTCGAACCCAAGTGAGGCGGATGGCGACGAAGCCGTCTCCGCCCGTTCAGAACCCGGTTCGTCGCCGCACGCCAGGCCGCACGGCCGTCCCGGCGGTCTCGGAAACCGTCGGCTCCATCGGGTCCGCGTTCACCAGCACCGCGCTGACCAGCATGTTGAGGCGCGAGCAGTAGGCCGCGACTTCGGCGCTGGGCGGCTCGAGGTGCTCGAGCGCGTGGGAGATGTCGTGCAGGCGGCGTTCGATCCGCGCATCCATCTTGAGCGAATGCGAGACGCAGGCAGACACACAGGCGGTTATTTCTGCGTCGAGTTCGCGCGCGGCAGTACCCGCGATGTTCAGCCCACGCATCCCGGGTGGGCATCCGGCCTGCAGGTGCTCTCGCCAAAGTTGCGACAATTGCACGCTCGCCTCCCTAACCGCCTTGGCGACCGAAAGTACCCCAATTCCGTACGTGCGTCCCCGTCAACTTCGCGCACTGCACATCGAATGCAGCACACGCTCGTGGCTTCGTCCCCACACGCTGCCGCCCGACTGGGCCGAACAAACAATAAGTATTTGATTGGGTGCGGGCCGTCACGGGGCGGGCGCCGTTGCGTCCCTGCTATCCCGCGCATCCCACCCCACCGCAATAATCCCCGATCGGGCCCGGTCTGATCCGCAACGAACCATTGGGAGCGCCGATGAACCTCAGAACCAGCCTCGATCGCGGACACCATGCACTGGCAGGTGCGCTCGATTCACTGCAGCCGCTGCTGCTCCTCGCGACCCGCCTGTACGTGTCCTGGCCGTTCCTCGAGTCCGGCTGGCTCAAACTCACGACCTGGGATTCCACGCTCGAACTCTTTCGCAGCGAGTACCAGGTGCCCCTGCTGCCGCCGGCCGTCGCGGCGGTGGCCGGAACGTTCGGCGAGCTGTTCTTCCCCGTTCTCGTCGCGCTCGGGTTGTTTGCCCGCTTCGGTGCGATCGGCCTGTTCGCGGTGAACGTGATGGCCGTGGTTTCGTACTGGCACGTTCTCGGTGGCGAAGGATTCGAAGCCGCGCGCGGCCAGCATCTCCTCTGGGGTTACATGCTCGCGGTGGTCGCCCTCTTCGGCGCCGGACGGCTCTCCTTCGACGGACTCAGCCGTCGTTCGGGGTCGCCCCGGTGAACGCGTAACCGGGCTGCGAACCGTCGGGACGCTCCCCTATACTCGACGCGTCATCCAAGGGTGTCGCGCAGTACATGGCAGGGGTCGGCACAGTCGACGAACTCCAGCGACTCGCGGCGGGAACCTCCCGCCTGCGAGGCGCCGCACCTTTTCCCGGGCTCGCCCAACAGCTCTCGCAGGCGCTCGATGCGGACGAAGTGCGCATCACCGAGAGCCTCGGCCGATATCGCGTGATTACCCGTGCCGTGCTCGCGCGCGGCACGCCCGTACCGGATTTCGAGTACGACCTCGCGGGCACGCCTTGCGGCGAAGTGGTCGCCGGCGCGATCGTCTCCTATCAGTCCGGCCTCGCGGCCAGGTTTCCCGGTGCCGTCGGCGACTACGACGGTTACTTCGGCGTGCCGCTCGCCGGCGCGCAGGGCAGCGTGCTCGGCCACCTGTGCGCGTTCACGCGCGGCCCGCTGCTGCCGACATCGTTGCAGCGCTCGTTCTGCGACGTCATCGCACAATGCGCCGTCGCCGAACTGGAGGGACGTCGCGCAGAGTCGCAGCTGCGCTCGCAGGTCCGTTACCTCCACGAGGAGATCCGGGCCATCCACGATCCCGACACGATCGTCGGTGCCAGCGCTTCCTTCGCGCGCGCGCTGGACAGCGCGCGGCGCGTCGCCCCGACCGATGCCGCCGTGCTGATCACCGGCGAGCCCGGCACCGGCAAGGAGCTGGTCGCGCGGGCGATACACGCCGGCAGCCGTCGCGCCACCCAGTCCTTCGTGAAGCTGGACTGCGCCGCGCTCTCGCCCGGCGCGCTCGACGCCGCCCTGTTCGGCGACGGTGGCAGCCCCGGACTGTGGCAGGTCGCGCGCGAAGGCACCCTGTTCCTCGACGAAGTCGGGGAAATGGATTCCGCCCTCCAGGCCAAACTACTGAGCGTCGTCCAGGAGCAGGAGCTGGCGCGCGCGAACGGCGGCACCGCGCGGGCAGACGTGCGGCTCGTCGCGGCGACGAATCGCGACCTGCGCAAGGCCGTGCGCGACGGCTCTTTCCGCGAAGACGTGTACTACCGCCTGAACGTGTTTCCGGTCGAGCTGCCGCCGCTGCGGGCGCGGATCGAGGACATCCCGCTGCTCGTGCAGCACTTCGCGCGCCGGCACGCAGCGCGCATCGGGCGCCGTGTCGACGGTATCGATCCCGACACGCTCGCGACGCTCGCCCGCTATCCGTGGCCGGGCAATGTCCGCGAACTCGAAGGCCTCGTGGTCCGCGCGCTCATCCTGAACACGGCGCCCGCGCTCAAGATCTCGCCCGAACTACTTGCCGTGGCGGGCAGCGCCGAGCATGCGGCGGTCGCCGCCGCGGCCACGGGCGTACAGCGCGCCCCGGCGTTCGGGAGCGACGAGAGCTTCGACGACCTCGAGGCCACCGGACTCCATCACGTGCAACGCGAGCACATCCTGCGCGTGCTGAAGTCGACGCACTGGGTGATCGAAGGCAATTCCGGCGCCGCGCTCAAGCTCGGGATGAAGCCGGCGACCCTGCGCCACCGGATGAAGAAGCTCGGCATCGTGCGTGCGGGCAGCCTGCAGACCTGATCCGCGTCGCGGGCGCGCGCCGGCAGGCGCACTAGATCGCTCCCGTCATCAGCGCGATCGCCGCGGCGAACAGGAACCCGGCGACGAGCCGTTCGACGACCGCCAGCGGGATCTTCGTCAGCAGCAAACTACCGGCGATCGCGCCGGAGGCCGCCGCCACGAGCGCCACCCCCAGCGCCGGCCGGTTCAGCGACGCCTCGCGCAACACCGGCGCGTAGACCCCGAGACGCGACAGGTCGACGAGACACGCGAGCGCGGCGCCTGTGGCGACGAACGATTCCTTCGAGAGTCCCGCGCGCACGAGGAAAGCCGAGCGCAGCGCGCCCTGCATGCCCGAGAGTCCACCGAAGAACCCGCTCATCGCACCTCCGATCGCGAGCCAGCGGGGCGCGAAGGTCACGCGCCGCTGCGCGGGCGAGGCCTCGGCCAGCGCGAACACTGCCAGCAGCACGCCGACGAGCAGTTTGACCGGCGTCACCGCGAACGTGCGTCCCGCGAACGTGTAAGTGAACAGGGGCTCGGCGCCGGACACGCGCAGCAGCAGCCAGGCGCCGGCGAGCGCAGCGAACACGGCAGGCACTCCGAACACCCACACGATGCGCCACTCGACGTGTCGCGCCGTGAGCCCGAGCTTGAGGAAACTGTTGGCGACGTGCACGAGCGCCGTCAAGGCGACCGCTTCCGGCACGGGCATGAACAGGGCGAACACCGGCAGCAGCAGGGTGCCGAGGCCGAACCCGGTGAAGAACGACAGCAACGCAGCGAACAGCGACGCGAGGGCGACGGCGGGCAGCTCCATCGACGCACGATGCCACCGCCTCATGACAATCGGAAAGGTCCTACGCCGGCTGCTCGTCCGCGCGCGGCCTTGCCGGTGCGAACATCGGGGTCATGGGTTTCAGCGCCAATTCGTTTGCCTTGCTGCTCGCCGGCGGCGCGCTGCTGTCGCTCGGCAGCGTGCTGCGCCGACGCGTGCCGGATGCGGCGTGGTTCGCGCTCGTCCCGGGCTATGGACTGATCGCCCTTCTCGCATTCGCGCACCTCACCGGCCGCTTCGGCGCCGACGAACTGTGGTTCCGGGCGCCAGTCTTCTGGCTGGCCGCGGCGATCCTGCTCGGCGGACTGGGGTGGTGGGTGACGCGGCCCGCAACGCGCTTCGTTCGCTTCGGCATGCCGGCGCTCGCCGCCGTCGTGGCCACGGCGGCACTGATCGGGCTGCGGTTGCAGGGCTCGTCCGCGCCGTTGACGATGCTGATGCCGACGATGGGCAAGCCCGCGCCCGACCTGACCTTCTACGACGAGTCGGGAAGCCAACGGCGACTCTCCGAACTGCGCGGCAAGGTCGTGCTCATCAACTTCTGGGCGACCTGGTGTGCACCGTGCCGCAAGGAGATGCCGCTGCTCTCGCGCATGCAGCGCGAACACGAAGGCGCCGGCCTCGTGGTGCTCTATCTATCGCTCGAGGAGCCCGCGGTGCTCGAAGCATTTCTCGCGAAGAACGACTTCGACGGCGTGCGGGGACGCCTGGGTGAAGCGCCGCCGTTCTACGGCGCGGGCAAGTTCTACCCGCTGAGTTACCTGGTCAGCCGCGACGGGCGCATCGAGAACCGATGGAGCGGCAGGCCGGACGAGCGCTGGCTCGACGACGTCATCCGCCGCGAACTCTAACCCCTACTTTCCCGGCGGCGGCTCCCACAGCTCTATCTTGTTGCCATCGGGGTCGACGACCCAGCCGAACTTGCCGTATTCGGACTCGTCGATCTTGTCCATGACATTGCAGCCTTCCGCTCGCAACGCCGCGATGAGCGCCCGCACGTCGGCGACCCGATAGTTGACCATCACCTGCGCCTGGCTCGGCTCGAAGTAGGTCGACGACGCGCTGAAAATGCTCCATACCGTCGTGCCGGTACCCTCCGGATTGTCGTCGCCCTTCCAGCTGAAGGCGAAACCGCCCCAGTCTTCGACCGCGATGCCGAGGTGTGTGCGGTACCAGGCTTTCAGGCGGTCGGGATCCGCCGATTTGATGAAGATGCCGCCGATGCCCGTGACGCGCTTCATGGAAACCTCGTGTTGACCCGAAGTGTAACGCCGGGAGCCTGAACGTCACGAGGATCGACGCGGCGGCATCATGCGCGAGGCCGGGCGTCGCGCACGCGAGTCTCGCAGGCGTGGACGACTGCTCGCGCGCAGGCCGCGATGCGTCGCGGGGCACAATGCGCCGGCCCGCTCGCGCGCCGCCGCGCTGATCAGCGAGACGCGTGACGCCGGCCGGATGACGGTGGGATGTTCGCCACGGAAGCGGCAGTGCCCGGTGTTCTGTTGTTGCGCGACGGACATGGAATCCCCGGAATTGAAGTCAGGCCGCCATCGCGAGCTTGGCCGGCCGCGCGATCACGTAACCCTGGACGTAGTCGACGCCCATCTTGCGGGCGGCCTCGAGCGCGGCGGAGTCTTCCACCTGCTCCGCGATGATCTTGAAATTGAGCGTGCGCGCCAGCTTGATCATGGCGGTGACCATGGTCTGGCTCACCGAGTCGCGCGCGAGGTTGCGCATGAACGAGCCATCGAGCTTCAGGTAATCCAGCGGCAGGTTCTTGAGACTCGAGAAGGAGCCCACGCCCGAGCCGAAATCGTCGATCGTGAACTTGCAACCCATCCCGTGCAAAACCCCGACGAAGCGGCGCGCATGCTCGATGTTGCCGATGACCGCGCTCTCCGCGATCTCGAAGCACACCTGGTCCGGCGACACGCCGGTCTGGTCGAGGCACTCGACCACGAACTCGAGGAACAGCGGATCTCCCAGCGTCTGGCCGGAGATGTTGATGGCCAGGCTGCGGTCGCGCGCGAGCTGGAACGCGTTGCGCGACAGCGCGCCCAGCGTGTTCTGGACGACCCAGCGGTCGACGGAAGCCATGAGACGATAGCGCTCGGCGGCCGCGACGAACTCGCCCGGCGCGATCTCCGCGCCCGACTCGTCGATCATGCGCAGCAGAACCTCCATCGACGGACCGTCGGTGTCCGCGCCGTACGCGGAGACGATCGGCTGATAGTAGAGCGTGAAGCGTTCCTCCTTGAGCGCCGACTGCAGCTTCTGCAGCCACTCGATCTCCCCGGAGTTGCGCGCCAGGGCTTCGTCGCGCGCCGAGTAGACGGACACACGGCCGGCGCCTTCTTTCTTCGCGACGTAGCAGGCGGAGTCCGCCGCCGCGAGCAGCTGCTCGACCGAGCCGGCCTCGCGGCCGATCTCGATGAGGCCGATCGAAACGCCGATGTTGAACACGCGGTCGTGCCACACGAAGCGGTAGGTGGCGATCGAACGGCAGACGTCGTCGGCGATCTGCCGCGCCTTGTCGAGCGGGCAGCCCACCAGCAGCAGGCCGAATTCGTCGCCGCCGAGGCGCGCGACGGTGTCGGAATCGCGCACGGCCTCGCGCAGTAGTTTGGCGACCTCGCGCAACATCGAATCGCCCGCGAGGTGGCCGCTCGTGTCGTTGACGATCTTGAAACGGTCGAGATCGAGGTAGCACAGCATGTGCGTCGCCTCGCCGCGCCGCGCGGCGTCGGCGGCTTCGTCGAGGCGGCGCTCGAACTCGCGCCGGTTCACGAGACCGGTGAGCGCGTCGTGCGTCGCCTGGTAGGACATCTGGCGGTGCAACCCGCGCAGTTCGGTGACGTCGTGCATGAGCACGACCGCGCCGATCAATTCGCCGTCGTGATTGCGCAGGGGCGAGGCGGCGAGCTCGATCGCCCGCTCCTCGCCCGAAGACTTCCCGAGCAACACCGCGCGGCGGCTCAGGGTGTGCGGCGCCCCGTCGGCGCCGACCGCCTCGCGAATCGGGTCGGCGAGCTGCTTGCGGTCGTTCTGGTCGACGAGGCCGACGACTTCCTCGAGCAGCCGGCCGGCGGCCTGTTCCTGGCTGACCCCCAGAAGTTTCTCGGCCGCGGGATTCAGGAAGACGAGGTGGCCGCCGATGTCGGTGGTGACGATGGCCTCGGCGAGGGACTGCAGGGCCGAAACCTGCAGCGGCGGCACCGCCGGCGGGGGCGGCGGCAACGGCGGTGCGACGAGCGCGGCGCGGGCGACCGCCTCCTTCTCGTCGATCTTTCCGCTCGCGAGCGCGCGCAGCTTCCTCGTGGGGATCACCTCGACCCCAGTCACGAGCAGCGCGGGAGAACCTTCGAAATCGATCTGCGACGTCGTGAGTTCGAGCAGTGAGACCTGGCCCTGCATGCCGACCATCTCCACCTCGAAGCGTTCGGCGCCAGGTGCGCCCATGAGGCGGCGGCGCAGATTGTCGGAGACGATCTCGGCGTACTCGGGCGCGACGAGATCGGACAGCTTGCGATCGATGAGGTCGACGCGATCGACGCCCACGAAGCTCGCGAACTGCGTGTTCGCGTAGAGGATGACCTCGCGATGCACGAGGACGGCCTCGTGGATTCGCTCTCCGAGCTCGCTGAATAGTTTGGGGCCCGACCGCTCGCGACCCGTGTGGCGCGCCGCGCGCATCAGCAGCTGGTTGACGGACACTCCCAGGGCCTGGACGTCGAGATGCCCCTGGTGCTCGGGATCGATCTCGATGCGCTGCGGCAGGCGCTCGCCCGCGATGGCGCGCTGGATCTGCAGCGACAACTCGGAGACCGCCCGCTGATCGCGCCGTTGGAAAACGAACAGCACGAGAAGCAGCGTCGCCACGAGTGCGAGCAGCACGCAGATCAACCCGAGTATCGACATCCCGAAGCGGAATCCTGTTGTTATTAGTCCCTTATTTTTTACCGGGCATCCATGCCCGCGGGCAGCTTATCCGAGTGAAGGAAGGCCCCATGCGACATTAACCATAAAAATAGGCGATGTGCGGACTCCGTCTACGCCGAAAGGTAGATCATCGGCGCCTACATTTCGGGCAGAATAAGTAGCATCCAGTTCAAGGAGTTGCACATGCAGACCGAGTTCGCGCGCGGCCAGATGATCACGCAGCAGGTGCGTGCGTGGGACGTGCTCGACGATCGCGTGCTCGACGCCATGCGACGCACGCCGCGCGAGGTTTTCGTGCCCGAACGCTTCGCCGGCGTCGCCTTCGCCGATACCGACATTCCTCTGCGCGCCGGCCAGCACATGCTCCCGCCGAAGGTTGTCGGACGCCTCCTGCAGGCTCTCGACGCGCAGCCAGGCATGCGCGCGCTCGTCGTGGGCGCGGGCACGGGCTACGTGCCTGCCTGTCTCTCCGCCATGGGTGCCAGCGTGCGTGCGATCGAGATCCATCCGGAACTCGCCGCCGCCGCCCGCGTGAATCTCAAGCGCGCCCACTTCGGCCAGGTCGAAGTGATCGCGGGTGACACTTTCAACTTGGATTTCGGCAGGGACTACGCGCTAATCGCCGTATGTGGTGCCTTGCCTCTGTACGACGAACGCTTCGCTCGCGCGTTGGGCCTCGGTGGGAAGCTGTTGGTCTTCGTAGGCGACCGTCTGCCGCAGGAAGCGCTCCTCGTGACGCGCACGGCGGAGCAAAGCTGGGACAGTCAGGGTCTGTTCGAAACTTCGGTGGACGCGCTCGAGAATGCGCCGGCTCCCGAGCCGTTCCAGTTCTGAGGTCGCCGGCCATGGTTCTCGAGATTTCGGCCCCCGAGCTCAAGGCAATGCGCGATCGCGGCGAGTCGCCGCTGGTCCTGGACGTGCGGGAAGCGTGGGAATTGCAACTTGCGGGCATTCCGGACGTCGTACATGTGCCAATGAGCCAGGTGCCCGCGCGGCTGACGGAATTCCCGCGGGAGGCGCCGATCGTCGTGATGTGCCATTCGGGAGGCCGGTCGATGCGGGTCGCGCAGTATCTGTCGAACCAAGGATTCACCCACGTCGTCAATCTCGCCGGGGGTATCTCAGCCTGGAGCGAGAGCGTCGATGCAACCGTACCGACCTACTGAACCGTCTAAGTTCTTCGAATGCACGTTACCGCGCCCGAGCGAGGTGATATAGTGAATTACAACACTAAAGAGGATTCTTATTAATGCGCCGTTTACTCGCCCTAGGGATGGGCTGCGTCCTGTCAGCGTCCGCGTACAGCGAATACCTCCTCACGTTTTTCGATCAGGCCGTCGTCAACGATCCGCTGGTGCGCGAAGCCGAGTACACGCGCAAAGCCACGCGCGAGGCGCGCCCGCAGGCGTGGGCTGACTACCTTCCGCAGATCAACGGGTCGTACACGAAGGGCCGCCAGGAAGGCGAACGCGCCGAAAGCGGTTCCACGCTGATCGAGGACCCGACGGATCCGGCACCGGAAGGCTCGCGGCGCCTGATCCTCCAGCAATCGTCCGGCACCCGGACATTCGAACCGGACAGCATGAGCTGGGGCGTGGAACTGCGGCAGGCGATCTTCAACTGGGCGCGGCTGGTAAACCTGCGAACGGCGGGGAAAGTCGCCGCCCAGGCCGATTCGGACTACGCCGTCGCGCAACAGGATCTGGCCATTCGCGTGTCCACGCGATATTTCGACGTGCTCGCCGCACAGGACAGCGTGCAGGCGAACCAAGCGTCGCTCGACGCGATTTCCCGTCAGCTCGAGCAGGCGGACAAGCGTTTCGAAGTCGGCCTCATCGCAATCACGGACGTGCAGGAAGCGCGCGCCGCGCGCGACACCGCCGCGGCCGATCTGATCGCCGCGAAGCGGCTGCTCGCGACGTCGCAGGAGTATTTGCGCGAGATCACCGACATGCAGTACGCCGTTCTCGCGACGCCGCGTTCGACGATGCCGCTCGCGGTGCCGGAACCGGCTGATTCGCAGAAATGGGTCGAAGCGTCGATGGAACAGAACCCCGCGCTGTCGTCGAGCCGCCTGGGCGCTGACATCGCGCGCGACAACGTGCGTCAGCAGTTCGGCGGGCACCTGCCGACAATCGACCTCGTGGTCGGCCGCTACCACAGCGAGAGCGATGACACCCAGCGCTTCAGCCCGATCCCCGGCCGCTTCGGCGGCGGGACGGCGCCGACGGCCCTCGACAGCGACACGGACAAATCGATCTCGCTGCAGGTCAACGTGCCCATCTGGGCGAGCGGTGGCACGCAGTCCCGCGTCCGCCAGTCGTCTTACCAGTGGCAGGCAGCGAAGCAACGCCTCGAGCGCGTATCACGCGAGACGGAGCGCACCGCGCGCGATGCGTACCTCGGGGTCATCTCGGAGATGTCGCGAGTGCAGGCGCTCAAGCAGGCCCTCGAATCTTCGGCGACGGCGCTGAAGGCGACCGAAGCCGGCTACGACGTCGGCACGCGCACCGCGGTCGACGTGCTCGCGGCGCGCCGCACGCTCGTGGCGGCGCAGACGGCGTACGCGCGCAGCCGGTACGACTACATGCTCAACGTCATGCGCCTCAAGCAGTCCGCCGGAATCCTCGACCGCAAGGCGCTCGAAGAAATCAACGGCTGGCTCGAGACGCCGCCGCCGCCGCAGAACCCACCGACGGTGACGCCGACGCCTCCGGCCCAATGAGGCCGTGGGGATAGGCTTAAAGCCTGTCTTCATTCCGCCTCCACGGCCCGGAGCGGCACTACGTCGAAACGCTTCTTGAGTAGGGACAGGCTGAAAGCCTGTCCTCTTTACCGGCTACTCGGCCCGGAGCGGCACTACGTCGAAAGGCTTCTTGAGTAGGGACAGGCTGAAAGCCTGTCCCCATCAGGGCTCCAGGGCCGAGAGCCACACTACGTCGAAAGGCTTCTTGAGTAGGGACAGGCTGAAAGCCTGTCCCTACTCTTTTACGGCAACAACGGCTCGATGAACTCCATCAGCCGATCCGCCGCGCCGCGGTTGTCGTCCACGGCCTTGCGGCCGGCCTCGCCCATCCGCGCGCGCAGCGCGGGGTCCGCCAGCAGCCCGCCCACCGAGGCCGCGATCTCGCGCTCATCGTGCACCGTCTTCACCGCGCCGCGCTCGATGAGCAGAGTCGCGATGTCCGCTGAGTTGAAGTTGTGCGGACCGGCGACGACGGGCAACGACAGCGCCGCCGGTTCCAGCAGGTTGTGCCCGCCCACGGGCACCAGGCTTCCGCCGACGAACGCCACGTCGCCGGCCGCATAGAACGGCGGCAGTTCGCCGAGCGTGTCGAGAAGATAGACCTCGGTGTCGGACGTGACCGGCGATGCGCTGCGCCGGGTCACGTAACGGATGCCCTTGTCCTTGAGCATCGACGCGACGTCGGCAAAGCGCGGCGGATGCCGCGGCACGAGCACCAGCAACGCATTCGGGAAGCGCTCGCGGATGCGCGCGTGCGCCGCGACCAGCACCTCTTCCTCATTCGCGTGCGTGCTGCCGGCCACCCACACCGGGCGCGCGGCGCCGAGCATCTTCCGCAACGACTGCCCGCGTTCCGCGATGTCCGGTGGATAGCCGAAATCGAACTTGATGTTGCCGATGACGTGCGTGCGGTCGGGGCTCGCGCCGATCGAGCGGAAGCGTTCGGCATCCTCGGCGCTCTGCGCGGCGATAAAGATGCCGTGGGACAGCGTCTCACGGAACAGCCCGACGAGCAGCCGGTAGCGATTCACCGACCGGGGCGAGATGCGAGCGCTCGCGAGCACGAGCGGCACCTTGAGCCGGCCGCAGCGGTGATACAGATTCGGCCAGATCTCGGTCTCCAGTATCACGGCGAGCCGCGGCCGTACGCGGTGGAAGAACCGCCGCACGGCTCCGGGCAGGTCGACGGGCACGTAGCGCACGTCGACGCGCTGCCTGAAGAGCGCCTGCGCGCGCTCGTGGCCGGTCGCGGTCACGGTCGTCAGGACGATGGGGATGTCGGGGAACCGCGCGAGCAGCGCCTCGACGAGCGGCGCGGATGCCTGCACTTCTCCCACGGAAACGGCGTGAACCCAGATGCTGTCGCGGTCGAGGGCCGCGCCCAGTCCCAGGCGCTGCGAGAAGCCGTTCCAGTGGCCGCGGTCGCGGAAGCCGCGCAGCGCCAGCTTGGCCAGCAGCAGCGGCGAGAGTAGATAGGCCAGCAGGATGTAGACGAAACGCAAGGCGCGTTCAGGCGGGCGCGAGGGGCGCCTGCGGCAGCCCGCCCGATTCGCGGTAGCCCGCGAGCAGCGAATGCCAGACCTCGTCGGTGAAGCTCTCCGGCGCGGCGAGCAGCGTGATCTTCTCGAGCGAGCGGTACAGCCGCACGAGCGTCGTGTCGGCCCACCACCCGCGCTTGCGCAGCTCGCCGCGATCGAAATCGATGACGTACACCTGGTCGGGCGTCAGCAGGATGTTGTGCGCGTTGAGGTCCGCGTGCCGCACGCCCGCGTCGTGAAAACGGCGGAGACAGCGTCCGACGGCGATCCAGCGCGAGAACGGCAGCGGCCCCTTGAGCACCGCCTGCGCGAGCGACTCGCTGTCGTCGATGCGCTGGGTGATGAGATCCGCGGTGTACATCATGCCGTGCCGGTGGTAGCGGGCGGCAATCGGCGTGGGCACGGGCAACCCGGCGCGATGCAGGTGGTAAGTGAGGTACCACTCGGCGAAGGAGCGCGTGTCGCTCTCGCCGCGCCACCAGTAGCGGTCCTTTGAAAATTTTGCCGCGAACCCGCCGCGGCGGTAGTGGCGAAGTACGAATCCGCTGTCACCCGCACGGATGAACCAGGTGGTGCCGCGCCCACGGGCCGTGCCCTCGATCGCGTCGTGTTTGCGCCAGTAGTCGGGCTCGAAGAACTCGGGCGAGAAATTGCTCGTCCGGGAGGCGTCGTATAGCATCCCGCCGCCATCGAACGCGGTCTCGCTGACTTCCGCTCCCACGGGCCAGTGACGCTTCATGCGCCCACTTCCATGGAAGCACCAGCCATCGAAATTCCAGAAAGGGTTTGCCTGCTGCGGCTCTCCGCCATCGGCGACACGTGCCACGTCGTGCCGCTGCTGCGTACGTTGCAGGCGGCGTGGCCTCGCACGCGTTTTTCGTGGGTGATCGGCAAGCTCGAAGCGAAGTTGATGAGCCTCATTCCGGAGGTGGAGCTTATCACCGTGGACAAGGGTGCCGGGCTCGACGGGTACAAGCGCCTGCGCCAGGACATCGTGCGCAGGGGCTCCTTCGACCTGTTGCTGCACCTGCAGTTGTCGGTCCGTGCGAGCGCCGCCGCGACGATCATCCGCGCGCCTATCAAGCTGGGTTTCGACCGCGCGCGGGCGCGCGAACTGCAGTGGCTGTTCACGAACCGGAAGATCGCGCCGCGCTCGCGCGAGCACGTGCTCGACAGCTTCCTGGGTTTCGCGGATGCGCTCGGCGTCCGCGAGCGGCGCATTGCCTGGGACATCCCGCCGACGCCCGAGCTCCTCGCTTACGCACGCGAGCACATTCCCGACCAGCAGCCGACCCTCGTGATCAGCGCGTGCTCGAGCCACCGGGCGCGCAACTGGCTGCCCGAGCGGTACGCCGCGGTCGCGGACCATGCGGTGCGTCGGCACGGCATGCGCGTGATCCTGTGCGGGGGCCCCAATGCGCTCGAGCGCGAGATGGCGCAGGCCATCGCGCAGCACGCGACGGTGCCGATCGTCGATCTCGTGGGCCGCGACACGCTCCCGCAGCTGCTGGCACTCATCGCGCGCTCGACCGTGCTGCTCACGCCGGACTCCGGCCCGGCGCACATGGCGACGATGGTCGATACGCCGGTCATCGGGCTCTACGCCGCGACCAACCCCGAGCGCAGCGGCCCGTATCTATCGCGGCGCTGGTGCGTGGATGCGTACGACACGGCGGCCCGCCAGTTCTTCGGAAAGTCGGCGAGCGAGATCCCCTGGACGACGAAGATTGAGAAGCCGGGCGTCATGGAGCTGGTGTACGTCGAGGCGGTCACCGCGAAGCTCGACGAGCTGCTAGCCTTGCCGCCAGAGTCGCGATTGACGTGAACGCCACCCCATGAAAGCCCCAGCATGAATGAGATATCCGTACCGATCAGCCCCGGCGAGCTGCTCGACAAGATCACCATCCTGCGCATCAAGGCCGCGCGCATCGCCGATGCGACGAAGGTCGCAAACGTCCGGCACGAGCTGGCGCTGCTCGAAAAGACGTGGCGCGATTCGGGCGCGGCCGCGGTCGACCTGGGCGACGACGAAGCCGCGTTGACGCGCGTCAACGAGATGCTGTGGGTCATCGAGGACGAGATCCGCGACGAAGAGCATGCCCGCCGATTCGGCGAGAAGTTCATCGAGCTGGCGCGCGCCGTGTACGTGACGAACGACGAGCGCGCGGCGATCAAGCGGCGCATCAACACGAAACTGGGCTCGACGATCGTCGAAGAGAAATCGTACAAGCCCTACAAGGCGAGCTGACGTGCGGCGCCGCGACCTGCTGAGACTCGCGGCAGTCGCGCCGGCCGGCCTGTTCGCGCAGGACTCCGCGGCGGGTCTGAAATCGATGACCGGCGACGCCAGGCCGATCCCGCGCGAGGAATATCTCGCGCGCATCTCGAAGGCGCGCACGCTCATGGCGAAGCACGGCATCGGCGCTCTGCTCGTCGAGCCCGGCGCCGCGCTCGTCTACTTCACCGGCGTTCAGTGGTGGCGCAGCGAACGCCTCACCGCCGCCGTCATCCCGCGCGAGGGCGATGTCGCGGTCGTCACGCCGCACTTCGAGGAACCCTCGGTGCGCGAGAGCCTCGAGATTCCCGCCGAGATTCGCGTCTGGAACGAGCCCGACGATCCGCTCGCCGTGGTGGCGGGCATCCTGCGCGACCGCAAGGTCGACGCGCCGGTGGGTGTCGAGGAGACGGTGCGCTTTTTCGCAGTGGATGCGCTGCGCAAGGCGATGCCGCGCGTCGAGATCGTGAACGGCGCACCCGTCGTGCGCGGCTGCCGCCTGATCAAATCGAAAGCCGAACTCGCGCTCATGCAGAAGGCGGCGGACGTGACGATCGCGGCCTACCGGCACGTCGCACCGCGGATCGCGGCCGGCATGACGCCCAAGCAGATCCGGCTGATGATGGACGATGCGCACACCGCGCTCGGGGCGACGCCCGAGTTCGCGCTGATCCTGCTCGGCGAAGCGGCCGCCTATCCACACGGCTCCGGTCAACCTCAGGCCGTGCGCGACGGCGAAGTCGTGCTCATGGATTGCGGCTGTTCCGTCCATGGATACCAGTCCGACATTTCACGCACCTTCGTCTTCGGCAAGGCCAGCGCCGAGCAGCGCCAGGTCTGGGAGCAGATGCACGCGGGCCAGCGCATCGCGTTCGAGACCGCGCGTGTCGGCCTGCCGGCCGGCAAGGTCGACGATGCCGTGCGCGCGCAGTACGAGAAATGGGGCTATGGTCCGGGCTACAAGCTCCCCGGCTGCTCGCATCGCACCGGCCACGGCATCGGCCTCGACGGCCACGAGCCCGTGAACTTCGTCCACGGTGAAACAACGCCGCTCGCCGAGGGCATGTGCTTGAGCGACGAACCCGGCCTCTATCTACCCGGCAAGTTCGGAATCCGCCTCGAGGACTGCCTCCACATGGGCCCGGAGAAACCGGTCTGGTTCTCGACGCCCCCGCCGTCGCTGGACAATCCCTTCGGCTGACTGGGTAATGGGGACATTCCTCGTTTCCAGGCAAACGGGGACTGGGCTGGCGGTTGTTCCCGGGGCGTAGGCCTCGATTCCGATCTTTCTGAAGCGCT